>JBCCCA010000206.1:0-6224 GCA_039033735.1 Pseudomonadota bacterium
CGCGAAGTGCGCCAGCCGCTGGACTTGGATTTGCCCGAGCGTCAGATCGAGCTTGATGCAAAAGGCCGGGTGCGCTCCGTTGCGTTCAAAGATCGGCTGGATGCCCATCGCCTGATCGAAGAATTCATGGTGCTGGCGAATGTCGCGGCGGCTGAAACGCTGATTGCAAAACGCGCAGCGCTTTTGTTTCGGGTGCATGAAGAACCAAGCCCCGAGAAGCTGGAAAGTCTCCGCGAAACGGCCGAAGCGGCGGGTTTGGTGTTGGCGAAAGGTCAGGTCCTCAAGACGTGGCAACTGAACCGCCTTTTGCATCAAGCCAAAGACACCGACCATCAAGAAGCGGTCAATATTGCCGTTCTTAGATCAATGACACAGGCCTATTACAGCCCGCGTAACTTCGGGCATTTTGGGCTTTCTCTGAAAGCCTATGCGCATTTCACGTCACCCATTAGACGGTATGCGGACCTGGTTGTGCACCGCGCTCTGATATCAGCGCATGGGTGGGGCGATGATGGTCTAACCGACGCGGATATCGGTCGTCTGGACAGTACAAGCGAGCATATTTCGAACACCGAACGTCGCTCGATGGAGGCTGAACGCGACACAACGGACCGGTATCTTGCTGCATTTCTGTCCGACCGTGTTGGTACCGAGCTGTCCGGCCGCATTTCTGGCATACAGCGGTTCGGAGCCTTTGTCCGACTAGATGAAACGGGCGCCGACGGCTTGCTGCCAATCCGGGAAATCGGTCGCGAATATTTTCACTTCGACCGTGACGCACAGACGCTAACAGGTTCGGATACCGGACTGACCATTGAGGTCGGCCAACGGGTTTTGGTTCGTCTCACGGAAGCTGTTCCCGTCACAGGCGGTTTGATGCTTGAGTTGTTGGAGCTTGATGGCGCCACATTTTCGCGGGGTCCGTCTGCCACACGCCGTCGGTCGCCCAAACGAAAACTGATCCGATCAAAAAAGAAGTCTGCCAAGACAAAGCGCAAATTGGCGCGCAAGCGATAGTTGTAGGGGCGGTTGCAACAAACCCGCCGCAAGACTCTGCCGATATGCGTCAGATGGCTTCCGGGAATCTGATTTCTGGTCTACACTTTTTCAAAACAACGAGCAGGTTCGTCACTATGCGTCTCATTCTTTATGCTGCGCTCTGCCTAAGTTTGTCTGGAGGCGTTCACGCCGCGCCCGAGCAGAGCATCGCCCCAAAGCAACGCCCGGCTCTTGCAGGAGAGGAGGCGACCGTCGTGCTGGCGCAAGCTACGTCTAACATCTCGTTCCAACGCTGGATCGATCGCTTCAGGTCACGGGCCCGGGCTGCGGGCATCCGTGACAGCGTCTTCAATGCTGCGTTTCAAGGAGTTCGGTACAATACAGATGTCGTTCGGCGCGATCGAAACCAGTCAGAGTTCACGAAACAGATTTGGGAATACCTTGATAGCGCAGTCTCGCCGACACGCGTGTCCAACGGGCGAGATGCGTTCCGCAAGCATCGTCGCCTGCTGAATGAAATCGAAGGGCGCTATGGGGTCGAAGCCGAGGTGGTCACAGCCGTCTGGGGCCTTGAAAGTGCCTACGGGTCGTTTCGTGGTAGTGAGCCGATTATCGAAGCGCTTGCCACGCTTGCGTTTGACGGGCGGCGCGGTAAGTTTTTTGAAAGCCAGTTGATTGCCGCTTTAAAGATTATCCAATCCGGTGACGTCCCTCCACGACGGATGACCGGAAGCTGGGCCGGAGCGATGGGGCATACGCAGTTCATCCCGACGTCGTACTTGTCATACGCCGTCGATTTTCGCGGCGACGGCAAGCGGGACATTTGGTCCGATGATCCAACGGATGCCTTGGCGTCGACCGCCGCTTACCTAAAGCGTTTCGGTTGGACCAAAGGTCAGCCTTGGGGTGTGGAAGTTGTGTTGCCGCGTAACTTCGACTTCAGCCAAACCGGCGAGCGCGTGAAAAAGTCGCCAGCGCAGTGGGCGGCGATGGGCGTGCGCGACGTGGGCGGTGGGCGGGTTCCGAACCATGGTCGCGCCTCGATCTTGCTGCCCGCCGGGGCGCAAGGTGTGGCCTTTATGATTTTCGACAACTTTCACGTCATCGAACGATATAACGCCGCGGACGCTTACGTGATCGGCGTCGGGCATCTGTCTGATCGAATTCGCGGAGATGGCCCCATCCGGGCGAGCTGGCCGCGCGATGACCGAAACCTGCGCTTTGCCGAAAAGAAAGAAATGCAGCGCTTGCTGACAGCGCGCGGGTTCAACACCAAAGGTGTCGACGGGGTGATCGGGCCAAATACGGTGCAGGCGATCCGGCGTTTCCAGTCCACCCAAGGCATGGTGCCCGACGGCTATGCAAGTTATGAGGTTTTGCGCCGACTGCGTTAGCGTGACCTAGGGTCGGTGATCTTGAGGCGCGGATTTCCAGCAGCCTTCCCAATGATCATTCACAACCCCAACGGCTTGCAAATAAGCATACATGATTGTTGTGCCGACAAAACTCATGCCGCGCTTCTTGAGGTCTTTGGAGATTTGATCGGACAGCGGGGTGGACGCAGGAATATCTTCTTTAAGCTCCCAATGTCCGCGCAGCGGCGTGCCGTCGACATGTGCCCATAGCCAGTTTGAGAAAGATCCGAATTCGGCTTGCATCGTCAGGAAGATGCGGGCGTTTTTCCGGGTGCTTTCGATCTTTTGCTTGTGCCGGACAATGGCTGTGTTCTGACGGGCTTCGTAAAGCTCGAAATCCGTCATCTTAGCGACGCGCTCAACATGAAAATCGTGGAAGACTTCTCGGTATCCATCACGCTTGTTCAAGACGGTTTCCCAAGAAAGCCCCGCATGCGCACCTTCGAGTATGAGCATCTCGAAAAGCAGACGGTCTTCGCGAACGGGCACACCCCATTCAGTGTCGTGGTAGTGTGCATAGGTTTCGGAATGCGATCCAAAACAGCGTGGTTTGTCGTCAATGGGCTGTGGCATGACATCATGTTAGGTCAGCGCGTCGTCAAAGGTAAGGCGCATGTTGAGCGCTGCGTTGCAGCTAGGAGTAGCGACCGCCGTGACGTGAGAAGCCCCTCGGCTATTCATCCATCGCATAGCATGTTGCTTGAATGGCAGCAGGCGGTGTCACATTTTATCTTCGACGTCAGCGACGCTGATGCCAAGCTTGTCCAATCCGTCTTCAAGAAGGTCGGGCAGGTCCGGTATTCCGGCAAGGTATCGCTCGGTCGGGGCGGTTGCTTCGGCCTCCGCGTCCTTTTTTGCCCGTTGAATGTCTGAAGGCTCATAACTTTCCCGGCCAACCCACATAAGGGCGACCAGACTGGACTTCTCATCGTAATTCAGGCCGGAAATGTAGTCGGTCAGGTGTGCGGTGTCGGGTCCGTGTTCCCGTGCCAGAAAGATTACGCGGGCAATCTTGGCGTTTGAAATATCCAGCATTTCGGCCTCCCTCGCCTTGTTGGTATGGGTCCACTTTAGCGCTGATGTGGGGCGAGGACTTTGCGCTGGGTCAAATCAGTTAGTGCCGACGACTGGATCGTTCATCGCCAACAGCCCCCCAGATGTCTGTCCGTGTCAGAGCTCTGGCGCGTTGTAAGCCACCACCACCGCCGCCTGTTCCGGGGTCAAGCTTTGGGGCGCCGGGGGTCAGCTTGTGGCGAAGAAACGCGATTGGGTGGGCCCGCAGGGTCAGGCGCATGGCGACATAGTCTTCTACCACGTGTTCGCCGTCCGTCATTTGTGGCAGATAGGCGGCGGGTTCATCGATGGCTTCGCCGTCAAGGTCGCCTGCGAACAGAGGCAGCGGTTTGTCCGCAGAAAGCGCTGCTGCGGCCCAAAGCGCATCGCGGCGACTAAGCTCGAGGGGGGCGAAAACGTCGGCTTCTGCCAAAACGCGTAGGAGGCGTGGCTCGACGCCAGCGCGCCGCCAGACATCTTCAACCGACTGGTAGCCATTCCCGCGCGCTGCCGCGATCCATGTGGCTTCTTCTTCGCGCATGGATTTGATCTGACGAAAGCCGAGGCGCAGGGCAAGGCCGCCTTTTCCGTCAGGCTCCATGATATTGTCCCAAGTAGACGCATTGATGTCCGGGGGTCGAACCTCAACGCCATGTTCACGAGCGTCACGAACGATTTGCGCTGGGGCATAGAAGCCCATCGGCTGGGAATTGAGCAGCGCGCAGGCGAAGATGCCAGGGTGGTGGCATTTGAGCCAAGAGGACGCATAGACCAGAAGGGCGAAGCTGGCGGCGTGGCTTTCGGGAAAGCCGTAAGAGCCGAAGCCCTCGATCTGGGAAAAGCAACGTTCGGCGAAATCGTCCTCATAGCCATTTTCGCGCATGCCCTTCAGAAAGCGGTTGCGGAATTCGCTGACATTACCGTGTTTCTTGAAAGTGGCCAGAGAGCGACGCAGCCGGTCGGCTTCTTCAGGTGTGAAGCCTGCACCCACGATGGCAATCTGCATGGCCTGTTCCTGAAACAGCGGCACGCCAAGGGTTTTCCCCAGCACCTTGCCAAGTTCGTCGGACGGGAAAGAGACCTCTTCTTCACCATTGCGGCGGCGCAGATAGGGGTGGACCATGTCACCTTGGATGGGCCCCGGGCGAATGATCGCGGTCTCGATCACAAGATCATAAAAGGTGCGGGGCTTCATGCGCGGTAGGAAATTCATCTGCGCCCGGCTTTCGACTTGAAAGACGCCAAGACTGTCCGCCTTGCAAAGCATGTCATAGACGGTCGGGTCTTCGGGCGGAAGCGTCGCAAGCGTGTAATCCACGCGATGATGGATTTTCAGCAGATCGAAGGCCTTGCGGATGCAAGACAGCATGCCAAGGGCGAGCACATCGACCTTGAGGATGCCAAGGCTCTCAATGTCGTCCTTGTCCCAGCAGATTACCGTGCGGTCCTCCATCGTGGCGTTCTCGATGGGGACAAGCTCATCAAGTCGACCTTGGGTCATGATGAAGCCACCGACATGCTGGCTGAGGTGGCGCGGGAAGCCCTGTATCTCGGCGATCAGTTGCAGAGTCAGGGCAAGCCGCTTGTCGGTGGGGTCGAGCCCAATCTCGCAGAGCTGTTGTTCTGCCATACCTGAGGTATCGAAGAAGCCCCAGAGCTGAGAGGAAATTGCACCGATCGTGTCGTCAGTCAGGCCCATGGCGCGCCCTACTTCACGGATGGCGCGTTTGCCGCGGTAATGCACAACAGTCGCGCAAAGGCCCGCGCGGTCGCGGCCATAGCGTTCGTAGATGTGCTGGATTACCTCTTCCCGGCGTTCATGTTCGAAATCAACGTCGATGTCGGGGGGCTCGTTACGAGCTTCGCTAACAAAGCGCTCGAAGACCATGGTGCCAATCTCGGGCGAGACGCTTGTGACGCCGAGGCAATAGCAGACGACGGAATTGGCTGCCGATCCGCGCCCCTGACAGAGAATGTTGCGGGATCGTGCAAAGGCGACCATATCGCGGACAGTCAGGAAATAAGGCTCGTACTTGAGTTTGGCAATGAGCGCGAGTTCGTGGGCCAGCAACTTCTTCACATGCTTGGGCGCACCCGAGGGATAGCGCCACTTGAGCCCTTCATAAGCAAGGCGTCTGAGCCGCCCCTCTGCGGTTTCACCTTTAGCAATTTCGGACGGGTATTCGTAGCGGAGTTCATCGAGCTGGAAGGTAAGCGTTTTGGCCAAGGCGGCGGCGCGGTCGACGGCACCTGCATGGCGCCCCAAAAGGCGGCGCATCTCGTCCTCGGAGCGCAGGCGCTGTTCGGAATTGGCAAGGGCTGCGCGGCCAAGCTCGTCAACCTTTCGGCCTTCGCGGATCGCCGTCAGAACATCTGCCAGCTTGCGACGGCTTCCGTGGTGCATCAATGGTGCGGCGCTTGCAATGGTGGGGACGCCAAAGTCTTTGGCAAGACCGGCGAGCCAATCAAAGCGCTCGGGGTCCTGTCCATCATATTTGGGTGTGAGAAGTAGAAAACAATCTTCAGCAAAGCGGCGCGTCAGGCGTCCCGCTTGTGACGCCCATATGCCCGCGCCGGTTCCGGTCCTTTGTGCTTGTGGAGCGTGCAGAAGCAGGACCATTTCCCCGCCAAACTCCAGAAGGTCGTCAAGCGTGATGTGGCAGGCACCTTTTTCCGCCTTGAGACGCCCGCGGGAAATAAGACGGCAGAGATGGCCCCATCCCTTGCGGGTGTTGGGAAGGGTTGTAACGGAAAAAC
>JBCCCA010000207.1:0-6196 GCA_039033735.1 Pseudomonadota bacterium
ACGCACTCCCGAACTGATGCTTTCGCCAAGCAGTTTAACCCACCGCATCGCAGGAAGCGAGATAGGTCACGCGGCGCGATCTGTCCTGACGCAGATGGTCGCGGCCAGGCTCAGCTCAGCTCAGGACGGCCAAGGCGGCTTCGGCCACAGCAATATCTTGATCGCCCGATCCCGAGCCAATGCCGATCCCACCTACAAGCACACCATCAACATGGATCGGCAACCCACCGGGCAGACGCGTTACATCTCCCCCGGTCGCCGCAGCAATGGCAAGACCGACAGTTTCGGGTATGCCCGTCGTCGGAGCCCCAATCGACGCCGCCGTCCGCGCCTTTGTCCGCGCACTTTTCAGGCTCAGGTATTTGGCACCACTCATGCGAAACTGCGCCAGCGTTTCCCCACTGGCATCCACGATCACGATGCATTGCGGCTGGCCCATCTCCTCGGCCTTGGCGATGGCGGCCTGCAACATCTTCAGCACCGCGTGATGGGTCAGGCGCAAAGTCGGTTCAGTCAATGTCATACCGGCGAAACCCCGTTCACATTCAGGAACACCGAATAAAGCGATGTGGTGCCGCAAATGAACAAGCGGTTCAGTTTCGGGCCGCCAAAGCAGACATTGGCCACCAATTCGGGGATCTGCACTTTGCCGATCAGCGTCCCATCCGACGCATAGCAATGCACACCATCGGCCGCCGAACTCCAGATGCGCCCATCGCGATCACACCGGAAGCCGTCAAAAAGACCGGCGGTGCATTCGGCAAAGACCTCGCCACCGCCAAGCGTGCCATCAGCCGCGACACTGTGTTTGCGAATGTGCTTTGGGCCGTCGGGATCGTGGCTTGCGCCCGTGTCGGCGATGTAAAGCACACTTTCATCCGGCGAAAAGGCCAGACCGTTCGGCTTCACATAATCGGTCGTCATCTGCGTGATCGTGCCTGAGGGGTCAACGCGGTAAACATGGCACGCACCAATCTCGCTGTCCGCCCGGTCGCCTTCGTAATCCATCATGATCCCGTAGCTGGGATCGGTGAACCAGATCGACCCATCGGATTTCACCACCACATCATTGGGCGAATTCAACCGCTTCCCTTCGAAACGGTCGGTGATGACGGTAACGCGTCCATCATGCTCGGTCCGGGTGACGCGCCGGGCCTGATGTTCACAGCTGACCAACCGGCCCTGCCGATCCACCGTATTGCCGTTCGAATTATTGGACGGTTGCCGGAACACCGAAACAGACCCGTCGGTTTCGTCGAAACGCATCATCCGATTGTTCGGAATGTCAGACCAGACAAGGTATCGACCGGGCGCGAACCACACTGGCCCTTCTGACCAACGCGCCCCGGTCCAAAGCCGCTCCACACGGGCATGCCCGATCAGGCAGGCCTCGAACCTGGGGTCAATGACTTCGAACCCCGTCCCCTCGATCACTCCGAACATCTCTTTCGTCCTCTGTCTCGTTCCACCGGCGCACGCCCCAGCCCGGCTGTGGCAATTGGTTGCCAGGGTGTTTCGGATCAGCGCCCCAAATCGCCTGATAGGTATCGATCGCCATACCGCGCTTTTGCAACGCAACAAATGCCGCGATCAGCACGACCCACCATACGCCAAGCATGCCCCACATCCAGACCGGGCCATTGGCCTTCCAAAGACCGGTCAGGATAACAACCACAGCCAAGACCAGGGCCGCATATCCCAGCGACTTGTGCAAGGCCTCGAACATGTGGCGCCACTTGGTCATGTCATAGTGGTGACCGCGCGGGTCGGGTTCCGTGGGCCCCCCCTTCGAGCCGCGAAAGACACCCAACAGCACTTGTAAAAACAGAAAAGCGATCAGCACCAAGCCCAGCCAGTTGTGCAGCGTCATGGCCGAAAAGTTGATCGGCCACACCAGCGACAGGCCAATGGCCGTCAACCCCAGCACCACGCTCTGTCCCATCCAGTGCGAGCGCCACCAGACAAGATTGTCGACCTCGCGCGGCCAGTCCTGGCCCGGCAGCACTTTAAAAAAGCGCGCAATCAAAACGGCCAGCGGTGCCAGCACCCCCCACCCCAAAACCATCGCGCGGGCGTGCCACGAGACGGCGAAGCCAACCTCATGGGCGCGCGATGGGTCGATTGGGGCAAGAAGCCAGTCCATCAGCCCTTGACCGCTCCGGCCGTCATACCGGTGATGATTTGACGGCTGGCAAACAGCGTGAAGATGATTGGTGGGATGGCAAGCAACATGCCGGTCGCCATGATGACGCCCCACTCAACGTTGAACTCGCTCATGTTGTTCACGATCAGGATCGGGACCGTCTTGGTGTCACGATCCGACAGGGCCGAGGCGAGCAGGTACTCGTTCCACGCGATGCGAAACGTGAAGATTGCCGCTGCCGCAAGGCCCGGCTTGATCAACGGCAAAACCACAAGGAAAAACACCTGAAACGGACCCGCTCCATCGACGCGCGCGGCTTCCTCCAGCGAAGGCGGAACCTGTACGATAAAACTCTGCAGAATCCATATGACGAAGGGCAAGTTCATCGCGACATAGATTAGGATGATGCCGGTATGCGTGCCCGCAAGGCAGACGTCGCCACGGCCACCCACCATGTCGCGGATCATGCCGCCGAGCAGGCCGTCGCGGTCAAGGCAGAACTCGTTGTTCCAAAGTCCGAAGACAGGCACCAGCAGAACGGCGGGCGGAACCATGCGGACCATCAGCGTGGTCAAGCTGACCGTGTCCCGGCCCATGAAGCGGAACCGCACGAGCGCATAGGCTGCCATGCAGCCGATCACCAACGTCAGCGCAGTCGAGATCAGCGCAATGATCAGCGAGTTGATGAAAGCGCCACCGAACTTGAGCGAACAGAAATCAAGGTGATCCGGTTCATAGGGCAAGATATCACAAAGCGCAGTTTCATAGTTCTGGATCGTCGGCAGGAACAACAGCCCACCGGTGCCGCTTATAATGTCAACATCCAGCTTAAAGCTGTTGACGAACATCAACAAAACCGGACCGACGCTCATAAAGACCAGCAGAGCGATCACGGCATAAAAGGCCGGGTTCTGCTTTTCGTAGGATTGATCCATCAGAGGTCCTCCTCGGCGGCGGCACGGACGCGGGCGGCGCGCGCCTCCTGCAAGCGGGTGAAGGCGAACATTGCGACGGTAAGGCCCAACAAAAGCAGAAGCAGATAGTTCGACATGGCTGCGGCCACGCCCAACTCGCGGAACTCGGTCGCAGTCCGCGAGATGCGAAGGGCAAGGATTTCAGTCGACAGCCCTGGGCCGCCTTCGGTCATCACCAGAATGACCTCAAGCACCTTGAAGGCATCGATAAGGCGCAGCAGCAGCGTCACGATCAGAACAGGCATCATCAACGGCAGTTTGATATACCAGATTTGCTGCCACGCCGTTGCGCCGTCGATCTTGGCCGCTTCGAGGGCAGACCGCGGCAGTGACTGAAGCGCGGCCAGCGACAGAATGAAGATGAACGGGGTCCACTTCCAGATGTCGGCGATAATGACGCTCATCAGCGCGTAATCCCCCAGCCAATCGATTTTGGGCAGGCCAAGGCTTTCCAGCGTGCGGTTAAAGGTGCCAACGGTCGGGTGGTACATATACCGCCACATCAAACCCACCACGACGGGGGCGATCATCATCGGCAAAATAAACATGGTGCGCAGCATCGACATGCCACGAATGTTGCGATCCAAAAGCAGCGCCAGACCAACGCCGATCACCATCTCGAATGTGACGACAAAGAAGGCGAACTTTAGAGTGACCCCAAGGCTTTCCCGGAAGTTCGGATCATTCCAGAGGGTGATGTAATTTTTCAACCCGACGAACTCGGCCTCGCCAATCGTCTGGGTCGGGTCCCAATCGCGGAAGCTGCCCCAAATCATATACCCCAGCGGGTACAGCAGCGCGATGGCCATGATCACCGCCGCGGGCAACATGAACATATAGGGCGTCAACCGGTTCATGCGCTGCGCCCGATTGCGCTGTGCCGTGCGAGCGGCTGTGCTAGGATTGAGGGCGGCGTCAGCCATGGGGCTAGTCCTTGAGGCTTTTCCTGAGACGGGACTTGCCCCGCCAAGCGCATTGCGTGCGAAGGTGGTAAGGCGGGGTCAGACCCCGCCCTACCGGGAGGATTACTGCCAGGTGTAGTATCCGGCCTCGTCCATAACGACCCGCGTACGTTCCGCAACGCCGTCCAGAGCTTCTTGAATATCCAGGCCTTCGGTCAAAACCTTGGACATCGTTGTGCCGATATCAGCGTTGATCTTGCCCCATGGCGGGATGATCGGACGCCAGTCCGGATCGGCGTATTTCAGCGCTTCACCAAAGGTGGCCGAGAACGGAAATTTCTCGTTCAGACCTGCATCCTGATAGGTCGAGAACCGCGACGGGTTGCCGCCTTCCATCGCCACCATCAAGTCACCCTTTTTGGACGTCAGCCATTGCATCAACAAGAACGCCGCTTCTTTGTTCTCGGCGTTCTTCGGAATGCCGATGCCGAAACCACCGGTCTGCGAACCACGACGCACACCTTCTGGGTGCAGTGCATAGCCGACCTTGCCTGCAACCTGGCTGCGCTCGGGGTCTTCAAAGCCCGGCATGAACGCAATCGAGTCGAGGAACATGGCCGCCTGACCGCTGGAAAACGCGTTGGCGGCTTCGGCAGGACCAAAGCTCATGGCGCCTTCAGGGCCACATTCGACGATGGTCCGCAGCGCTTCAGCTGCAGCAACGCCGGCTGCGTTGTTGATGGTCGGTTCCCACTTGTCATCGAACACCCGGCCACCCAGGGGGGCAAGGTGCAGAAGGAACGCGTGGCTCGCCTGGTGGCCAGATGCCGCGCGCGAGGCCATGCCACCCATGCCCGGTTCGACTTCCGGGATCGTGCAGGCCGCCGACAGCAGATCGTCATAGGTCTTTGGCTCGGCGATACCATGCTTTTCGAAGATGTCCTTGCGATAGGCCAAAACACTGGTTTCCGACCCAAACGGGATGCCGAATAGCGACCCGGTCGGTCCTGGCAGATAGCCCTTGAAGCCGCCCGCAACGCCGATGTTCTGCACGTAACCGTCGATCAGGTCGCCAGCGTCGTAGGACGGATCTGCTAGTTTCGGGTCCATGAAGAACCGTGCGAGGTTTTCCAACTGGTCCGCAAAAACATAGTCCGCTTTTGAAAACACGACGTAGGAAATCAGGTCATACTCACCTTCGTCCTGCGACAGTTCCAGCGTCTGACGTTCCCGCATCTTGAGGTAGGGCAGCTGATCGACCTCGACCTCGATCCCGGTTTCCGCGGTGAACTCCGGCAGCACCTTCATGACCGCGTTGTAATGCGGGTGCGCGGGGAAGTTCACAACAACCGTCGTGCCCGCGTATTCGGCGTATGGCCCACCGTGGCCACCGGCAAGCGCCGTGCTTGCCAACAGCGCAGTGGCCGTAAGGCCTAGCGCCGTTTGTTTTATGCTTTTCAACATCTTATTCCTCCCGTTGAAAGTTATTAGAGTGCGTTTTCAGTTTCGCGATCAAACAGGTGAACCCCGTTCGGATTGACCGCGAATTTCAGAGTTTGACCAAGGCCCACCGGTGTTTCGGACGCCAGCTCGACCATCACGGTTTCGCTGCCGCATTTGCACAAAAGCACCGATTGTGCACCGACATATTCCGACACCGTCACGTCGAGCGAGAGCACTTTATGTGCGGGTGCATCCGGATCGGACCGCAGATCAGACGGACGAATGCCAAGCGTTACCAGCTTGTGATTGTGTGTGCGTGCCTTCTGCGCCGCCTCGCCTTCGATCTGAAGCGCAAAGCCTTCGCCAAGGATGTACATTTCGCCATCACGATCCTCGATCTCGCCATTCAAGAAGTTCATCGGCGGCGACCCCAGAAAGCCCGCGACGAACTTGTTGACCGGGCGTTTGAATAGCGCCTCTGGCGAGCCCTGTTGCTGAATATAGCCGCCATGCATAACCACGATCCGGTCGGCAAGTGTCATCGCCTCGATCTGGTCATGGGTGACATAGATCATGTTCTTTTCAACGCGCTGAGACATCATCGCCAGTTCGGCTCGCATTTGCCCACGCAGCTTGGCATCAAGGTTGGACAACGGTTCGTCAAACAGGAAAATGCCGCTATCTTTGGCCAGCGCCCGCGCCATGGCGACCCGCTGACGTTGCCCGCCCGAAAG
>JBCCCA010000208.1:0-6175 GCA_039033735.1 Pseudomonadota bacterium
CTTCTGGCCGCGGACCACGCCGGCCTGTCGCTGTTCGTCCTTGACGCTCCGGCCCTATTCGACCGCCCCGGTACGCTTTATCTGACGCCCGAGGGGCATGACTGGCCGGACAACCCAGAACGCTTTGCCGCCTTGTCCCAGGCCGCCGTCGCAATTGCCGAGGGTGCTGTGAAAGGATGGGTGCCACAGGTGCTGCACTGCCACGACTGGCAAGCGGGGCTGGCCCCCTATTATATCCGCCAAAAAGGCCTGCCCACCAAAACCGTGATGACCGTCCACAATATCGCGTTCCAGGGGATCGCGCCGCCGGACAAGCTTGCCGCACTGAAGCTGGATGCGCAGGACTTCACCGCCGATGGTGTCGAATACTACGGCAATATCTCGACCCTGAAAGCCGGGCTGGTCTATGCCGACCGGTTAACAACCGTTTCGCCGACATACGCACAGGAACTTATGACTCCTGAGTTCGGTATGGGACTGGATGGCCTGTTACGGCATCGGCGCGATGATTTGGTGGGCATCCTGAACGGCGTGGACACCGGCGCTTGGTCGCCCGCGACAGACCCGCATATCATGCCCTATACAACCCCTGCCGGGAAACGGGCCAACAAGACGGCCCTTCGCACCCTGTTCAAACTTCCAAAATCCGACGGACCGCTCTGTGTCGTCATCTCGCGATTGACCGAGCAGAAGGGCCTTGATCTGTTGCTTGACGCTTTGCCCGCACTGACGGAGCGCGGCGGGCAACTTGCACTTCTGGGCAGCGGCGACCCGGCCCTGGAACAAGCCTTCCTCAAAGCCTCGGGCGATCCGAACGTAGCGGTCCGCGTCGGCTATGACGAACCCTTGTCCCACAAGATGATTGCCGGTGGCGATGCGATCCTTGTTCCGTCCCGGTTCGAGCCCTGCGGTCTGACCCAACTCTACGGTCTGGCTTATGGCACCCTGCCTGTTGTGGCGTTGACGGGCGGTCTGGCGGATACGATTGTTACCGCTAACGCCGCAGGATTGGCAAAACCAGTGGCAAATGGCCTAAATTTCCACCCTGTCAGCGCAGATGCGCTTAGAAACGCTCTGACCACGCTGACGACCCTTTACGCCGACCAGAAACTCTGGACAAAGCTGCAACGAAACGCGATGAGCCAAGCCGTTGATTGGACGGCGTCGGCGAAACGCTACGCGACTTTGTATGGTGATGTAACGGCATGATTCACAGACAGTTGTCAGCGGGGCAGTCCACCCCGCTGGGCGCCACGGCCTATGCTGATGGCGTAAATTTTGCGGTCTTTTCCCAGCACGCCAGCAAAGTGACGCTCTGCCTTTGTGATGAAACGGGCGCGGAAACCGATCGCATCGAGTTACTCGAACGCAGTGGACATGTCTGGCACGGCTATATCGCTGGTCTGCGGCCGGGACAGCGATATGGGTACCGTGTCGACGGGCCTTATGCCCCAAGCGAGGGGCACCGCTTCAACGCCAACAAGTTTCTGATCGACCCCTATGCCAAACAGATCACCGGGTCGGTCAAATGGGATGACGCGCTTTATGGCTATACGGTCGGACACAAGGACGGCGATCTAAGTTTTGATACACGTGATAGTGCGTCGTTCATGCCCCGCTCGGTCGTGGCCGAAGAACGCACAAGCGCCACCTTTGCCGCCCGGCGGATCAATCGTCCTTGGTCCGACACAATCATCTACGAAGCTCACGTGAAAGGGATGACCGCCGCGCGCAATGATATCCCGAATGCGGGCAGTTATGCCGCGATGTCATCTGACCCGATCCTTGAACATCTGACAAAGCTTGGTGTGACTGCGGTCGAACTTTTGCCCGTTCACGCTTTTGTCGATGACCGGTTTCTGGTGGATCGTGGGCTGCGCAACTATTGGGGCTACATGTCCTACGGGTTCTTCGCGCCCGAGCCCCGCTATATGAGCGGCTCGTCGATCGTCGAATTTCGCAAAATGGTTGAACGGTTTCACGGCGCCGGGATCGAAGTGATCCTGGATGTTGTCTATAACCACACCGCCGAGGGCGATCAGAACGGTCCGACGCTGTGCTTCCGCGGGATGGACAATGCGAGCTATTACCGGCTGGCGGAAAACCGGCGTTATTATGAAGATACCACCGGCTGCGGCAACGCGCTGGACATGGACCACCCGTTCGTCCTGCGCCTTGTGATGGATTCCCTGCGATATTGGGTCGAGGTCATGGGGGTTGACGGCTTCCGCTTTGATCTTGCGTCGACCATCGCGCGGACGGGCGGTGTGTTCGACCGCGACGGTCCGTTCTGCCGTGCGGTCCGGCAAGACCCCATCCTGAATAAGGTCAAGCTGATCGCCGAGCCGTGGGACATCGGGCATGGCGGGTACCAACTGGGCGCCTACCCCGCGCCCTTTGCGGAATGGAACGACAAATACCGCGATGACGCGCGCCGCTTCTGGCGCGGCGACGAGATGATGGTCCGCAAACTGGCCCGCCGCGTTTCTGCATCGGCCGCGCAGTTCGATCACGACGGGCGGCGTCCCAGTGCGTCGGTCAACTTCCTGACCTCGCATGACGGTTTCACGCTTGAAGACACGGTCAGCTATGACCGCAAGCACAACCAGGCTAATGGCGAAAAGAACCGCGATGGGCACGACCACAATTTCTCGCAGAATTGTGGTGTCGAAGGGCCGACGGATGACCCAACCATCCTTGCCAAACGCGCGACCCGGAAACGGAACATGATCGCGACATTAATGCTCAGCCAAGGCACGCCAATGCTTCTGGCCGGGGACGAATTCGGCAATTCGCAGGGCGGCAACAACAACGCCTATGCACAGGACAATGAGATCGGGTGGCTGGACTGGGACAATGCCGATCCGGATTTCATGGCCTTCTGCACCAAGGCAATCGCTTTCAGAGCCAGCTACAAGATATTGTCACAACAACGCTTTTTGCACGCACAGGCCAGGGTTGTCGACGGCGTGCCAGATGTGTTTTGGCGGCGCGTTGACGGGTCCGAAATGACGGATGCAGATTGGAACACACCCGACCTGCATGTCCTTGGGGTCGAAATGCGCATGGCGCGGGGCACGCCAAGCTATCTGCCGCGCTTCGGGGCGCTTTACATCGTGTTTAACGCTGGGCCTGCGACACCGATCACGTTGCCCAGCGCCCCTGACGGCGAACGGTGGCAGCGCGTCTTCGACACCGTGCCGGTGGAAGACCCACATCACGCTGCCGCCAATTGCGTGATCGCGTTTCAGCTGATCGAAGATAGCACCCTCTAACCTAGGTCACGTCCTGCGCGGCCGGGTGATGTTGAAGAAATCCCCGCAAGTCCCTGACTTCCTTTGCGTCTAATGAGACGTATACAAAGTTCATATTGGTCCGCTCGGTGACCAGGTCGCCGGGATAGGGCAAATAGGACAGCTCGCGCGAACCAAAGGACGGCGACGCGGTGCCAACCTGCCATTCGGTTGTCAGCTGCACATCCACAAGCTTCATTGAGGGGCCGCCGTCCGGGGACGCGATTTCCAGCGGCACGCCGGCAAGACGAAGATACGACATCTTGTCCTTCGCGGTGATGAACCCGTCGATAAACTGCGTGGTCAGAACAAGTAATTCCTGAGCCTTGTCGGCGTCAGGCATGTGGCTGTGAAGATGCTCGCCATGGGAATGGTTGTGGCCGATATGACCATTCACGATATCATGTGGCATTGGACCAGCGCTTTCCTTCAAACTCACCATGGGGGACCGTCACCGGCTTGTCGATGTGCCGTTTGTGGGCGCCCAGTTTGCCAGATGACACAAGCGAGCCAAGAACATCGACGATAACCCGGGTGCCCATCAAGGCGGTGATCTCGGACTGGTCATAGGGCGGTGCGACTTCGACCAGCTCCATCCCGCAAATGCCTTCGGCCGCCACCTGCGCCGCCAGCGAAAGCGCCTCACGCGGAAGGAAGCCGCCCGGTTCGGGCCAACCAGTCCCGGGCACGAATCCGCAGTCGATGCTGTCGATATCAAAGGACATATAGACCATGTCGACCCCGTCCCACGCCATCTCAAGTGCCATCTCGGCCGTTTTGTCGACGCCCATGCGTTCCATATCGCTCATCGTGATGATGTTCGTCTCGCGTTCGCGCGCGACCGCAACGCCTTCCCGCGGCACCTGCCACCCGCCGATGCCGACCTGCACCAGGTTCTTGGCCGGGACATTTGGAAGATTGGTCGAGTGAAACCAGGGTGTTGTGTGCATCCGCTCATCCAAATCCTTTTCCTGAATGTCCGCATGCCGGTCAAAGTGAACGATCCCGATTTTCTTCGAGGTGCATTCGGCGATGCCACGCACACAGGGAAAGCCGATGGAGTGGTCGCCGCCGATCATGATCGGCAGGCTGCCAGAGGAGGCAACATGCGACACCGCGCGACTGATCTGGTCAAAGGTCTTTTCGATATTCGCCGGGATCGTGAACACATCACCCGCGTCGCACAACGTCATCTGCTCGCGCAGATCAACGGCCATTTCATAGTTATACGGGTTATAAAGCGCGCTGATCTTGCGCACGCCCTGCGGGCCGAACCGGGTGCCCGAGCGATAGGTCGTTCCGCCATCGAACGGGATGCCCAAGACGGTTGCATCATAATGCTGAACCTCGGTCACGTCCTCGGCATAGGGTGCTTTCAGAAAGGTGTTGATGCCCGCGTAATGCGGAAGCTCACCACGTGCGAAGGTGGGGATAGACTTGTCCTCGATGCTGTCGGCACCGGTCAGCCCCATGCGCAGGGCCCACTGCTTTTCCTGTTCCCAGCGGGTGGTTGGAAGTTCGGCCTCGGCCTTCATCGACTTCCAACCCTGAAGCTTGGTCAAGTCCGGGTGATGGAACCGCGCCTCTCGATGCTGGTGGTCGCGGGGATTGTGTGAGCGCGACCGGTCAGTGTTCCTGAAGAACATGGGTTTCCTCCTGAAGTCTTTGAAAAGGGATGCCGCCATCGCGGGCATCGAAGTCGTATGTAATCGTGGCGCCGTAAAGCGACGGGTCGTGCGGGTCCCAGCGGGGTTTGTCGAAGACCAGCACACGGTCGCCCAGCTTAAACGCTTCTTCCAGATCATGGGTGACCATGAAGACGGTCATGCCGGTTTCGGCCCGCAAATCCTGCAGAAAGTCATGCATCGACAGCCGGGTTCCCGGGTCCAGCGCACCAAAGGGTTCGTCAAGCAGCAAGACCCGCGGTTTGGCGGCCAGGGCCTGGCCAATAGCAAGGCGTTGTTGCATCCCGCCCGACAGGGTTGCTGGATAATTGTCGGCAACGTGGTCCAGTCCGATGCGGGCCAGTATCTCGTCCGCCTTGCGGCGCGCCGTGGCAGCCTGTGCGCCAAAGAAGCGCCCCCAGGGAAGGCGCATGCTTTCGCCTGCAACGACATTGTCGCGAACCGTCATATGCGGAAAGACCGAGTATTTCTGAAAGACCACGCCGCGATCCAGCCCCGGCTCTTTCGCCGGCGGTGCGCCTGCGATCCGTACGTCACCGCGCGTTGGCCGTTCCTGCGCAAGAAGCAGGCGAAGGAAAGTGGATTTGCCGCAGCCCGAGGCACCGACGATGGAAATAAACTCGCCCTCTTCGACATCGACGTTGACGCGTTCCAGAATCGGGCGCCGATCATAGGTCTGGAAGATGTCGCGCACGGTGACAAAGCTCACAAGCCTTCCTCCGCCCATGGGAAGAAGCGGCGCGAGATCCAGCGCAGGGCGAGATCCATGAGGAAGGCCAGAAGCGTGATCCAGATGACGTAGGTGAGGATCACGTCCATGGCGAGGAAGCGCCGGACGAGGAAGATGCGATAACCGAGACCCTGCTCTGAGGCGATGGCCTCGGCCGCGATAAGAAAGAGCCATGCTGGCCCCAGGCAAAGCCGCACTGCCTGAATAAGGCGCGGCATCATCTGGGGAAGGGCCACACGCAGAGCGATGACCCAGGTGGAGGCCCCCAGCGTTTCGGCTTTGACGATCATTTCGCGGGGGATTTCTAGCACGCGTGCGGAGAGGTCTCGGATCAGGAATGGTAGGATACCGACCACGATCAGGACCACTTTTGAGAGCTCTCCCAAGCCAAAAACGATGAAGAGGATGGGCAGTACGGCCAAGGGTGGGATCATGGAGATGACGGCCACGAAGCCTGCGAAGGTCGC
>JBCCCA010000209.1:0-6152 GCA_039033735.1 Pseudomonadota bacterium
ACAGTAAGCGCTAATCTCTTGATCGTTTTCAGGGTGTTATCCGGTGTTTTTGAGTTCGAGCTAGAAAGTGGGGCGAACACAAACCTCTGCAATTTTCGTGGCTTCCCGCGTTTCAGCTGCAGACCACCCGATGCCAACACTGCACAAGGCTGCTGTCCGACTGACTGTCACGCGATGGATAGGCGGACGCCACCAAAGGAAACGCGCAAACCTCGACTGAGAATTGCGATGGGCTGATGGGCGCGCCGCAGGCGATCACCACTTCGTCCGCGTTTTCCGGGATGAACCCTTGATCTGTGGTCACCAGTGCTTGCGCCGAGCGTGCGATGGATTGCTCGCACAACAGGGTGTCCAGTGTATTGCGAAGCTCCTGTCCCGCAAAGCTGACTGTGAGGAGACTGGTGACAGTTGTCATGGCGACGCCGTCCGGGCAATTGCCGAAACAGGTGACTTCGACTGCGGGAATGTTGATTTCGCTGTGAGCCGTATCGAAGGTTAACCTGCGCCCATCACAGGACTTGAGTGCCCCTTCGGTCGTGAAGAGTGCCAAGCCACGCCCCGAACACAAACTGGAGTCAAAAAAAACGCACCCAACTGCGCCTAGAATACGCGCTGCCTGACTGATCTGAAGGCGCGTTTAAGCACTGGGATCTGCGCGGCGATCAGTGCAACGTTCAAGGCCAGCAGGATCGACGCACCGGGGCGCGAGACGAACACGGCCAAATCTCCGCCCGACAGAAACAACGACCGCCGGAAGGTCTCGTCGAACAGGCTGCCAAGGATCACGCCGATCACAAGCGGGGCAATTGGGTATTTCAACATATTCATGAAATAGGCTACGAAGCCGATGCCCAGCATCAGGTAGAGGTCATTGATCCCCCCGCCCACGCTGAATGAGCCGATGGTGGTCAACACCAGCACCACCGGCAGGAAGACAGTTTGCGGGATGCGCAAGATCTTGACGAAGAACCGTGCCGTAAACAGCCCCAGGATGAACATCGTGAACGAGGCCAGCACAAGGATTGCCACCACGCGCAGAATGATTTCGGGGTCGATTGTCGGTCCGGGAATAACGTTGTTGATCTTGAACGCGCCCATCAACGCCGCGGCAGGCGGCGATCCAGGGATGCCAAGCACCAGAAGCGGGATCAACGCGCCGCCGATGCACGCATTATTTGCTGTCTCGGACGACAGCAGTCCCTCGATGGAACCTTTGCCGAAGTTTTCGCCGTCCGTCGAAACGGTCTTGCCGACGCCGTAAGACACCCATCCGGCAACATCCTCGCCGACGCCGGGCAGGGCGCCGACGCCTGTGCCGATGACGCCCGATCGCGAGATCGTCGGCATGTATCGTTTGATCGCGCTCAGATTTGGCAGAATGCGCCCCTGAAGGGCAATCATCTGCCCCACCTCTACATGTTTCAGCCCATCTATGATTTGCGGGATGGCAAACGCACCCATCAGGACCGGAACAACCTGAAATCCGGACAGCAGATACGACCATCCGAATGTATAGCGCGGCTCGGACAACAAAGGGTCGAGCCCGACCATGGCCATCGCCAGCCCGATCAGCCCCGAGACCCAGCCTTTGATGACCAGGTCTTCACTCATCAGCGTGCCGGACAGGAGGATTCCGAACAATGCAAGAAGGGCTTTCTCTGGGCTGGCGATGTTCTTTGAGACCAGAAGTAGCACCCAGACAAAGATCAGCAGCGCGAAGGTTCCGATCAGGGTGCCAATGAAACTTGCTGTTGTGGTTAGGCCCAGCGCCTCGCCCCCGCGTCCGGCTTTGGCCAGTGGGTGCCCGTCCATCGCGGTTGCGGCGCTGGCCGCAGTCCCGGGAATGTTCAGCAAGATTGACGGAAAGGACCCGCCATAGATTGCGCCGACATAGGCGCCCAGCAGGGCAATCAGCGCATAATCCAGCGGTATCTTGTTGCCGAAAAACCCTGTCAGAATGGTCACGGCCAATGTCGCGGTCAGGCCGGGCAATGCACCGAATGTGATGCCCAGAAAGACCGACGAGATAAGATAAAAGTATGTGATTGGGTCACTGACAAGCGACACGAACTGTGCGCCGAACCCGATCAGTTGCGACAGAACAAAGTCCACCTCACTGGCTCCAAAGAGGTTTGAGCGTCACGAAGTAGTGGTACTCGATCTGCTTGAACAGCAGGCCGCTGCGATTGGGGACATTTTGGCGAAAGCCAAAGGCCATAGCGAGGACAAGGATAAGGGGTGCCGTGATCGCCAGGATTGGGATGGCGCGGGCCACCTTGCTGCCGCGCCCCTGGACCCATACCCAGGCTGACAGAAGCGCCCAGATCGCCAGGGCCACGATATCGTCATCGTGAAACTTCCATTCGGCGCGCGGCAAATGCGCTGCAAGCGCATAAATCCCGGCAGCTCCGACCGATACTGCGGCAAGTGTCATACGCTGCGGGTGCCCACCGTAATAGCCATAGATCAGCGCGGTGATGACCAGCCCCGAGCCGATGACGAAGTCGACACGCGGCACCAGCCCGACGATGTAGAAGAACAGCACTGTCGCCAGCGTGGCAAAGCGCCAGACATCCTGCGCATTCCATCCGATGCCTGCCTTGGTCAGGGCGATCTGAGCGCCGCCGTCCCGAATTGAGATCGCCAGCAACACCAAAGAGAGAATGAACAACCCACCGAAGATGCCGAAGGGCACAAGCGCGGCCGAGTTGTACCAATCCGATCCGCTGACCCCGGCACGGTTTTCGCCAAAGAACGGGATGAACGAGGTGCGCCATATAAAGAACGTGGAGGCCAAAAGAAGAACGAGGGCCCCCCAGAAATCGCGGGCCCGCAGAACGTCTTTTTCGGTTGGATGTGTCACGGAACGGCCCCGCGGAATGTGACGTGATTGAAGTGGCGCGGGAGGTCTGCCGCGCCACTTCTGGTGTGTGAAGGCAGTGGCCTTACGGTTTTTCGATGCCGAGCGATGCCGGATCGACCGTCGTGGCCCCAAGTTCCTTCAGTGTGTACGCGAATGTGGATTCAAGGTTCGAGAACAAGGCCTGCGCCTCGGCGCCATATTGGCCGCCGACGTCATAGTTGTTGGCGGCGGCCCATTCGGCCACGACATCGGATGCGATGGCTTTCTCGAATGCGGTGCCAAGGGCGGCTTTCACGTCGTCCGAGGCTGTGTCGTGCACGGCGAAACCAATCGCCTGCTTCAAGGGCAGGTATTTGTCGAGGCCGTCATAGATATCGAAGGCGGACGGTACGGTCATCCCCGCGATGCTTACCTCTTCTGGGGTTAGCATAGCCAACGGCTTCAACTGTCCGCCTTCGATAAGTGCCGCTTGTTCCGCCAATGATGTGACGACCAAAGCGACTTCTCCGGCAATTGCGGCTTCCTGTCCGGGTGCAGAACCCTTGTAGGGGACGAATTTGAAATCCGCGCCTGCGCCGTTTTCAATTGCCAGAAGATTAAGATGATGGATTGAGCCCGCGCCCGATGCGGCGGCCGGGATGGAATCCGGGTCTGCCTTTGCGGCGTCGACCAGTTCCTCAAGCGTATTGTAGGGGCTATTTGCCGGCACCGAAATCAGGTCCGGCGATCCGCCCACGATGAAGGGATACCAAAACTCGAATTTCTTGTCCCATCCCCCCTGAACGGCGGCCGTCACGTTGGATTCAGATAGCCCGACAAGTGTGTACCCGTCGTCGGGTTGGTTTTCGACATAGACCATGCCGTTCGATCCAGCGACGCCGCCCGTCTGATTGATGACGTTGATCGAGACCGGAAGGTGTTTTTCCATCTCGGCCATGATCATGCGGTTGATGGAATCGGTGCCTCCGCCAGCCCCCCAGACGACAGCCGTGGTGATGTCACGAAACGGATAGTCCTGCGCACCTGCGGAGCCGCCAAGCCCCGCGATCATGGCGGTAACAACCGCAAGTCTTCCCAAAGCGAGCTTCATTTGGTGGTCCTCCCAGACACAAAGCGTTATTTATTGCATTCATTTGCGTATGCATTAAATGATGCTTTGTCAACCGGGTGCACGATCACATCGATCGAATGAACGAAATGAAACGCTGCAAAAGAGGTGCCAAATGACCAAATCCTTCGACATCGCCGTTTTCCACGGGGACGGTATAGGCCCTGAAATCATGGACCCGACGATCAATATTTTGCGTCAGATGGCGGACAGTTCCGACGGCTATTCGCTGGTGTTTAAAAAGGCTCCGGCTGGCGCAGCACACTATGCCGAAACCGGGGAATCACTTCCCGCCTCGTCGATGGAAATCGCACGATCCGCCGATGCGATTCTGCTTTCCGCCATGGGATTGCCTGATGTGCGCTATGCCGACGGCACAGAAATCTCGCCTCAGATTGACCTTCGAAAGGCGCTGACGCTGTTCGCTGGCATTCGACCCGTGACTGTTCGGGCCGGGCAGTCGACACCCCTCAAACTGCCTGTGGGCAAGGAGATCGATTTTCTTCTTATTCGGGAAAGCACCGAGGGTCTTTTCCACACCCAAGGCCGTGGGGAGGTCACGACCAACGAGGCCCGCGAAACACTTTTGATCACGCGGGACATCTCGGAAAAGCTGTTTCGGTTTGCCTTTGACCTTGCGGCCACGCGAAAGGCCAATGGGCGCGGCAAAGGGCGCGTCACCTGCGTGGACAAGGCCAATGTCTTCCGTGCCTTCGCCTTCTTTCGCGAGATGTTCGATGCCGAGGCCGCCAGACACCCCGACCTGACGGCAGATCACGCCTACGTGGACGCAACCGCCTTGTGGATGGTGCAAAAACCATGGGAGTTCGACGTTCTTGTCACCGAAAACATGTTTGGCGACATCCTGTCTGATCTGGGCGCGGGCCTTATGGGGGGCCTGGGGCTTGCGCCGTCCGCCGATATCGGACTGGAACACGCGGTCTTCCAACCCTGCCATGGGTCGGCACCTGATATCGCGGGCAGGGGGCTGGCGAACCCGTTTGCCATGATCCTTTCGGCGGCGATGATGCTGGATTGGCTTGGGGTGAAGCACGACAACCTAGCGATGCGGCAAGATGGCGTCCGCCTGCGCCAGGCGGTCGAGGATGTTGTTGCGGATGGGTCGGTTCTGACCCGCGATCTTGGCGGGTCCGCCGGGACGGACCGGGCTGCTGACGCTGTCGTGTCATCGCTCTTTGTCGCATGACGATGTTGCCACCGGTTCACGTCGCCTGTGTCGGTGCGGGCTATTTCAGCCAGTTCCATTACGAGAGTTGGAAGCGGATGGACGAAGTCTGGTTGGTGGGCGCGTGCGACTGCGACCTGACCCGCGCCGAGGCAACCGGCCTGCCGGCCTATGACTGCCTTGAGGCGATGTTGGAAAAACAAGGCCCGGACTTATTGGACGTCATCCTGCCGCCCGCGGAACAAGCCAAGGCCCTTCGCACGGCCATAGACGCTGGGATCAAGTGGATCATCTGTCAAAAGCCCTTCTGCCAAAGCCTTGAGGAGGCACAGAACATCATTGCCGAAGCCAAAGCGGCGGGTGCCCGGATCATTGTCCATGAGAACTTTCGGTTTCAACCTTGGTACCGCCGCATCAAATCCGCTCTCGACACCGGTCTGTTGGGGCAGGTTCAGCACCTGACATTCCGACTGCGTCCCGGAGACGGTCAAGGCGCTGATGCCTATCTTGACCGGCAACCCTATTTCCGCGACATGCCGCGATTTCTGGTCCATGAGACCGGCGTTCATTGGGTGGATGTCTTTCGGTATCTGGTGGGCAATCCAAGCGCGGTGTATGCCGATCTCCGCCAGATCAATCCTGTCATTCGGGGCGAAGACGCGGGCTATCTGTTGTTTGAACACCCAGGCAATGTGCGGTCTGTGCTAGATGCAAACCGGCATCTGGACCACCAAAGTGACAATCTGCGCCGCACGATGGGCGAGGCTTTGATCGAAGGTACGAACGGGACATTGACGCTGAAAGGCGACGGCTCGGTCTGGCACCGTTTCTTTGGTGAAACGCAGGAAACGCTCTTTGCGCAACCCGATGCCTGGGATGGATTTGGCGGTGACTGCGTTCACGCCTTGCAAAGTCACGTGGTTTTTGGCCTGTTGGATGGGCGACCGCTGGAAAATGAGGCCAAGGACTATATCTACGTGATCCGTATCGAAGAA
>JBCCCA010000210.1:0-6122 GCA_039033735.1 Pseudomonadota bacterium
CGCTGCCCCCTCGCGCTCCCCCGGGATATTTAAGAACAGGCGAAGGAGGCCTGAGGTCCATGGGTCAAAGATTTCGCCTGACCTTGGCGCAGATGAACCCCACGGTGGGAGATTTATCGGGGAATATGGCCCTGGCCAAGCGGGCCTGGGACGAAGGGCGCGCGGCAGGGGCGGATATGGTCGCATTGCCCGAGATGTTCATCACCGGTTACAACACACAGGATCTTGTGATGAAGCCAGCGTTCGCCCGCGATGCGATGGCGCATATCGAGGCATTGATGGCAGATTGCGCGGATGGGCCCGCGCTGGCCATTGGCGGGCCGCTGTTGCAGGGCGATCAACTTTACAACGCTTACCATGTTTTGAAGGGTGGTCGTCTGGTGCGGCAGGTGCTGAAGCACGATCTGCCGAACGAGACAGTGTTTGACGAGGTGCGGCTTTACGACCGAGGTCCATTGGCGGGGCCCTATGATCTGGGCGTGGTGCGGGTTGGCACGCCGATTTGCGAGGATGCCTGGCATGAAGAGGTGCCAGAAGCGTTGCAGGAATCGGGTGCCGAGATATTGGTCGTGCCCAATGGCTCGCCGTATTACCGGGGCAAGTTCGATACGCGGTTGAATGTCATGGTCTCGCGCGTGGTCGAGACCGGGCTTCCGCTGGTGTATCTGAACATGATCGGAGGGCAGGACGACCAGGTGTTTGATGGCGGCTCGTTCGTGTTGAACCCAGGCGGTCAGATCGCGGTACGCCTTCCAGTATTTGAAGAAGCTATTGTCCACGTGGATTTCGAGCCGTCATCCGAGGGGTGGCGCGCGACGACCGGCGAGATTGCCGCTTTCCCCGACGCCTGGGAACAGGATTACCGGGTCATGGTCGAGGCTACGCGGGACTATTTTCGAAAAACCGGATTCTCGAAGGCGCTTTTGGGTCTGTCTGGCGGGATCGACAGTGCGATCGTGGCCGCCATCGCGGTGGACGCGCTGGGGCCCGAGAATGTGCGCTGCGTGATGCTTCCGTCCGAATACACGTCCCAAGTGTCGCTGGAAGATGCCGCCGACGTTGCAACTGCCTTGAGCTGCCGTCTGGATACCGTACCGATCAGCGGGCCGCGTGCGGCAGTGACCGAGGCGTTGGGGCCCATGTTCGCAGGGACCGAACCTGACGTAACGGAAGAGAATATCCAGTCGCGATTGCGGGGGCTGATCCTGATGGCGCTGTCGAACAAGTTTGGCGAAATGCTTCTGACCACCGGAAACAAATCCGAAGTCGCGGTCGGCTATGCGACCATCTATGGCGATATGTCAGGGGGCTACAACCCGATCAAGGATTTGTACAAGATGCGGGTGTTCGAGACCTGCCGTTGGCGGAATGCAAATCATCGCGCTTGGATGAAGGGGCCGGCGGGCGAGGTGATCCCGACGCGCGTGATTGACAAGCCGCCCACGGCTGAGCTGCGAGAGGATCAGAAAGACAGCGACAGCCTGCCCGAATATGCTGATCTAGATGCGATCCTTGAGGCGTTGATTGACGACGAAAAGTCCGTGGCCGATGTGGTTGCCATGGGATTTGATCGTGAGGTTGTCAAAAAGGTCGAACGGTTGATCTATATTGCGGAGTATAAACGTTTCCAGTCGGCGCCCGGCGCCCGCCTGACCAAACGGGCGTTCTGGCTGGATCGCCGTTATCCGATCGTCAACCGGTGGCGCGATCCTTCATGACGGCCTCGACCTTGGATGCAATGTTACCAAAAGTCTGCGTCTCTAGCGTTCCGAGCAAAGAGCGAAGCGAAACATGAAGGATATCGGTCCGAACCGACACTTGAACAAGGTGCTTGCCGGCGGGTTGGCCGTACTCGCGGCCCTGCCTTTGTATATCGGTTTCAACTCCATGACGTTTCTGCCGGTGGACGAATGGCTGTTTTCGGCCGCCCCGTTGGCGATTGGTGCGGTGATCCTGGCCTTGGCGATTTGGGTCTGGCGACGGCCGCCGATCAATACGGCGCAGCTGCGCTTTCGCGAAGGTGGCTTTCAGTTGGACACGAAACAGGTTTTTCGGGGCGAACGTCACCATGACCTTGGATGGGTCGACATCAAGGAGATACTGCATTTCAACGGCGGTCTTTATGGCGGGCGTTCGATCCGGATCATCACGCAATCGGGGTCGGGCCCCGCTTGGTTTGCATCGGCCTGGACGGACACTGCAGGGCTTGAAATCATCGCGCGCCTGACCGCGTCCGCCGAAGCCGCTGGATGTACACTTGAAAAAGAGGTCGGGTTTTGGCGCGGTGCTGTTCGGGACCGTTGGGTGGTTCAGAAAAGCCATGACGGTTGCAGCCCTCGGTGACACCGGGGCTGTGGAAGACATGTTGCCTGCGTCATGGGATTGACGGGAAGTCAGCGGCGCCGCTGCGCCCTCTTGTCCAATTCACCGAAGGCTGGGTTGCACCTTCGGCCTTTGACCAGTGATTGTAAGGCTTGCGCCCCGGACAGTGAGGATACGAGCTTTGGCCAAACGGCCGCCGCAAGGTTCGAACGGGTGAAGATTGCCTACAAAAGATGACCAACACGTAAGGCCTGCGAACGGTATCAACCGGCAAAAAAGTCCCATTATTCGATGATTTTGCAGGGAACATCGAGAATTACGCATTTATCTTGTGTTCGTGCTTGTTGCGCGCGCTGCGCCGTCCTAAATGGCGCCCATGAGGCGGTTCATTCCTTTTGTAAAGTCCAGCCCCGTGGTGTCGGTTGTCCGTCTGAATGGGGCCATTGCGGCAGGAAACCGGGGCACTTTGAACGATCAGGCGCTGGCCGGTCTGTTTGAGAAAGCCTTCACCAAGGGCAAGCCCGCAGCGGTGGCTCTTGCGATCAATTCACCCGGAGGCTCGCCCACACAATCTTCGTTGATCGCGGCGCGCATTCGCCGGCTGGCGGACGAAAAGGATGTAAAGGTCTATGCCTTCGTCGAAGACGTGGCGGCCTCTGGGGGCTATTATATCGCCTGCGCGGCGGATGAGATCTGGGTCGACCGTCATTCCATCACCGGATCCATCGGGGTCATATCAGCCGGGTTCGGGTTCAATGAACTGATCGGTCGCTACGGGATCGAACGGCGGGTGTATACTGCAGGCAAATCAAAAAGCCTTGCGGACCCGTTTCGGCCCGTGCGGGACGAGGATGTCGAGCGGATCAAGGTCTTGCAGGAACACATCCACGCCGGGTTCATTGATCATGTAAAGACGCGCCGCGGCGACAAGTTGAGCAGCGAGATCGAATTGTTCGACGGATCAGTCTTTGTGGGTGACGAAGCAATGCCGACCGGATTGATCGACGGGGTTGGACATCTGGTGCCGAAGATGAAGGAAATCTTTGGGGATAAGGTGCAACTCAAGCCCTATGGGCAAAAGAAGTCAGTGCTTAGCCGTATCGGACTGTCATTGGTCAGCGACGCCGCAGTCGAACTTGAAGAACGCGCGGCGTTCGCGCGTTTCGGGCTTTGACGGCGTATGTTGACGAAGATTGTCACCCTTTTTCTGGTTTTTATCGCGGTGCTGGGCATGTTCGGCAAGCTCAGCCTGCTTTTGCCAAAGCGCCGCAAAAAAAGTGTGGCGCACTGCGAAACCTGTGGACGGCACCTGATTGGATCAGGGCCCTGCGACTGCAAAAAGGGCTGACAATATGGTGTGGTTGACGGGTGGACTGGGTCTGGTGATTTTGCTTTTGGCCGGTGACCTTCTTGTCAGAGGTGCGGTCAACCTGGCTCTGCGTGTTGGCGTTCCGGCGCTGATCGTCAGCCTTACCATTGTCGCCTTCGGCACATCGGCGCCTGAGCTTCTGATCTCGATCAAAGCTGTTCTGTCTGATGCGCCGGGCCTTGCGTTTGGTAATGTGGTTGGGTCCAACACGGCGAATGTGCTGTTGGTGCTTGGTGTGCCTGCCCTGATGTCGACCCTCGCGACGTCGGGCTCGGACACGCGCAAAAGCTATTTGACCATGATTGGCGCCACGCTGGTGTTCATGGTGCTGTGCTTCCTCGCACCGCTGACGTGGTGGCATGGGATTATCCTACTGACTGTTTTGGCAATTATTCTGTTCGATCAGGCGATGGAGGCGATCCGGCATCGGCGTAGCTCGAAGGCTGCCGCCGAGGAGGAAGAAGAAGAGGTTGAAGGCGCCGAGCCCGGGATCCCGGGATGGAAGATCGGTTTCTTCATTGTGCTGGGGATTGTCGGCCTGCCTTTGGGGGCGGACCTGTTTGTGGAGAGTGCCGTTGAAATAGCCGAGATGTTCGGCGTGTCAGACGAAGTGATCGGCTTGACGCTGGTTGCGCTGGGCACCTCCCTTCCCGAGCTTGCAACTGTTTTGATGGCGGCGATACGACGCGAGGCCGATGTCGCGTTAGGTAACGTGATCGGCTCGAACATCTTCAATCTTCTGGCCATTCTGGGCGTGGCCACGTTGGTGGGCCCGATCCCGGTTACCTCGCCTCTGTCGATCGACATCCTCGCGATGCTTGCCGCATCGCTACTACTGGCACCGTTCGTCTTCAGCAACAAAATGAATTTGACTCGCGGATGGGGCCTTTTGCTTTCCGCGCTCTACGTCCTCTACATCATTGTTGTGGTGCAATACGGATGATTGGAAATGCTTTAGTAACGGGCGCGGGCAAGCGATTGGGCCGCGAGATCGCGCTGTACCTTGCGGACAGGGGCTTCGGTGTCGTCGTGCACTACAATAGCTCGGCAGACGACGCTGAGGAGGTTGTCGCGCTTTGCCGCGAGGCGGGTGTGAACGCGGTCAGCCTTGGCGCAGACCTGACCGATGAGGCCGCGATGCAGGCGCTGATCCCCCGTGCGGTCGACGCCATTGGCGGCCCTTTAACCGTTTTGGTGAATTCGGCGTCTATCTTCGAACATGACACGATTGAAACAGGGACACGGGACAGTTGGGACCGACATCTTGAATCGAACCTGCGCGCGCCCTTTGTTCTGACCCAGAGTTTTGCGGCTCAGGCGCCCGAACCTGATGTGGGCGGACAATGGAACGAGCCGACAGCGCGCGCGTTGATCATCAATATGGTCGACCAGCGTGTGCGCAAGCTGACCCCCCATTTCGCGTCTTACACGATCGCCAAGATGGGGCTGTGGGCCTTGACGCAGACCAGCGCACAGGCGCTGGCGCCTGCCATACGGGTGAATGCTATCGGTCCGGGGCCCACGATGCAGGGCGTGCGGCAATCCAGGGACCACTTCGCCGCACAGCGCGCAAACACCGTTTTGAAGCGTGGCGCCGAGCCCTCGGATGTTTCGCATGCGGTTGGATATTTTCTCGATGCGCCCAGTGTCACCGGCCAGTTGATTTGCGTTGATGGTGGCCAACATTTGGGCTGGGAAACGCCGGATGTGCAGGGTGTTGAGTGAGATTTTCGCACGGACTGTCAGGTGGCGCTGACATAAGTTGTGCACGCCCTTACGTCACCCTAGAAACGTGTTACGAAATCTTTAACATTTTCAGGTGGTTGGTATGTGGGTAGAAAAATACTAAGACTTATCAGTAAGTTGGGTATTTGCCTAAAAATTAGGCAGGCCATCAAACCGTGTTAAATCTAAGGGAAAATCTTGGTCAGACCATACTTTTCCATGGAGTTATCCCCAGTTTCTGTGAACAGGTTTTGGCTTGTTTCAATCATTCGATTTGTGCAGCCAATTGAAGAATCATGACGGACGCTTTTGACACCTCTCAGGCCACCGGCCACACGGTCATTCAGGCCTTTTTGAAAACCCTCGACGGGTCACCCGGCGTGTACCGGATGCTGGATCAAAAAGGTGCCGTTCTTTACGTCGGCAAGGCGCGCAGTCTAAAGGCACGGGTGTCGTCGTATGCACGACCGACAGGGCACAGTCCCCGCATCGCGCGAATGATCCGGGAAACGGCGTCCATGATGGTACTGACGACACGGACCGAGACGGAAGCGCTGCTGCTTGAACAGAACCTGATCAAACAGTTGAAGCCCCGCTATAACGTCCTGTTGCGGGACGACAAAAGCTTTCCGAACATTCTGGTTTCAAAGGAACATGGCTTTCCTCAGATCAAGAAGCACCGGGGGGCCCGAAAAGAAAAAGGCGA
>JBCCCA010000211.1:0-6106 GCA_039033735.1 Pseudomonadota bacterium
CCCCGACGTCTATTTCAGGCCACCGCCGGTGTAACTGTCATCGGGCACCATTTGCGGTGTCCGGTGCATGCTTCTGGATGTAGTCACTTGGCGCCCTTGATTTGCAAGCCACTGGATTGCCTCGGCGATCGGGCGGCGTTCACTGCTGCCGTCATAGGATACGCCACAATTCACAGCATGCACGGTTGAGGGCGTGTCAAATCCGGGCCCGGGCGGACGCGGCGCAAATGTTGCCCGGCACCCTTCCGTGTCGGAAGAATAGGCGCCGATCGCGAGCCCGTATTGGAAGACGACAACGACATAGGCCTGGCTGTTGCCGAACTGCGGCACGTAATAGCCGGGCGGGTTCGCCATGTTTCGATAGATATAGGATACTTGACCACCTTCGCGGAGCTTTTGCGTGGGGTTGCCCCACTGCAGTGAGAAACGCTTTTCCGTTGTCCAGCCAGGAACAACGCTGGCCAGCATGGCCTTGCGGACTTGCGGATGATTGGCGACGGTCGTGTTCCAGGACACGCCCCCGCAGGCCGCAAGACAAAAACAGATCAACAGCACCCGTATCATGGGCCCGGTCTTAGCGCCGGAGGGTTGCAAAAGGGTTCACGCTGGCGATAGGTCCGGCGCATGATCCTTGGTATTGGCACGGACCTTTGCAACATTGAACGGATCGAGCGGACGCTCGACCGGTTCGGTGACCGGTTCCGGAACCGTGTGTTCACCGCGACCGAGCAGCGAAAAGCCGAACGACGTCAAGATGTTGCCGGCACATATGCCAAACGCTGGGCGGCGAAAGAGGCGTGCTCGAAAGCGCTGGGCACTGGGCTGCGCATGGGGATCGTGTGGAAGGACATGGCGGTTAAGAACCTGCCCACCGGACAGCCGGTTATGGAGGTGACGGGCTGGGCGGCGGACCGGTTGGCCGCGATGACGCCGCCTGGGCATCAGGCCATCATCCATGTCACATTGACCGATGACCATCCCTGGGCGCAGGCCATGGTTGTGATCGAGGCGCGTCCGGTCGCGTCTTGACTTGGCCCGGGCAGGCCCGCAGAAAGCGCTGGCACCAATGAGGCAGGACGTATGAGTGAAGAATCCGGGACGCTGATGGACGGCGTGGTCGAGACAATTAAGACCATTGTCTATGCGCTTCTGATTGCGGGTGTTTTTCGAACACTGTTTTTTCAACCGTTCTGGATCCCGTCCGGCTCGATGAAAGACACGCTGCTGATTGGCGACTTCCTTTTCGTGAATAAAATGGCCTATGGCTATTCGGCCTATTCCTGCCCTTTTGCGATTTGCCCGATTGACGGCCGCATCATGGGGCGCGAGCCTGCGCGCGGTGACGTCGTTGTCTTTCGCCATCCCGGCAATGGCCAGGACTTCATCAAGCGGGTCGTCGGCCTGCCGGGCGACACCGTGCGCATGCAAAACGGCCGGCTGTTCATCAACGGGACCGAGGCGCCGCAGGTCGCCGATGGGCAATTCATCGAGCCTTACGCGCCCCAGGGTCCCATCCAATCGCTGCCGCTTTGTACCGAAGGGCGTTTGCCACCGGGTGCAGAGTGCAGCAAGGAAAAAGCCATTGAAACGCTGCCGGGCGGCACATCGCATTCGGTGCTGAATGTCTATGAGGGCCGGTTCGACAACACGGATGTGTTTTCGGTGCCCGAGGGACATTTCTTCTTTGTCGGCGACAATCGCGATAACTCGACTGATAGCCGTGAGGAGCGTCTTTTGGGCGGGGTCGGTTATGTGCCGTACGACCATTTGATCGGGCGTGCTGACCGGGTTATGTTCTCCTCCGCCGGGCGGTCGCTGCTGTTTGTCTGGACCTGGCGGCCGGACAGGTTCTTCAAGAAGATCGAGTGATGCGGCTTGGTGCCGATCTAGAAGCCTTTACCGAACGGCTTGGATATCGGTTCGGGTCACCGGACCATTTGATCCGTGCGCTGACCCATGCATCGATCTCGGGCCCGCAGCGCCCGGACAATCAGCGTCTTGAGTTTCTGGGCGACCGTGTGCTTGGGCTTGTCGTGGCAAACGCGCTGTTGGAGGCCGACAAAGACGCCTCGGAGGGCCGCTTGGCCCCGCGCTTCAACGCGCTGGTCCGCAAGGAAACCTGTGCCGCCATCGCGCGGGATATCGGGTTGGGGGATGTCCTGAAGATTGGCCGCTCGGAAATGAAATCCGGTGGTCGCCGCAAGGACGCGCTGCTTGGCGATGCCATGGAGGCCGTGATCGCGGCGGTCTATGTCGATGGCGGGTTCGAGGCAGCGCGCGATCTGGTGTTGCGGCTTTGGAAAGACCGTATCCGCGCCGTTGACGCCGATGCGCGCGATGCCAAGACCAGCCTTCAGGAATGGGCCCAGGCCCGTGGCCAACCGCCGCCGAATTACGTGGAAAGGGCGCGCGAGGGGCCCGACCACGCGCCTGTATTCACAATTGAAGTGCGTTTGGCGAGTGGCGAGACGGCAATGGCCAGTGCGGCCTCAAAACGGGCGGCGGAACAGGCGGCGGCGAAGCAGTTGTTGGAGCGGATTGAGAAGACGTGACGGCGACTGCAAGTCGGCATTGAGCCCAAACCAAACCATTGTGAACTTCTCAGCTAACGGCAGGTTTGAGGCGGATTTTGCTCTTGTCCGCGAGGCCGCTACGATCATTTTATGCCATTAGATAGGTTATTGCATGACTTACAGAGAGGTGTTGCCTCCTGATGACTTTTCTTGGGAAGTGTCGGTTAATGTTGGGGTTTGCACATGGCAAAGAAATTACGGCCGGGTTTGATTGACCCACATGACATTCCTCAAGAAGATATCCAGGACTACGTTGCGACGACGTATGCAGGCTACCTGCGAGAAGTGCAAAATCGGCTTTGGGAAGTGAACCGACCGCTCTTCGGATCTGGCGAGTTCACCGTAGACTTTTACAGAGAGGTGCTTTCGTTGCAGCTGCGAATATGTATTGAACTGCTTTGTTTCGCGGTGGCCGATTTCGATCAAGTTACTGGTGGACTGATAGGAAGATCGAAGAGAGCAAAGATAGACATCGACCCAATCCTCAAAAAGCGTAAAAATAAAGAGGTTTGGCCATCCGCTGTCGATCCCAACTGGCAGGGACAGATGGGCGATCAAGGTCAAACTACGGTGCCTCAGGTCGTCATTCCTGATTTCACCAATGCGAAAGAGATCAGTGCCCTCAAAGGTCGATTGGATGACCTTGTCCATGGGCAGCGCCGACCGCGACCTATCGATGAAGGTAGATTGTCAATTAATGAAGTGCTTCAAATTGGCGAGCGTTTGAAGCACTTTGCTGACAGGCAAGTCATTGTTGACCATTCAGGTCAAGGTTGGTTCGTTGACAGTCGTCCAGAGTACCGGAGACCTACGGACATGCAGAGTCAAGTACGAGTGGTCAGGATCGCTAGCCTTACTGAGAGTTAATGCACTCTACAACACGCGACCTCCACCAAAGCTAACCGTGGGTCTTTAGCTTGTCGATCAAGCCGTATGTCAGGAGAGTAAGAGATAGCGTACCTTCAGTAGCCAATGCGAAAGGGCAGCTTTGTCCGCAAACCAGCCGTCTCCGCTTAGCTTGACAGTGCTCTGCCAACAGGCTCCGCTCGCCACATGCCCGTTGATCCCGCCTCCATCACACTTCGCGACCTTGCCATTGGCGATGCCGGGTGGCTTGTTCAACGTCACGCGGAGCTTTACGCCGAGGCGGAAAGGTTTGACGCCAGTTTCGAGCCATTGGTGGCAGACACTCTTGTCGATTTCCTGCGGAACGCTGACCCGGCCACTGAACGTGCCTTTATCGCTCAGGCGGGCGGGCGCCGATTGGGTTCGATCTTTTGCGTGCAGTCGGGTGCGCCGGGGATTGCAAAGCTGAGGCTGTTTTTGTTGGAGCCTGAGGCGCGTGGGTTGGGCCTTGGCCAGCGCCTTTTGGACGCCTGTCTTGGGTTTGCGCGGGACGTCGGATACCGGAAAATGCGGCTTTCGACGCATGAAAGTCACAAGGCCGCTTGCGCGCTCTATGCGAAGAACGAGTTTCGTCTGATCTCGGCAAGCAAGGTCCATAGTTTTGGGATCGACCTTGTGGAACAAAGCTGGGAAATCGACCTTTCGTGAGACTTGCATTCGCCAAAGACCGGCGCTAGGGAAGCGGGCGTGCCGCCTTAGCTCAGTTGGTTAGAGCGCTGGATTGTGGATCCAGAGGTCCCCTGTTCAAGCCAGGGAGGCGGTACCATCCCACCTTCCCCCTATAGGACTTCGTCCAAAAGGCAGTTGTAAAACAGGCTAAGCCGGTCGATCCGGATCTGTGCAAGCTGCTTGCCGGTTTCGGTCTGAAACTGTGCGCCGAGTTTCATCAGTTTGGTCTGGAAATGATCGAGCGCATAGGCCGTATCGTCCAGCGGGCGCGCGGCCCCGGCCGGATCGGTCGGATGATACAGCGCTGCACCACGTTCGCCGGAATAGCCGAGGCAGCGCGCGACCCCGATAAAACCAATCGCGTCCAGGCGGTCCGCGTCTTGCAGTACGCATGCTTCCACGGTTTCGGGCTGGACGGCGGCCGAAAAGCTGTGGGCTTCGATGGCATGAAAAACGTTGTTCAACTGCGCCTCTGACCAGGAAAGACCGGCAAGAATTTGGCTTGCTTTGGCGGCGGCCAGCCGGGACGCCCTGCTGCGGTCGGGCGAGGCCTTGTCGACCCAAACGCAATCATGCAGCAGCGTTGCCGCCTGCAAGACTGTCAGGTCGCCGCCTTCCTGTGCCGCGATCTTTTCGACATTGGCCCAGACCCGCAGGATATGTGCGATGTCATGGGCGCTGTCGGTCTTGTCAAAGGCATGTGGCAGCAGCGCTTTTGCAAGATCGGCGTCTGGAAAACGCGAGGCAATGCGCGCCACGTCCATGTCAGATCTTGCGGTTCAGTTTGGACGAGATCACGCCGGAGGCAATCCCGACTGCGCCGATTTCGCGGTTCAGCCGGGCCATCTCGACCTTGGGACAGCGATCCATCACAACATCAAGTCCGGCAGCTTCGGCGCGTGCGGCGGCGTCCGGATGGATCACGTCGAATTGCATCCAGACCGACTTGAGCGACGGGCGCAGATCGGCCAGCGCTTGGTCGAGAATAGCGGGGACATGCTCCGAGCGTCGAAAGATATCAAGCATGTCGACCGGGTCCGTGATGTCGGAGAGGTCGGACAGAACGGGTTCTCCAAACAGCACTTGCCCCGCTTGTGCCGGGTTGACCGGAATAACCCTGCGCCCACGCGCGGTTAGGTAGCTTGCCACAAAATACGACGCGCGCACCGGATTGGTCGAGGCACCGACCATCGCGATCACCTGCGCCTCGTTCAGAACTTTCCGCAGGAAGCTGTCCGTGTAGGTCATGGTGCGGTGCTATCTGTATGCTTCAAGATCGTCCCCTTGCGTCGATCCGACGGTCTTCGTTCAAAAGTGTTCATAGCCTCTTGCACCTCTGTACGCGAGATCGGATGGTCCGCCCATGCGTTTGGCTGCCATCAGCGATATCCACGGGAATTCTGCCGCCCTTGATGCGGTGCTCGAGGATATCGCCAACGAAGGGGTCGACCAGATCGTCAACCTGGGCGATTGCTTCAGCGGACCGCTGGACGCCGCCGGCACCGCGGAACGTTTGGCCGCGCTTGATCTGGTCACAGTCGGCGGGAATCATGACCGGCTGCTGATTGACCGACCGAAATCCGCGATGGGCAACTGGGAAGCCTGGGTCATTGACGACCTGCCCGAGGCGACACTGACTTGGTGCCGTACGCTGCCATTGAGCCATCAACAGGACGGCGTGTTTTTGTGTCATGCAACGCCCACGGCAGATGATCAAAACTGGCTGGATTATCGCGGCCCTGGAAACCGGATCATGGCGCGCGATCTGGTCGAGGTCGAAAAGCGGGCAGGTAACATCTTGGCCGACATTATGCTGTGCGGGCATACTCATACGCCGCGCAGCGTGCGCTTGCCCGACGGACGGCGCATCGTGAATGTCGGCAGTGTTGGATGCCCGGCCTATCTGGATACGCGAATCCAGCCCAACTTTATCCAGCAAACCGGCGCGCCGGACGCGC
>JBCCCA010000212.1:0-6055 GCA_039033735.1 Pseudomonadota bacterium
CGGCCATCGGCAGGAAGTGAGGCAAGGTTGGATATTGCAGGGCTGATCCCGGTATTCGGCAACATCATTTGGACGATTGCGGCCTTTATCACGGCGCTTTCGGTGATCGTCGCCATCCACGAATACGGCCACTACATCGTTGGTCGATGGTCCGGCATCAAAGCCGAGGTGTTTTCGATTGGGTTCGGGCCGGTTCTTGCCAGCCGCGTCGACAAACACGGCACACGTTGGCAGATCGCCGCTTTGCCCTTCGGCGGTTTCGTCAAGTTTTTGGGTGATGCAGGCGCGGCTTCAGACAAAGACAGCGACGTGATGGACGGGCTGTCCGACGATCAACGCCGTGCCTCTATGCATGGGGCGCCGCTTTGGGCGCGAACGCTGACGGTGGCGGCAGGCCCGGTTTTCAACTTTATCCTGTCATTCCTGATCTTTGCCGTCCTGATCATGTATCGCGGCGTCGCTGCCGACCCGATCACAGTGGACGAACTGCGCGCGTTGCCCAATGCACCGGCCGCTGGGTTGCAAACCGGGGACGTGATCTTGCGCGTCGAAGGCGAGCCTGTTCCAGCAACCGACGATTTCTCGACTTTCGCCCGCGAACTGACACCCGTGCCCACGCCGACATATTCCGTCGACCGGAATGGCAGCATTTTGGACGTGCCGGGCCCTTGGCTTTACCCGATCTACGTGGCTTCGGTCACGCCCAACTGGGCGGCCGACGAAGCCGGGCTTGAAGTGGGCGATGTGATTACCGCCGTCGATGGCGTGGACATTTTTGACTTCGAACAACTTCGCGAGATTGTTGGCGCCTCGGACGGCGCGGAGCTGACCCTGGATGTCTGGCGCGACGGAAACACGGAACAGTTCACCCTGGCGCCTGCGCGACGCGACTTGCCCCTGTCAGATGGCGGCTTCGAAACGCGATGGCTGATTGGTCTGTCCGGCGGGCTGGCGTTTGAACCGGCCTCGACAACGCCATCACTGGGCGCGGCTGCGCTTTACGGTGTGGACCAGATCCGCTTCATCATCACCTCGTCCCTTTCGGGTCTGTATCACATGGTGGTTGGCAAGATTTCGACCTGTAACTTGTCAGGTCCAATCGGGATTGCCGAAACCAGTGGGCAGGCCGCCAGTCAGGGGTGGTTCAACTTCATCTACTTCATCGCATTGCTGTCGACCGCGGTCGGATTAATCAACCTGTTCCCGATCCCCGTGCTGGATGGGGGGCATTTGGTTTTCTACGCGTTTGAGGCTCTGACAGGCCGTCCCCCCAGTGATCGCGCGCTGAAATATCTTATGGTCGGCGGTTTAACGCTTATGCTTGGGCTCATGGTTTTCTCAGTTGGCAACGATTTGGTCTGCCCATAGCGGCGGGTATCCACCAAATCTTAACGTTCAGCCATCCGGCGGCCCGCGTCCCGCCGCATTTGCGTCATAATCCGCCACTACATTGATAGCCTCAACAGCGTGGAAGATCGGCGAATGGCGGTCATCAGAAAAGGATATCGAGGACTGCACCTCTTGGTTCAACTGAACCTGGATCGCATCTTTGTCGGTCTTGCCCTTGGTGGTGCACTCTACTTCGCAGCTTACATCGCTGCGCCCTAAGCCCGCCAGTCATACTGCCAAACGTATCGCCTGGGTCCATGCCCGGGCGTTTGCTGTTTTGACACCCCTTGAGAATCCCAGTACCAAAAAATTGATAAAAATACTTGGGGCAGGTGGATGCGGCGGTCATTATTTTCAGGTTACCGGGCGACCCTTTACTTACTAACTTTGGTTGCAACGCTTTCGGTGGCACAAGCACAAACACGTGTTGGTGCCGTGGATGTGGATGGCAACCTGCGCGTTCCGGACGCCACTGTCATTGACCTCGTCGGGTTCGCGCCGGGCCAATCGGTCAGTAACGATGAAATCAACGACGCCGTGCAACGCGTTATGGCCTCGGGCCTATTTGAAACAGCGGAAATTCGACCCGCTGGCGGTAGGCTGACCGTTGTCGTGGTGGAGCGCCCGACCGTTAACCGGATCAGCATCGAGGGCAACCGTCGCCTGGACGATACCCAGCTGTTGCCAGCCGTAACGCTAACACCGCGCCGGGTCTATTCTTCGCAGCAGGCCGTCGCCGATGCCAATGCCATCGCCGACATTTATGCGAGCCGCGCGCGGCTTTCGGCGAATGTCACACCACGCATTATTCGGCGCTCGGAAAACCGGGTAGACGTTGTATTCGAAGTGTCCGAAGCGCGTGTTGTGGAAAACGAGCGCGTCAGTTTCGTTGGCAACCGTGACTTCTCGGACCGTCGGTTGCGCCGCGTGGTCGATACAAAACAGGCGAGCTTCTTTCGTCAGATCATAACGCGCGACACATTCATCCCGGAACGGATCGCGTTTGACCGCCAGCTTCTGACCGATTTCTACCGGTCACGCGGCTATATCGACTTTCGCGTTCTCGATGTCACAACGCGCTTGTCCCGCGAACGGGATGCGACCTTCATCACCTTCACGCTGCAAGAGGGTCAGCAATTCACTGTGGGCGATGTGACGGTCACAAGCGAATTTCCCACCATGGACCGGGCCGAGTATCAAGACGCCTTGCGTATTCGAAGCGGCGAAACATGGTCGCCCAGCCTGATCGAACGACAGATCAGTCGGCTTGAGGCGTTGGCGACGCAGCAGGGGTTTGACTTTGCACGTGTCGATCCACGGGTAACGCGGAACGAGCGTGACCGGACACTAGATATTGAATTCGCACTGGTGCGCGGCCCGCGCGTCTTCGTGCAGCGGATCGATATCGAAGGGAACCAAACCACCCTTGATCGCGTTGTGCGCCGTCAGTTCGACACGGTCGAAGGCGATCCGTTCAATCCACGCGAAATCCGCAACGCTGCGGAACGTATCCGCGCGCTCGGTTTCTTTTCGAATGTGGATGTCGATACGCGGCAGGGCACCGCTAGTGATCAGATCATCGTGGATGTGGGGGTCGAAGAACAACCGACCGGAAGCCTGACATTTGGCGGCAGTTTCAGCGACGAATCCGGGTTTGCATTGGCCGTTGGCTTTTCCGAGCGGAACTTCCTTGGACGTGGGCAATCCTTGTCTGTCGATATTCAATCTGGCGGCGAAGATGCGAACGGTCGCGTGTCCTTTGTCGAACCTGCGTTTCTGGGTCGTGACCTGGCCTTTGGGCTGGACTTGGACTATGCCACGACCGATTTTGATAACGCTTCGTTTGAAACCGAGGTGCTGTCTTTCAGCCCAAGCCTTGCCTTTCCCTTGGCCGAGTTCTCGCGGCTGCGCGTCTTTTACGAGATTGCGAATGAAAGCATCGATAACGTCTCAGCAGACGCGTCGCCCATCCTTCAGGCCGAAGAGGGTGAGCAGGTTCGAAGCTCGGTCGGGTATGCCTATACGTTGGATCGCATTCGCGGTGGCTTGAACCCCAATCGCGGCGTGTTGCTGACCTTCAGGCAAGAATTGGCAGGTCTTGGGGGCGACACTGAATATCTGCAAACAACCGCGCGTGCCGTTTTTCAACGGGACATCCTGAACGAAGAAGTCACCCTGCGTGCGATTGTCGAAGGCGGCAATATCCAGTCATTGGGCGATGGCGACACCCGGGTCACAGACCGGTTCTTCCTGTCCAGCCGGCAATTGCGCGGCTTTTCCTCGCGCGGCGTGGGGCCCAGGGATACGGGCGTGGCAGATGATGATGTGCTGGGTGGGAACAACTATGCCTCGATCCGTTTCGAAGCCGAATTCCCCCTGGGCCTTCCCGAAGAATACGGAATCACGGGCGGTGCCTTTTTCGACGCGGCCTCGCTTTGGGGGCTGGATAACACCGCTGGCGCCGTCAATGTTGACGATGACTTTGAATTGCGCACATCCATCGGCGTCTCCATTTTGTGGAGCACGCCCATTGGCCCGCTTCGTCTGAACTTCGCCCGTCCTTTGGAATCGAACCCGCTTGATGAAGAAAACACCTTCGACGTTACGATCTCTACAAGGTTCTAAGGTTTGGCTTGCCGCCATGCTGATGTGGCTGTTGCCTGTTCTCGCAACGGCCCAGGAAGTGGTAAGCCCAGTTCTGACCGTCGATCAGGACAGGCTGTTTTCCGAAACCCGGTTGGGCGCTGAAGCGCTGGCGGAACTGGAACGCGAGGCGCAGCTTCTGGCCGCCGAAAATGCACGGATCGAAGATGCCTTGATCGCGGAAGAAAGCCTGCTGACGGAACAGCGGGCGACGCTTGATGCCGATGAGTTTCGGACCCTTGCCGATGAGTTTGACAGCCGCGTGCAGCAATTCCGGACCGAGCAGGACGAAAAGGCCCGCCAGTTGAACCGGCAACGCGACGAAGCGCGCGCGGCGTTCTTCAACGAAATCGCGGTCATTCTGTCTGATATCGTCAGCGAGAAGGGAGCGGTCATCGTCATCGATCGGCGCGATGTGTTTTTGTCCGCGGACCGGATCGATATCACTGACGAAGCAATCGAGCGCGTGAACGAGGTCGTGTCGGGCACAGAATAACCTGCGGGCCTGATGCCACGGCAGGCATGCTTGCAAAGCCCTCCCTTGCCCATCGCCAATCCGCTTGATACCCCTGAAAAGAAAAAGAGGTAGCGCGCATGAGCGAAACGCTAAAAAGCGCCGATATCGAGCTGATCCAACGGATTTTGCCGCACAGGTACCCGTTTCTTCTGGTCGACAAGGTCATCGAGATCGACGGCACCGACCGGGGCATCGGCATCAAGAATATCACAATGAACGAACCCCAATTTACCGGGCACTTTCCCGGAATGCCGGTGTTTCCAGGGGTGTATCAGGTCGAAGCTATGGCCCAAACTTCGGCGGTGATCGCCGGCGTCGGGCTGGACCTTGCGGACAAGAACATCGGCATCTATTTCATGGCAATGGACGGTGTAAAATTCCGGCGCAAAGTGGTGCCCGGCGATCAGCTTCGTATGGAGGTTACCAAGATCCGGGGCGGTGGTAAGGTCTGGAAATTCCGCGGCGTGGCCACAGTCGAGGGGGAAGTCGCTTCGGAATGCGAATTCACAGCCATGATGGATTTGCCCAAGTGATCGATCCAAGCGCACAGGTCCATGCGTCGGCCATCATAGAAGACGGCGCCGTCATTGGCCCGAGCTGCGTTGTTGGGCCTTTTTCTCTTGTTGGCGCAGATGTCACACTGGGGCAGGGTGTGCACCTTAAATCACACGCCGTGATCGAGGGGCATACAACCATCGATGATGAAACCGTCATCTTCCCGGGTGCCGTCGTGGGCGCCATACCTCAGGATCTGAAATTCAAAGGCGAAGCCAGCCGCCTGAGCGTTGGAAAGCGCAATCGCATTCGCGAAGGTGTCACCATGAACACCGGCACGGAAGGTGGTGGTGGCGTGACCTCGGTTGGCGACGATTGCCTTTTCATGACCGGCGCCCATGTCGCCCATGACGCGCATGTGGGAAGCCGAGTGATCGTGGCAAACCAGGCGGCGATTGCGGGCCATTGTGTGATCGAAGATGACGTCATCATTGGAGGTCTGTCGGGTATTCACCAATGGGTTCGTGTCGGGAGGGGCGCAATCATCGGTGCTGTCACTATGGTGACGAATGACGTCATCCCCTACGGCCTTGTGCAAGCGCCTCGGGGCGAATTGGATGGCCTCAACCTTGTCGGCCTCAAGCGACGCGGCGTGGCCCGCTCCGATATCACCGCGCTCCGCGCCGCTTTTCAGACCCTGGCCCAGGGCGAGGGCACCTTTCAGGACCGCGCCCGCCGCATGGCCGAGGAAAGCAAAAGCGCCTACGTCCACGAGATCTCCGAGTTCATCCTCAGCGCTTCGGATCGCCACTTTCTAACACCAGAACGCTAGATGCTGGCGCTGATTTCCGGCTCTGGCGATCTGCCTCGGGTGCTCTACGAGGCGCTGGAGCCCAAACCATATGTCGCCGCACTTGAAGGCTTCCCGCCCAAGACCATCCCCCATCATCGCACCTTCCGCATTGAAACACTTGGGGGTCTGATCGAAGACCTGAGGGCGCGGGGCATCAC
>JBCCCA010000213.1:0-5944 GCA_039033735.1 Pseudomonadota bacterium
GCGTCCGCATCCATCCGGTCGGCCACCGCCGACACGCGCTCGGCCACGTCCTCGCGCATGGTACGCGCAGCACCGCGCAGCGCCGTGGCACGTGTGTGGGCCTTGGTGATCGCTTCAAGCGCACTGCCGGCGGCATAGTCGGATACCCGTGGCGCGCCTGAAAAGCCTGTCGCAACTGTTCCGCTTCGGACCAAATCCACCCCGTCGGCATCCACGCCAGCAGTGTCAACGTGCCAAGGAAAGCCAACCCGGCGGCGGCGACAGCCGCAAACCCGTCAAAAGGCAGCGGCAAGCGCATGAGCCACGCGAAGACAACGGCAAAGACAGCCGCGATAACCGCCGCGACCCAAGGGCTTGCACCAGGTGTCATCGCCGCATCTGGAGCGAAACCTCCACCCTTGCCAGTCGGGATTGGTAGGCGCGGTCGCTTTCCCCATCCTCTTTAGGCAGGGGCGATGCACCGCCAATGCCGCGCGCTGTGATCCGGTCCGTAGGAAGACCCAGATCGACCGCCATTTGCCGCGCAAGATCGGCGCGCGCCTCGCTTAATGTCACGTTGGCCGACGCATCGCCTGCATCGCCCGTATGGCCCAGAATGGTCACGTGAATGCGCTCATCCGCCAAAGCGCCGGACAAAAAGCCGCGCAGACGCTCGCCCTCGCCATTGGCCAGCGACAGGCCGCGCGAGAATTGAAAGCTGTCGCCATCTGTCTCGGACAGGCCGCCAAAAACGGCAAGCGACGTCGCAGCACCGGCAAGAACGGCTGACAAACCCGCGGCCAGAAACGCCCGCCGCGGCAAAAGAGCCTGTTTGACAGGGGTCACACTCATCCGCGATTGGATCTCGGTCTCATCAAGTTCATGTGATCTAGATAAGTACGAACCGAGCAAAACCAAAGAGTTCCACGGCGCAGCCGGCAGAGCGGTCGGGCAGCGTGCGCCTTTTGCCACATGCGGCGCCGAGTTGGATCAAATCCTACAATATCTGATTTTGTTAAGTTTTTTAGTTACCTTAAGTCAGAACAGTTTTTTCCTGTCAAAACTGCGCTTCCGGCGTCCCTGCACGAGCCGCTTTCCGGAAATCCGGCTGGCGTCTGTTTGATGTGCCCCGACGGCTTCAGGCGCGATAGGCTGGCAGGGGTGCGCGGTCCTGCAAGTCGATCATACGGCGCAGCATGATGTCGGTCAGGGCCGCACGTTCCGTCTGGGCTTGCGGCGCGTCGAACAGGTTGGTCATCTCGTGCGGGTCGCTTTGCAGATCATACATCTCGCCCCAGTCTTCCCCTTGGCGCAATGACATCCGGTAGCGATCCGTCACGACGGTGCGCACGCGTTGCGGGCGATCAAACCCGGTCATTGTGCGTTGGCTGTCTTCTTCGACGATGATCGCCTCGGGCGGTTTGGTCGAAAACAGATCGCGCCCCTGCAATCCGTTGAAAGGCTGAAGACCGGCACGGGCAAGGATCGTCGCCGAGATATCGATCGAGGATGCAAGGCTTGTGTCAGATGTCTGTGCCGCCGGGCGAGCCGGGTCCTGCCAAATGAAGGGCACGCGTATGATGCCTTGATAGTGCAACAGCAGCTTCAGCATCAGCCCGTGATCGCCCATGTAATCGCCGTGATCGCTGGTAAAGATCACCACCGTATCTTCAGCCAATCCAAGGTCTTCCAGCCGTTTCATCACCCGGCCAATGGCATCGTCGATCATCGTAATCATGCCATATGTCAGCGCTATGATCGCGCGCGCCTCATCCTCGGTCACGGCAAACGGATTCTGGTTGTCGCGTGGATCGGTTCCCTGATCCAGCGCTTGCTGCATGGCCTTGATGGGTGGCAGGGTCCCGGCGCCGAAGGACACCGGCAAGGTGATGTCCGACGGGTCGTACATGTCCCAGTATCTGCCCGGCGGCGTGAAGGGGTGATGCGGATCGGGGAACGACATTTGCAGAAAGAACGGCGCGGTGGTGTCCGCTTGTTCAGCCAACCAGGCTTGCGCGCGGTCCGCGATCCAGTTAGTCGAATACAGCTCCTCGGGCACCGCCGTTCGCCAAGCTTGCGGTGCATTGATGCGGCTGTCGGGCAACGCGTTGTCCGGCCCGGTCAGATCGTCAAAATCCGACTGTTGACCAAGCGCCCATAAAAGGTAATCGCCCGAGGCCTGGTCGCCATGATCCGCGGCCACCTCGACATGCGAGAAGCCGTAAAAGTCGCCCTTTAACCGCTCGGCCAGCGGCTTGTCCCACGCAGGCACGACCTCAAGATCATAGTCCGATGAATGGCGATTGTTTTTGAAAGCGTCCTGAAGATGCGCCGACGGCGCCCGCAACCCCTCGCGCGCCTCAAAACGGTTGGTCGCGGGCAGGCCTGTGAAGCTTTGCAGATGCGATTTGCCGATCAGGCCAGTCGTGTAGCCCGCATCACGCAGAAGCTCGACAAATGTGGTGTGATCCTTTGACAGCGGGATGCCATTGTGGCGCGCGCCATGCACCGAACACATGCGTCCCGTCATGATCGAGGCGCGGTTCGGCATACAAATGGGGTTGGCCACATAGAACCGGTCCCAACGCCTGCCTTCGTTGGCCAACTGGTCAATATGCGGCGTTCGAACAATCCGGTTGCCATAGCACCCCAGGTGATCCGCCCTGTGCTGATCCGTGATAATAAACAGGAAGTTCGGGCGCTTGGTCATGGTGATGTCTCAGTTGCGGGGACCAGGCTCCGACTGACGCGAAGATCAATGGCGATCAGGGCCACCCCAATTGCAACAGCGGGCAGATGCACCATCGGCGCGGTCGCAAGACAGGCAAAGGCGACCACAAACCGCAGGACGATTTCCGGCACGGTCAGCTTGCGCCGATCAAACCCCGACAGCGCGGACGAAAACAGCCAGATACAGAAGCAAGTCCGCGCCACGATCCACAGGAAGGGCAGCAGGCTGAATTCCTCGATGATCAGGATGGTCGGATAAAACGCGAAAATGAACGGGATAATGAACTTTGCCATGCCAAGCCGGAACGACATGAAGGCGGTCATCAGCGGGTTGGCCCCCGCAATGGGCGCCGCGGCATAGGCGGCGATGGCGACCGGCGGCGTCAGCGAAGACGCCACACCGTAATAGAACACGAACATATGCGCCGTCAGCATCGAGACGCCAAGCGCTTGAATGGCCGGGCCCATAACCAGGATAATGATCAGATAGGCTGGCAGCGTCGGCATCCCCATTCCCAGCACCAACGCGCCCGCCATCGCGACAAGCAGGGCCGAAAACAGGCTTTCGCCCCGGATCTCGGCGATCACATTTGCCAGTTTCAGGCCCAGACCCGTCGAGTCGAGAGACCCCACCAGAATGCCGATGGCCGCGATGGCAATCAGCAGAGTCGCGCCCGATTGCGCCCCTTTCAAAAACGACAGCCACACGCGCAGCGGATCGCGCCGCACCTCGGGGTTGATGACCGACAGGCCCAGCAGCACGACGACCGCGTAAAACCCTGCCGCAGAAGTCGAAAGTCCGAACAAAAGTGACCCGATCACCACGGCGATCGGGGCCGCAAACAGCACCGAGTTGATATAGTCGGTACGTGTAATCCGGTCATCCATGGTCAGCGGCTGCACATCAATGCCCTGACGGCGCGCTTCGACCGTGACAGCAGAAAACAGACTGAAATAATAGAAAAGCGCCGGGAAAAGCGCCGCGACAATGATGTTCAGGTACCCGACCCCCGTCAGATCGGCCATTACCAGCGCCGCTGCACCCATGATCGGCGGCATGATCTGCCCGCCCGAGGACGCTGTCGCCTCGATCCCGGCCGCAAAGGTCGGTGTGAAGCCGCGTTTCTTTATCATCGGGATGGTGAACGTTCCGGTGCCAACGATATTCGCCACGGTCGACCCCGACATCGTGCCAAACATCGAAGACGCCAGAATTGCTGCGTGGGCCGGGCCGCCCCGGGTCCGGCGGGTGGCCAGAAAGGCAAATTTCAACAGCGTGTCGCCCGCCCCTGTCCCCTCGAGCAGGACGCCAAAAATGATAAAGATGAACACGGTGCTCAGAACAATGTTGGTGATCGAGCCGAAGACACCCTTATTCGTATTGTACCAGAGCGCCTCGGCCACTTCCTTTAATGAAAAGCCGGAATGCGCAAGAATGCCGGGCAGGTCCTGACCGAACAACAGATACAGAACGCCAAACGCGCCGACGCCAAACAGCCCCCATCCCCAAAGCCTGCGGCAAAGCTCCAGAAAGACCATTAAACCGGCCAAGGCGGGCCAGGCATCGCGGGTTGTCACATCGTAAAGGGCCGTTTCCATTTCGGTTTGCACGAAATGGAACGACCAGATCGACCAAAGCCCCAGCAGCAGAAGCAAGGCATCGATGCCAAGCTGCAAAAGGCTTACCGGCTTGCCCGCCGCCGCCCGCCGCTGTTGCGACGCAACGATGCCCACAAGCAACGCAAGGGCAAAGCCTGTCGCGCGGTGCAGCTTCGGATCGATCAGCCCAACACCCGAACTGTACAGCGTCATCACGCCAAGCGTCAGACAAGCAAGTACAGAAGCAAGAGAGAACACGCGGATCAAACCGCTGTTTTTGCGCACAGCATCGGTCATGGCACTGGCCTTCGGTTGAGCATCCGGAGTGCGGCGGCAAGGTCCCTCGCCGCCACAGGCAAGCCCTGTCTTACGAGCCGGAACGCAAGTCGTCGGGGATCGCGAACCCTGCTTCCTCGTAATAGCGCACAGCGCCCGGATGCAGCGGCACATTGACCGACGTGAAAGCGGTCTCGGGTGTTACATCCTTCAGGAAGAAGGCCGTTGCATGCACTTCATCCAGATTTTCCCAAAATGCTTTCGTCGCCTCGTAAACCACATCTTCTGACACGCTGGCATTGGTCCCTATAAACTGTGTGAAGCCCAGCGCCGTGATCTCGCCACCCGTCAATTGGCCTTTATAGACGTCGCCGTCAAAAGACAGCATGCCCCGACCCGGACGACCGAACAGCGCTTGCATGTCGTCGCTTTCGAGCTTGTCTTGCGGGATCGACAACACGCGGAACTCGCCCGACAGGCCAAACCGCTCGATATTCGCCGACCCGATCTCGGCTGGGCGCACCATCATGTCGATCTTGCCATCGGCCAGCGCGGCATAGCCTTCGCCCCAGCTCAGGCGGACGGCCTGATAATCCTCGCCAGCCACATATCCGGTGATGATCTTGATCAATGCCTCGGACGTTGCTGACGCGGACCCCGCCGGTGGGCCCGTAAAGACTGTCTTGCCCTTGATGTCGGACCAATCCTGGATACCTGAACCCGATAAGGTTACCGGATGATAAGCACCTGCCTTGAAGCCCAGAATGGCCCGAATGTTCTTGGCCAACTCGGGCGCACCCTCGACCTTTTCATACATCCGCGCCTGCCCTGCCATCAGGTTGACAAGGGACGGGACGGTCGAAAAGAAATCGATCTCGCCTTTCGCACCCTTCAGCATCGACTTGGTCAGGGTCTGACCGGCATTCACCTGTATTTCGACATCCGATTTCCCGGCCTGATTGGTGAAGGCGACGAACATCGTATGAACCGGATCACCGACGCCCGCGGTTTCACCCTTGAAAATCTCGGCCATACCTATGGATGGAATGGCAAACGCAACGGCTGCAAGAACCGCAGCGCATTTCAGCCCTGTTCTTTTCATGACAACGTCCTCCCTCTTGTCAAAGGAAAGCTTAACAACGCTTTTCCATTCGGTATAATAACTTAATGACCTCGACATATAGCAAATTGATATGAAACTTGATGCCCGCCACCTGGCCCAATTGTCGGTTATTGTCGAGATGGGATCGTTCCAGCGCGCAGCAGATCGATTGGGGCTGACCCAGCCCGCGCTTAGCCGCAACATGCGCACATTGGAAGACCGGTTGGGGGCACCGGCTTTCACGCGGGATGGCCGAAA
>JBCCCA010000214.1:0-5922 GCA_039033735.1 Pseudomonadota bacterium
ACCAAGGCGCTTGCGCGCGAGACAGGTTGCCGCGACGGGTTCGAGCTTTGGGATCACCTGTTCGAGGCGCAACTGGGGGGCGACGACTGGCAGAGCTTTTTCGCCGACGTCGGCGTCTATTGCGCGGGCATCCGCACCGCAACACCGGACGAAACCATAACCGCCAATGGCGACGCGAACCGCGAGGCCCATATGGCACGTGCGGTCAAAGCCGCACTCGACGAAGGCGGTCCCGTCGTCGCGGTCGTGGGCGGGTTTCATGCGCCTGCCCTGATCGGCGACTTGACATCCATCCCAAAGCCCGAAGCCACCAAGGGCACGGCCAACTGCTATCTGATCCGTTATGGATTCCGGGCGCTTGACGCGCTGAATGGCTATGCCGCGGGTCTGCCGCAGCCGGGCTATTATCAACACATATGGGACTGTGCGGTCGAAGGTGATGTGGTCTGGCGCGATGTCGCGATCGATCTGCTCTCGGACTTCACCGATCGGATGCGCGCCGACGGGCATGTGATTGCCCTTCCGTCACAAGTCGAGGCAATCCGCGTGGCCGAGACGCTGGCGCAGATGCGGGGGCGACCCGGCGCACTGCGCAACGATCTGATTGATGGGATTCAATCGGCGTTGATCAAAGGCGAAAGTCGGGGCGCCGATCCGATGATCGACGCATTCCGGTCGTACTTATGCGGGGACACCCTAGGGAACGTTCCGGCCGAAGCGGGCGCGCCACCTCTGGTGGAAGATGTGCACCGCCGCGCCAGCAGGAACCGGTTCGATCTGACCGACACAAGCCCACGCCGTCGCAAGCTCGACATCCGGCGCAAAGACACACACCTCGAAGCATCCCGTTTTTGCCACGCCATGTCACTTCTGGGATCGACTTTCGCGACCCGCGAAGTCGGTCCGGACTACATCACCGGGGTCCGGACCGAGCTTTTGTTCGAAGAGTGGAGCTATGCCTGGTCGCCCATGGTGGAAGGACATCTGATCGAACACGCGGTGCTTGGTGACGACCTCCCAACCGCCTGTCTGAACTTTCTTGTCAGGTCGAGGCGCACGCTGATCGCCGACGGCAAGGCGCGCGACCTGCCTCAGCTTGTCACCCTGCTGTCACGCGGCCTTCTGGCCGGGCTTGGAAAAACGCTGGCGCCGTTTCTTGAGATGCTGGGCGCGGACATTCAGAAATTCGGGACGTTCACGACCGTCGCCCACGCGCTGCGCAAGCTTATGTTTCTGCAGCGCTCGACCGGCCCAATGCGCGCGCCCGCCGAACTGGACCTGTCGGGGGCGGTAACCGCGGCCTATCACCGCCTGGTTTACCTGTGCGATGAACTGCCAAACACCAAGGAAGACCAGGTCGACGCGTGCCTAAGCGCGATCTGGACCGTGACCGAGGTTCTGCGCGATTGCGAGCAAGCCGGCCTTGATAAATCGCTGTTGGTCGACGCACTTGATCGCGCGGCGGATCAGGTTCAGTCACCCGTCATCTTTGGTGCGCTCTTGGCGGTATCGGTGCAGGCGGGCCTTAGGTCAGTGGACACGCTTCTAGATGCTGTCCAAGGCCGCCTTACCGGGGTCAGTCTTGATCTGTCCGCGCGCATCGGGGTGCTTCGCGGCATTCTGCACACAGCGCCCTTGCTTCTTTGGCACGCCGATGACCTTCTCGGCGTGGTTGACAGTTTCCTCTGCGATCTGAGCGAAGCGGAATTTCTTGAACTCCTTCCGCACCTGCGTCTTGCCTTTACCGCCCTGAACCCGCGCGACACCGATCGGCTGGCCGAGGAATTGGCGCGCAGGCATGGCGTACATGCGGGCTTACTGCTCAAAGCCTCGGGCACGGCCACCGAAGCGGATTTGGCGCGTGGGTTGTCCATCGAACGAGCTCTGCTGGATAGCATCGCGCAAGATGGTCTAACTCCTTGGATTGCGGGGCAAACAGCATGAGTGACGGTGCGCGCCGCTGGCGACTGGCCCTTGGGCAATACGCCAAACCGCAACTTGGCGGGCTTACCGGACAAGACCGCCCGATGGATACCGCGCTCGAATTCTTGTACGGGCGCGAATATGACGGTCGCGGCATTGCGCGCGACCGGGGCCGAGGGTCCAAGGATCCGACGCAAATGCTGCCATTGAAATGGCTTGGCAAGGCACGCGGCCTGTTCCCCGAAAGCGTTTTTGAAACGCTGCAAGGTCATGCTCTGGATCGCTATGGTCTGACAGAGCTTCTGAAAGACCCCAAAACACTGGACGATCTCGAGCCCAATCAGGACCTATTGAAGGTCCTTCTAAGCTTCCATGGCCGCGCCGACCCTGCCGTACAGGCAAAGCTGCGAGAGATCGCCAACAAAGTCATCCGCGAGATCATGGAGCGCTTGCGTCATGAAGTCATGCGCGCCTTCTCGGGTCGACGAAACCGTTTTCGCCGTTCGAATATCGCGTCGGCGGCCAACTTTGACTGGCGCGCGACACTGCGGGACAACCTCAAGACCTTCGATCCCGAAACCGGCCGCATTGTCGCCGAACGGTTGCGCTTCAACAGCCGCGAAAAACGCCGCCTGCCATGGACCGTCGTTCTTTGTGTCGATCAATCCGGCTCGATGACCGACAGCATCATCTACGCCGCGGTCATGGCCGCGATCCTCTGCGGGCTTCCCGGTGTGCAGGTCAAGATGGTGCTGTTTGACACCTCGATCCTTGATGTCTCGGACAGATTGACCGACCCGCTGGAAACGCTTCTGTCGGTACAGCTTGGAGGCGGCACGGACATTGGGCGGGCAACACGCTATTGCGAAGACCTCATCGAAGACCCCACGCGAACGGTGTTTGCGCTGATCACAGATTTTGCGGAAGGCGGATCACCGCGCCCCTTGCTTGCTTCGCTGGCCCGCATGGCCGAAGCGCGGGTGCGGCTTGTGGGGCTTCTTGCTTTGGATGACGGTGGCGCGCCCTTCTACGACATCAATATCGCCGCGCAAGCCGCTGATATAGGGATGAATGTAGGCGCTATGACCCCCGACAAGTTCGCCAACTGGCTGGCTGAGGTGATGGCATGACACTGGCCGCTATGTTGGAGACGCATGACGAGACAGCCTTGTCGGCGCTTGCCTCGGTCGGCGTTGTGCGGCGCGCCACCCGCGACCTTGCCGCCGGGAAGGCCACGGTGTCTTCGCGCGACGCGGACAGCGCCATCGTTGCCGCGGATGGGAAGGACGTCACCGTCAGTGCAGGCGGACCCGCCGCCTGCGCATGTGGTTGCCCGGCCACTGGTATCTGCCGACACATCGTGCTTGCCATTCTCGCCCTTCGCCAGGACGACGGCGAAGCGACGGAAGACACGGCAAAACCCACGCAAACGACACGTGAGGAGCTTTTGACCCTGTCCGAGGACGAACTTCGCGCGTTTGCGGGCGCCGATTGGGACAAGGCTGTGCGACAGGCAGGTCTCAGTACCGAGGTCAACATCACCGAAGACGGCGCGACCTTGATCATCCAGCTTCCCGACACCGAAAAACCTGTCACATTTCTGGCCGGTCTTGGCCCGCAAGGTGCGGTATTCAAGGGGCCCAAGACGACGAAACGGCGCGTGGTCACGGCTGCGGCACTCGTGGTGCGTGTTCAGGCAGGCAACCTGTCATTGGAGGCTTTGGCAAGCGACAGCCCGGCGGCACAATTGCTGACAGTCGCGTTTTTGAAGACTGCGCGCGCTTCTGTTATCGAATTGACAGAAGCCGTTCTTGGCGGCGGCTCGACCATCGCCGAAGAACGGGTTTTCGAGTTGGCCATTTCCGCGCGCGCGCAGTCTGCGCCTCGGCTGACCGCGCTTCTGCGAATGCTGGCGCGTCAAGCGCGGCAGGCCCGGTCGCATCACTTTGCTTACGACGATGCACGGTTCCTTAGCGAAGCGTCGTTGACTGTTGCACTGACCCATGCGTTGCAGGCCAAGCCAAACGCGCCCGACCTGACCGGCGTTTTGCGCAGAACATATAACGCCTGTGATGATGTAGAACTGGCCATTCTGGGCGCGGTGAAATGGGCTAGCGACACCGGCGCGCGCGGCACGCGCATCCACGGCGTCGATCCGTCGACCGGTGTATGGTACACGACCGGCCAAGCGCGCGGCGGGGGCATGGACCCGAGCTTCACGCCGCACGCGGTGTATCGTGCACCACTCTGGACGGCTGGGCCTGTCGAAAAACTGATCGGCACCAGTCTTCGCCTGGAACAGCCGCGCATTTCATCTGACAATCAAATCGCGTGGGACGGCGCGCGCGCGCATCGCACATCACGTGACACTTTGCTCGAACTCGAGACGGCCGGCATCCTTCACAAAGATTGGGCCAGCGCAAAGGTCGATATCGCGACGCGTTTGCCCGGAGGGCTTGCATGGACCGGGGCGGCGCTGCCGCTCTTGATCAAACCGCATAGCCTTGGCGACATTCGCTTTGATGACATTGCGCAAGTATACAAGATCCTTGCCCGCGATGTGACTGGTGCGACCTTGACGCTGACCGTTCCCGCGCAGCGAACGGACGATCTTGAATGGCTGCATCGCAATCACGGCGCGCTCGAAGCCCTTCTCTGCGAAGCGACAATCGAAACGCTTATGCTTCGGTTGACGCCGGTAACCGCTTTCCTGCGCCGTTCGGGAGAAGGGCTCAAATGCGTGAACCTGACTTTCGACAATTTCGCCGCGCGGTTCGAGGGCGGGCGCGCAGCGCTGGGCGGCCGTATACAATCGTTCTTTAAATCCAAACTTGGCGACACCGCTCAAGCGCCAACAGCCAATGATCCGGTGAGACGCGTGTGTGACCGCGGTTTCGATACCCTGGCCGAGGTTCTGCGCTTCGGGACTGCATCTGCCCTGCCCGCCGTTGCTGCCGAAGCCGACACTCTTGGCTTGAGCACATTGTCAAAGGCCCTTTCGGCGTTCGAGCTATCGCGCGAGACGGAAGACGGCTTGCGGGCCAGTTACATCGCATCGGAAGTCATGAAACGCACAAGCTAAATAGCCACCAGCACGCCCCGCCCCACCTGCCGTCAAATCAGGTCAAACGTAGCGCAATCTGTGCTTTTCAAGGATGGCAACGATGATTTCCTTGGCATAGCGACGGTGTGCCGAATGGGTGTCACGTGCCGTTTTGGGATCACCGTCCTTGATCGCCTGATATACCTTCCTGTGATCTTCATTCGATCTGGTGGGCAAAGGGCGCAGCAACAGCGTTGTCGCACGGGCGCGGCGGACTTGATCGCTCATCATGTCATAGATCGCATGAATGCGACTGTTCCCGCAAAGCCGCACAAGCTCTTCGTGAAAACTCTCGTCAGCGCTGGCCCAGGCTTCAAGATCCGACGCGGCGATGGCGCGGTCCATCTTGTCGATAGCCTCGGCCAAAACGGTCAGGTCCGCAGCTGTCAAATGGCCTTCGGCCGCTTTTGCGGCCGCGTGGCTTTCCAGCTCGGTCAGGACATCATAAATCTCGGCCATATCGGTCGGTGAAATGGGCAATATCCGAACACCCTTGCGCGGCCGCATTTCCAGCAAGCCCTGCGCTTCCAGTGTCAAAAGCGCTTCCCGCACAGGCGTTCGCGACATGTTCAGTGTTTCGGCCAGCTCAGACTCGAGATGGTCGGAACCTGCCGATAACTCCCCCGAAAAGATAAGGTCCCGCAGTTCCTTCAAGGCGCGCTGCGAACTTGATAGGGGCTTATCGGATACCTGCGCCCCCATCAGTCGTAAAAGATCGCTTTGCGGCAGCCGTCTTCGGCCGAAGCATAGATTTGTTCTTCGATACGGATCACGTAGATATAGTCCTTGGCCTCATTTTCCAGCGGTCGCCCATCCAACAGGCCAAAAACCACGTGACTTTGCAAGGCGTGAACGCAGTCACCGCCAAATCCATCCCAGGCATCGGGTTGCGCAAA
>JBCCCA010000215.1:0-5865 GCA_039033735.1 Pseudomonadota bacterium
CCTCTTCGAATTGGCATCGGCGGCCCGGTGGGCGCCGGAAAGACCACGCTTACGGCACGACTGTCAGAGGCACTCAAAACCACACACTCGATCGGTGTGATCACCAATGATATATACACGCAGGAAGACGCGGAAGCCTTAATGCGCATGCAGATCCTGCCTGCGGATCGCGTGATCGGTGTCGAGACGGGCGGGTGCCCACATACAGCCATTCGTGAAGATGCCTCGATCAATCTTGCGGCTGTGGCCAAGATGGTGGACCGGCATCCTGATGTTGAGGTTGTGCTGATTGAAAGCGGTGGTGACAACCTGTCGGCCACCTTCAGCCCGGAACTAGCCGACTTAACGCTTTATGTGATCGATGTGGCAGCGGGCGAGGAGATTCCTCGCAAGGGCGGACCCGCCATAACAAAGTCCGATGTTCTGATCATCAACAAGACCGATCTTGCGCCCCATGTCGGCGCTGACCTGTCCATAATGGACCGGGATGCGAAACGCATGCGTGGCGACCGCCCGTTCGTGTTTTCGGCGCTGCGACACGGGCAAGGTGTTGAGGCGATCGTCGCCCATGTTGCCGAAATTGGGGGCCTCGACCTGAGAGAGTTTGCGGCCGAATAGACAAAGGCAGGCTGCCCCTATGCCCGAAACTGTCAGTAGTCATTGCAAACTGAACAGCCTTTGGCGTCTATGACCTGTCGCTCAGGTGCGGGGTTCGGTATAGTTGGCCAAGCCGTTCTGGAACCGCTCTCATGCCAGCCCTTTGCCGCGATTGCTTGCACATGTTTGAAACCGGGCCTCGTTGTACCGAGTGCGGACGTCCGCGGATCATTGAACACCCCGAGCTGTTCGAGTTGTCCATCGCCCACATGGATTGCGATGCGTTCTATGCCTCGGTCGAAAAGCGGGACAATCCCGAGCTGCGCGACAAGCCTGTCATCATCGGTGGCGGTCGACGCGGCGTTGTGTCAACGGCTTGTTACATTGCCCGCATTAAGGGTGTCCGCTCGGCAATGCCCATGTTTCAAGCCCTGAAGCTTTGTCCGGATGCAGTTGTCGTAAAGGGGCGAATGGGCGCATATTCCGAAGTCAGCAAGAGAATTCGGGCGATGATGGATGATATGACCCCTATCGTTGAACCGCTTTCTTTGGACGAAGCGTTCATGGACCTAACGGGAACGGCCCGCCTTCACGGACAGCCGCCGGCCGTGATGTTGGCGCATTTGGTCAGACGTATGGAAGATGAATTGGGGATTTCCGGGTCCATTGGACTGTCGCACAACAAGTTTCTGGCCAAGGTCGCATCCGACCTCGACAAGCCGCGCGGCTTCTCTGTCATTGGACGTGCCGAGACCGCTGCGTTCCTGCACGACAAACCCGTCAGCCTGATTTGGGGGGTCGGGCGGCAAACACAAGCTGCGTTGGAAAAGGTGGGTATTCGTGCATTTTCGGACCTTTTGCGTTGGGAGCAAGCCGATTTGGTTGCCAGGTTTGGATCGATGGGCGTTCGGCTTTGGCACCTTGCGCGTGGGGAAGATGGTCGCCGGGTCAGCGCCCATGCGCCTGTCAAGTCGATCTCGAACGAGACAACGTTTGGCGATGATACGGCGGATAAGGAAATCCTGGATGGGCATCTGTGGAGGTTGGCCGAGAACGTCGCTGATCGTGCCAAAGCGAAGGGCAAGGCAGGGCGTGTTGTCACGCTAAAGTTGAAGCGGGCGAACCATAAAAGCCTGACGCGGCAATCACAGTTGACGGACCCTACGCAAATCGCAGACCGAATCTATCGTACAGCGCGGGCTTTGTTGGATCAGGTGGGGGATGAAGGACCATATCGATTGGTGGGTGTTGGGATTTCCCATCTGTCGCAGGCGGATCAGGCCGACAAAGGCGGCGATCTGCTGGACCCGCAGGCCGAGCAGCGCGCCGGGGCCGAGCGTGCTTCGGATCAGATTCGTGCCCGCTTTGGGTCCGACGCCATCATCAAGGGGCGGGCGCTTCGTTGATTAGTCGGTCAGGCTATCCGGGCGCGGGCGGGGCCGCAAAAACGCCCCCTTCACCGCCTGCCTGGTATGGCCGGGCCGGGCGACAAGTTCGCTTGAGAAATCTATCGGTTGAACTTCGCCGGTCAGCTGCGCGCGATAGATTGGAAGGCTTTCTGCGACGCGCATCACATAGTTCCGGGTTTCATCGAAGGGAATGTGTTCGATCCAGTCGATGACGTCGACCGCACCGCGCCGCGGGTCGCCGCGTTGCGACATCCACCGGATTGGACGGCCCGGCCCGGCATTGTACCCGGCCGCCGTCATGATGACGTTGCCTTCGAAAAGTTCCATAAGCTCGTCAAGATAAGCTGCCCCCAAACGCGCATTGTACGCTGGATCGTTCAAAAGGCGGCTTCTGTCATATGTGATGCTTAGGTCTCGCGCCACGGCGCGGGCGGTTGCTGGCATGACTTGCATCAAGCCCTGCGCCCCAGCACCGCTGGTCACCGAAGGATCGAATTCGCTCTCGCGGCGTGCAATGGCAAGCGACAGCTCGCGGGGTACGGGTTCGTGGAACAAGCCAAGCGAAGTAACTGCGTAGTAGGAACGGGGCACGACAATGCCGCGGCGGGCAGCTTGCTTGCCGATCATAACCGCCAAATGTGGCTCGCCCGCGGCCAAGGCATAGTCGCCAAGGCTTCCGATCTCAGCAACGGGCAGTGTTTCTGTCATGTGACGCAGAAACTGTTCACCTTGGTTGCGTTGACCTGTCTCGACGAAATAACGAGCGGCCCGAAAGACAGTCGTATCCGCAAATGCGGTGTCTTGCCAATCTGGATAGCTGGCACGCCCGCGAAGCGTGGGATCCATTGGAAGGTTGGCGCGCTCGGCCGCTAGAAGGCCATAGAAGCTTGTTTGGTATTCTCCGCCAAACGCATAGGCAAGCTGGGCCGCCTCGGTGTCGCCCAGCAGTTCGTGGGCGCGCCCTTCCCAATATCCGGCACGTCCTAGTGAAATGGGTGTCTCGACAGCGCTGCGAAATCGAAGAAAGTGCTCAAGCGCGGCGTCACCGTCTTTTTGGTAGGTCAGGGCGATATAGCCCGAAAGCCATTCAAGATCGGCGAAGTGCGAACCACTTGAAAGCCCGTGTTTGGACGCCAGTTCATACGCACGCTTGACCCGGCCGGCCCGCATTTCGGCGCGTGCAAGGCTGCGGCGCCAACCGGCCCAGCGGGCGGGTTGACCAAGCGCGTCAGGACTGGCTGCCAATATCATTTCGATGGCGTCTGCACTTCGGCGTTTACGCGCGCGCCACTGCATCCGTTCGAAGGCCAGGCCGGGGTCAGCTTGCAGGCTTTTCGGGACCCGGTCGATCAGGCCATTCACGCCTTTCAGGTCAGCGCGTAGTCCAAGCCGTGCTTCAGCCAGCTTTTTCCACCCGTCGTCCACGCGCGGCAGCATGCGCTCGGCATTCTGGGTCGCACCACGCCAAAGCAGCATATCAAGCCTCGCAGTATGGTGATCTTTCAGGATATCGCCATAGACTGCGAGCAGGACCGTTTCGTCTTCCTCGCTAAGCAGCATCGTTCGCCAGGTCAGAATGGTCCGATCTTCGGCGGCGTCCATGTCGCCCTGGCTTCGAAAGGCAGCTGCCAAGGTGCGGGCACCATAACTTGTTTGTGGCGCAGTGGTTTCAAAGAAACGAATGACATCGGCGGAACGGCGCCCAATCGGAAGCGAAGATTCGGTACTTTTACGCAAAAGCGCCAAGCCCGGCCAATCAGGATTTCGTTCCAGGAAACGGAGCGCATCATCAAGCGTGCCACGCCCCGCGCGCAAACGCTGCCATTCGCCGACAGTACGCCTGATTTCAGCATCAAACCGGGCAGATGGCGCACGCACACGCTGGTCGGCCGTAGGAAGTGATGCCTTGATGTTGGCGGCCGACGCAACTGTAACCGATGTCTCGGCAGAGGCATCAGCTGCAATCATAGTGAGAGCCACAAAAAGGGCTTTGAACATCAGCGATTGTCCGTTCAGTTTTTGCCCCGCGCTGTCCGAAGAAACCACAATAGGGACCGGCTTGGCAATTGCCTTGCCCGGATATAGTGTCCGCAAGCTTAATATCTGCCGAGAGGAGTGAAAAATGTTTCAAGGTTCCATGCCTGCATTGGTAACGCCGTTCAAGGACGGCGCAGTTGACCTTGACGCGCTGAAATCGCTTGTCGATTGGCAGATTGAAAGCGGCGCGAGTGCTTTGGTCCCTGTTGGTACAACGGGCGAAAGTCCAACACTGTCCCATCAGGAACACGAGAAGGTGGTCGAAGAGGTGGTAAAAGCTTCGGCCGGTCGGGTCCCTGTCATTGCGGGCGCCGGATCGAACAATACCGACGAAGGCATTCGGTTTATCCAACATGCCGAGGCCGTCGGTGCTGATGCCGCGCTTGTGGTCACGCCGTACTACAACAAACCCACGCAGGAGGGCCTTTATCAGCATTTCAAAGCGATGCACGATGCGGCCAGCCTTCCGATCATCATCTACAATATTCCAGGCCGTTCTGCGGTCGACATGTCTGTGGCCACGATGGCTCGTCTGTCAGCACTGCCGCGTATCATTGGCGTCAAGGATGCGACCGGTGATTTATCGCGCGTGCCGTTGCAGAGGAAGGAATGCGGGAAGGACTTTGTGCAGCTGTCTGGCGAAGATGCCACAGCGCTTGGCTTCAATGCTCATGGGGGGCGGGGCTGTATCAGCGTGACGGCCAACGTTGCACCCCAGCTCTGTGCCGAGATGCAGGCCGCGACCTTGCGTGGTGACTATGACACTGCGCTTGAAATCACTGATCGATTGATGCCGCTTCACATTGCAATCTTTACGGAGCCCGGGCTTGCCGGTGCCAAATACGGATTGTCGCTTCTGGGGCGGTGCAGCGGGGAGATTCGCCTTCCACTAACAGAAGTTTCGGAGCCGACAAAGGTGGCGATCAAGGAAGCCATGGTCCATGCCGGGCTGTTGAACTAGGCGAAGGTTTGATGGCGAAAAAGCCCGAAAACGAAAACTACAAGGTTATTGCCGAGAACCGGCGCGCGCGTTTCGATTACGCGATAGAAGACGATATCGAATGCGGCATTCACCTGATGGGTTCAGAGGTGAAGTCGCTGCGTATGAACCAATCGAATATTGCCGAAAGCTATGCCGCTGTCGAAGATGGCGAGCTGTGGCTGGTCAACAGTTATATCGCCCCGTACGAACAGGCGATGTTCGGGCACGAAGATCGTAGGCGGCGCAAACTCCTTGTTTCGAAACGCCAGCTGTCCGACCTTTGGAATGCCACACAGCGCAAGGGTATGACGCTTGTGCCGCTGGTCCTTTACTTCAACCATCGGGGCAAAGTTAAGATCAAGCTTGGACTAGCTAAGGGCAAAAAATCCCATGACAAAAGGGAAACCCAGGCCAAACGCGATTGGAACAGACAGAAGCAGCGATTGCTGAAAGAGCACGGGTAAGCGGTCCTTCGGCGCTTGCTTGCCAAGTCGTACGAATTCATTGTTTTGACAGGGGGGCTCGCATAAAATGAACGTGGGCGAAGATGCGATGCATAAATTGGGCGGGCAATGTTTGAACTTTTGAATGTGAAGTGGGGACAACCCACTTTCGGAACGCCAAGCGGCACCGTGACATGGTCCTCGGAATTGGGTGGGAACCTGGCCCTTGGTGGTGGCGCCACGGATGCAAGTATCGACGAGACCCTGGAACGCGCACTTGCGACATGGGAAAATGTCGCCGCGATCAACTTCGTTGAAGATAACTCTAATCCGGATTTCACAATTGGAGCGTCGCCCATCGATCCGGAATTCGCGGGGGTCGCCATCTTCCGACCAG
>JBCCCA010000216.1:0-5702 GCA_039033735.1 Pseudomonadota bacterium
CAAACGGCGAGACCCAGCGTTTTGCGGCTTGGCGCGTCCTGGAGCGGGATGAAAGGCAGGTGTTGCTGGAGGTTTCCGGCACACCCATTCGGACCTGGTTGGCGATTGACGCGCTTCTGATTGGTGGGGGCACGCGACTTTTTTTCGGCTCAGCGCTTGTGCCCCAGACGGGGACATCGGGCTTGGGATGGGGGCTCCGCGCGACCATCCCGGGGCATCGGGTGTATTCGCGCATGCTTTTGAATGCCGCCGCTGGCACCTTGTCCCATAAGCCGGGCGAACCTGTCACGAAAGCGGAAGGATAAGCTCGGCGCCCGAGGCGCGGTTGGAGTTCACCCGCGGTTCTACACGGTAGAACGCAAGGGCGTCGTCTGGTGCGGCTTGCATCAGCGTTGCGGCGCCTTTCCCACATTCGCCAAGCCACAAGCCCCAGTCTTCCGAGGCGATCACGACGGGCATCCTGTGGTGGATCTCGGACATTACGGGATTTGCGGCGGTCGTCACGATGGCGCAGGTCGAATGCGCCACGCCACCGCACTCCCAGTCCTGCCAGACCCCAGCGAAGGCAAGCGGCTGGTCATTCGTCGGATGAATGTACCAGGGCAGGCGATTGTCTTCGGTATCCTTGGTCCATTCGTAAAAACCCGTCGCCGGGATCAGGCAGCGCCGTTGTCGGCAGGCAGCCTTGAACGCGGGCTTTTCGGCAATCGTTTCGGCCCGTGCGTTGATCAACAAGGGGCCACCCGTTTCGGTCTTGAACCAATGGGGCAGAAAGCCCCAACGCATGGGGCGAAGCCGCCGCATTCCGTTGTCGCTGGTCACGGTGTGGACCTGATTGGTCGGGCAGATGTTGTAGTTCGGTAAAGGCGACAGATCGTTGGACGGCGTTGCGTCGAACAGAGCCGCCATCGCGTCATCGGGTAACGTTAATGCGAATCGACCGCACATACTTTTTCGGTACCAGCAACTTGAACTCATGTCAGTGCAATTTCCGCGCTGCGGATGGAGCAAGTGCTGCAGGGCCTGCAAAAATACACACGCCTTGGCCCCGATTGCCCGGATTCAAGAGGTGGGTCGTTTCACATTCTCGTAACCAAGCAGTGACAGATTATTGCTAAGCCAATGAAATATAGCATTAAAGCTAGTGATGCGCCCGATCATAAACGTTTTAGTGAACTGCAGTCAGATTGTTCCGATTCCCGGCCCTTTCTAAGATTTTCGCGGGTACCGGAGTGGTGCTTGTGAATACTATTAACCAGGGGCTAATCACTATGATTACAAAAATTCTGAAACTCGGCGTTGTTGCCGGGTTAGCGATCACGGCTGCGGCCACAGCAGCACACGCGACGACGCTAAGGGTCTCGATCACCAACAATGCGGGGGACAGCGGGCTATCGCTGACGCCACTGTACTTTGCGTTCCATGATGGGGGCTTTACCGGCTTCAATGTGGGTCAAGCAGCGTCGCCTGGCCTTGAGCTTTTGGCAGAAGAGGGTGATTTCGGCCTCATTCGTGACGAACGCGTCGCGGCGACGACGAACTCTGCGGGCGTCGTGACATCCCAGGGCGGTGCGCTGACAGCGCCTGGAAGCCCGTTCACCTCGGCCGGCATCCCTCCGGTGATTGAACCGGGCGAGAATTCCAGCGTGGATCTGAACGTCGATGCGACAAACCGCTTCTTCAACTACTTCTCGATGGTGATCCCATCAAACGACCTGTTCATTGGTCGCGAAGGGTTGGGTGCCGAGGTCTTTGACATGGCCGGAAACTTCTTGGGCAACCAGACGTTTCAGATCACTGGTGCCAATATTTGGGACGCTGGAACCGAAGTGAACAACAACTCTGGCGCCGCGTTCAACACGGCCGGCGGGGCTGGTACGGATGAGAACGGCGTTGTCACACTTGCCGGTTCGTCTGCGCTGAACGCCTTGACGGGCCAGACAGGTGCAAATGGCCTGACCATTGGCGGCAGTCCGGTTGCATTTTCGGCCACGATCAGTGTGTCGGAAGTTCCCTTGCCCGCTGGTGCGCCCCTGGTTTTGACCGGACTTGGCCTGCTCGGATTTATGCGGGCCCGCAAGAAAAAGGCGTGACTTTCGTGGGGGCCGTTTGATAAGGCTTGGTCCCCCCAGATCTCCTGACAAATCCCCACGAAAAAGGGCCGCCCTATCGGGCGGCCCTGATTTGTTTCTGACGCGCGGTTCAGGCGTTTTCGTCGTCGTCGCTGTCTTCCGCGTCGTCCGTCGTCGCAGGGGCGTCGGCGTCCTGCGGCTCGTCCGAACGCTCAAGTTCATCAAGTTCGGCGGCACCGATTTCGTCGAAGAGTTCGGCGATCTCAAGTTCGGCCTGCGCTTCTTCTTCTGCGGCTTGTTCGGCGATGTTTACGCCTTGTGCCTGAAGCTTGGCTTCTTCTTCGGACCGGGCCACATTCAGGTCGATCTCGGCGTCGACTTCGGGGTGCAGCGTGATGGCCACCCTGTGCAGGCCAAGTTCCTTGATCGGTGCGGTGATCAGGACCTGACGCCGTTCCACGGTAAAGCCCGCCTCTGTTGCGGCATCAGCGGCATCACGGGTTGTCACCGATCCATAGAGATTGCCACCGTCCGAGGCCTGACGAATAATGACGAACTGCTGACCATTCAGCTTGTCCGCCATCGCCTCGGCTTCTTTCTTGGTCTCAAGGTTCTGCGCTTCTAGCTGTGCCTTGTCAGCTTCAAACGCCTTTACGTTGGCGTCCGACGCCCAAAGCGCCTTCTTCTGAGGCAGCAGGAAGTTGCGTGCATAGCCGTCCTTGACGGTGACCACGTCACCCATCTGGCCCAGCTTTGCGACACGTTCGAGAAGGATCACTTGCATATCGGTCCTCCTTATTTGACCGCATACGGCAGAAGGGCAAGAAACCGGGCGCGCTTGATGGCGCGGGCCAGTTCACGTTGCTTCTTGGCCGAAACGGCGGTGATACGACTTGGGACGATCTTGCCACGCTCGGAAATATAGCGCTGCAGAAGCTTCGTGTCTTTATAGTCGATTTTGGGTGCATTGTCGCCCGAGAAGGGGCAGACCTTGCGGCGGCGGAAAAACGGTTTTGCTGCCATGGGTTAAGCCTCCTTTTACCGGCGATCGCCACGGTCGCCGCGATCATCGCGGCCCCGGCGGCCTTCACGTTCCTCGGACTTGCGCATCTGGATCGACGGACCCTCGTCATGCGCATCGACCTTGATGGTCAGAACCCGCATTACGTCTTCATGCAGACGCATAAGGCGCTCCATCTCCTGAACCGCAGTGGCAGGCGCGTCGGTCTTCAGAAAGGCATAGTGGCCCTTGCGGTTCTTGTTGATCTTGTAGGCCATCGTTTTGACGCCCCAATACTCGCTGTCGAGGACTTTGCCCTCGTTGTCTGACAGCACTGTACTGAAGTGTTCGACAAGCCCTTCGGCCTGCGCGTTGGACAGATCCTGACGCGCAATCATCACATGCTCATAAAGCGGCATGTTCTCTCCATTTTTCAGGGCGCGCTTCAAAGGATGGTATTCAGTCGCCGCGCCCATCCACGAGAGGTCGCGCCGGTCAAGCAATCTTGCGGCGAACGGGCGGTGTATACACGGGTGTGAACAGAACGCAATCCCCGGTATCAGACATGGTCATGGCGCAACATTTACCAGGCGTTAACTGGACCGTTCCGGTCTCATTCTTGCCACGATCGCCCGCTATCTGCCTTATGGTGTGGAAACAATTACTGAAAGCGCAATGAACGCGTTCAGCAGGATATCAAGAACGATTACGGGCGATACATCGCCGCTTCTGGAGCAGATAGAAACGCCCTGGGGGTTTCGGCTGCGTCCGGCGAACATGGAAGAAAAGGCCAGCGACCTTATCATCGAATGGGGGCTGACCCTTCTAGGTATTGCACTTCTTGTCAGCGCGTTCGCGCAATGGCTGCTGCCAAGCTCGCTTTATGTTGGCAATGGGCTGGTAGCAAAACTGGTCCTGACCTGCGTTCTTGGGATGCTAGGTGGCCTGTGCCTTGCCGTGTCGGCCCGTGGGTTTCGTCCTGAGGTTCAAGTGGACCGGTCTCGCCACGAAATTCGCTTCGTTTCCCGCAACCCGCGTGGGCGGGGGCAGGTGTTGGCAACCGTTGATATCGATCAGATCATCGGTGTGGGGATCACCCGCTCGCTGGCAACTGGTGATTGTCACTGCCTGATCTACCTGATTGACGGGCAAAAGCCGCTGCGCATTGCGACAGGGACCGAAGAGGAAATCCGCCACATTCGCAAGAAGATGGATTCCTATGTCATCCCGCCGCAGGAACGGTTGGCTGCCAAGATGGCTGCGCGCAAAAACACGTCGTCAAAACCGGCAAGTGCAGCCTGATCGGCGTTCTCACGAATCTCTGCCAAAAATTTTTCACGAATTCCGCGCGGAAACCCAAAGTTTTGCCGTAGTTGTCACGTAAGCCTTACAGGTGTGTTAAGTGTGAGTGTTTACAATGGTACCAGCGTCTTCTGCGCTTTTTGAATTCCGTGGTCCTTGGGCTGTTCCGATCGAAGTAAATGCATCGATCTTCCTGCTTCCCCTCTTCGTGATCGATTTTGGCGGCACACCACGCGACCTGCTTTTTGACGTCATGTTCCTGATGATTTTGCTTGGCTCCATTTATCTGCATGAGTTGGGTCATGCTTGGGGCTGTCTGATACAGGGCGTCCCAGTGAAGCGCATTGTCCTGCATTGCGCCGGCGGCTTTTGCGAAAGAACCCGTTCGGCGACCCGTTACGAACAGGAACTTATCGTCTGTATGGGCCCGATCGTCACGCTGACACTGTGGGCGGGTGCCGGTCTTATTGCGCCTTTCATCAGCGATCCTGAAGTCGCATGGGTGTTCTGGACCATTTCTGGGCTGAACGGGTTTCTTGCCATTTTGAACCTGTTGCCGGTCAATCCATTGGATGGCGGCAAGCTGTTTGCCCTCTTGATGCACCGGATGTTGCGTCCGCGGCCGGCGCTCATCATCTCAGGGGTGGTCGGTCTGTTCTTTGCAGTGATCTGGGTTCCGGTCGTAATCCTCGGCTTTGTCCAGTTCGGGTTTGTGCTGTTCTTCCTACCGTCGGTGGCACTGCATTGGCGCATGGTTATGCAAGCCGCGCGCGCTTGACCTTTTGGGACGGGGCGCGTTCTCTCGCGCCATGAAACCACTTGATCCTGAAGAAATCCGTGCCTTGTTTCCGGCCTTGTCCCAACCCTCGCTGGCTGGGCGGGCCTTTTTCGAGAATGCGGGTGGCTCATATCCTTGCTGTTTTGTGACCGAACGGCTTGAACGGTTCTACCGCGAGCGCAAAGTCCAACCCTACGAGGCTTATGACGCAAGCCGTGTCGCGGGAGAGGAGATGGACGAGGCGCGCACGCGGCTGTCCGCGATGTTGGGTGTTGAAGAAGACGAGTTGAGCTTCGGCCCCTCGACCACGCAAAATGTCTATGTCCTGGCGCAGGCATTTCGCGAGTATCTGTCACAGGGCGATGTAATCGTCGTGACCAACCAGGATCACGAGGCCAATAGCGGCGCATGGCGGCGGTTGGCGGCGGCCGGGATCGAGGTCAGGGAATGGCAGATTGATCCTGAGACTGGCGCGCTTGATCCATCGGATTTGCCCGGGTTGCTGGACGGCGCGAAGCTTCTTTGTTTTCCCCATTGTTCAAATGTTGTG
>JBCCCA010000217.1:0-5697 GCA_039033735.1 Pseudomonadota bacterium
CGGGTTCTGGTCACACACCACCACCCAGATCACATCGGCCTTGCCGGGTGGTTCATGGACCGCGGTGCCGAACTGCTGACCACGCGCACGGCCTATCTGATGGCGCGCATGTTGTTGCTTGATGTTCAGGATACGCCCGTGGCCGAGGCGTTGGCTTTCTATCGCGCCGCCGGTACAGCTCCGAAGCTTTTGGAAAAGCGGGCGGGCGAACGGCCGTTCAATTTCGCCGATGTCCTGTCGCCCCTGCCGCTGGGCTTCACACGCATTCAGGACGGCGATTACCTGACTATGGGCGGACGAAGCTGGCGGGTTCGCATTGGCCACGGCCATGCGCCCGAGCATGCAACGCTATGGTCGAAGGATGACAACCTTATCCTTGCAGGCGATCAGCTTTTGCCGTCGATATCGCCCAACCTAGGCGTTTACCCGACCGAGCCCGAGGCGGATCCGGTCGCAGATTGGCTGATGTCCTGCCGCGCGTTTCAAGCGTTTGCAACAGAGGAGCAATTCGTTTTGCCGGGGCACAAGCTACCGTTCTATGGCTTGCCATCCCGCCTTGACCAGTTGATCGAAAACCACGTCTCGGCGTTGGACCGGTTGCAAGATTTTCTTATGACGCCACATGCGGCGGGCGAATGCTTTTTGCCCATCTTCAAGCGCGAGATAGGCGATGCCGAGTACGGCTTGGCCCTTGTCGAGGCGTTTGCGCATTGTCAGCATCTTTGGAAGGCTGGGCGCGCAACCCGGACGCAGCGCGCGGATGGCGCCTGGGTCTATCAGCAAAAGTGACTGGTTTCTCGGGGCGTGAGCCGCTAGCCAAGCTGCAAACAACGGGAGACTGTCATGACAGATGAAGACGCCAACAAAATCGGCGAAACTGTTGAGGGCATTGTAATACCGCGTCGTCGGGCTGTGCATTCCGACCCGAATGAACATTCGGTGGAAGAAGAAGATTTGCCAGAAGCCGTGGCCAAAAAGCCGCTGGAACAGAAAAGCCCGGCAGAATGGGCTTATCAGCGTCTGATCCTTTACATCCAAAACTTTGAGAAGATGCTGGATGCCGAGCAAGAGGTCGCGATGGGGTTCACCGACACAGGCGGCGGATTTTTGAGGATTGAGGGGCTGGGCCATTTCGACCCAGACATCGTGACGTTCTATGGCACCGATCAGACCGGCTCCAAGGTGCAGCTGGTGCAACATGTGAGCCAGTTGAACGTACTTCTGCGCGCCATGCCGAAGGAAAACACGGCAGCCGAGCCGCGCCGGATCGGATTTCAACTGGCTGCGGGCCTGGACGAAGAAACGGCAACCCCCTGACGGCACCAGTCCGTTTTTAATCCCGCGACGAGCTAATTTGATCTGCGTCAATGTTATCAGGAGCGCATGCAGGCAGTCTTCTGTTGTATTCAGAGGAGTTCGGTTTTGGGAAAATCCAGTCGCTTCGAATTTCACGATCAGCTTGTGAGCCGCATGGCCGCCGCCAATGGGGCTGATCTTGATCAAATGACCCAAGAGGGGAACGTGTCGCCCGAAGATCGTGACGCTGCGGTTGTCGCCTGTATGGGGTGCACGGACACCGACGGGTGCCAAGCGCATCTGCGCGCGTTGCGTTCAGGGACACCCGATTTCTGTCGGAACCGGGACCTCATGGACCAGTGGTCCAAGTAACTGGGCCAATGAAATAGCCTTTGGGTGTGCAAAAAGCAGTTTGGCCCGGCGCAGGGCCGGGCCAATCTTTTTTGCTCGAGAGGTTGTCGCTGTTCCCGGAGCTGATGTTCTGGACCATCACCCGGGGCAGCCAACGGCCAGTTGATAAACCGAAGCGCACCTTTCGGAGCTTCGAGGGAAGATGGCAACATCTAGCCCTCGGGTTTAGACGCTTGTTTGGCGGAATTGCGGCGGAATAGCGGCCAATCGAAAAAAAACTCTTTATTCCGGGAAAGCCTGTCAGATTGTCGATGGATCCCACGCAAATTGCGGCTTGAAAGGTCTATGCTCGGCTCAAAAAAGGCATGTTTGCCGAAGAGGACCGATCTATGGCCATCTGGCAAAGCCTAACGTGACGTTTCGGTGAGGCGACGCTTCACGTAATCACTCACATTGCCGATCATCATTTCCATATGCGGGTCTTCGAAGAAATGACCAGCGCCCTCGATCTCCTGATGGGTGATCGTTATGCCCTTTTGCTCGTGCAGTTTGTTCACCAGCGTGTGGGTGTCCCGTGGCGGTGCCACGCGGTCCCCGGTGCCGTTGATGATTAGGCCCGATGAGGGGCAGGGCGCGAGGAACGAGAAATCGTACATGTTCGCAGGCGGCGAGACACTGATGAAGCCTGTGATCTCGGGTCGGCGCATGAGAAGCTGCATTCCGATCCATGCACCAAAGGAAAAGCCAGCAACCCAGCAATGTTTCGCATTCTGGTTCATGGATTGCAGATAATCGAGCGCGGATGCTGCATCCGACAGCTCGCCAATGCCCTGATCATACTCGCCCTGGCTGCGTCCGACGCCCCGGAAATTGAAGCGCAGCACGTTGAAGCCCATGTTGTGAAACGCGTAGTGCAGATTATACACGACCCGATTGTTCATCGTGCCGCCGAACTGCGGATGTGGATGCAGGATGATCGCGATCGGCGCATCCTTGGTTTTTTGCGGATGGTAACGACCTTCTAAACGCCCTTCGGGTCCGGGAAAAATCACTTCAGGCATAGTTGCGCGTCCATCTTGCTTGTGTTCGAGGAGGGTCACGCCGCTCCAAGTGAAAGTTGACGGCTTTCCTTGGGTACTTTAGAAGCATTCTAAAGTCGACCTCCCGCCCCGAGTGCTTGGGTGACCTAAGCACTTGCCGCGAAAAGGTCAATCGGATTCACGGACGGGTTTGGGCTATGAAACTAAGCACCAAAGGGCGGTATGCGATGGTCGCGCTGGCGGACCTGGCGCTGACATCCGAGGACAACCTTCTGTCGCTTGGTGAAATTTCGAAACGTCAGGATATCTCGCTATCCTATCTTGAGCAGTTGTTTGTGAAGCTGCGCCGCGCAGGGCTTGTGGAAAGCGTGCGTGGCCCGGGCGGCGGATATCGGCTGGCAAAATCCCCCTCGGACATTCGCGTGGCAGACATTCTGCAAGCTGTCGATGAGACGGTGAGTGCCCTTCACACGGGCGCTGGCGCGTCAGGTGCAGTCTCCGGAAGCCGCGCGCAAAGCATGACAAACCGGCTGTGGGAAGGCCTTTCGGCGCATGTCTATGTATTTCTGCATCAGACGCGTTTGTCGGATGTGGTCGCGAATGAGTTGGCCCCCTGTCCTGCGGTGCCCGCTTTATTTGAGGTCGTTGATGAAGGGTGATGGCCCTTTTGCGCCACCTTTGGCGTCGCTCTGTGCGAGGGGCGCTGCCCCTCGCGCACCCCGAGGTATTTGGGGGCCAATGAATGGCTGAACGCGTATATCTGGACTGGAATGCCACAGCGCCTTTGCGGCCGGAGGCACGGGACGCGATGCTGGCAGCGATGGATGTGGTGGGCAATCCGTCGAGCGTGCATGCCGAGGGGCGGGCGGCCAAAGCGATCGTGGAGCGCGCGCGCGGGCAGGTGGCGGCGCTTTGTGGGTGCAAGCCGGGTGAGGTGGTGTTCACGTCAGGGGCCACTGAGGCGGCGCGAGTTCTGGAGAACGCGCTAGACGGTTGCGACGTTCTGGTGGATGAGACCGCACATGATGCGGTCTGGGCGCATGTTGACATGGGCGCCTGGTCGGCACGTCCCAACGGGCCGGGGCATACATTGGCCATGGGTTTGGCCAATTCCGAGACCGGCGTGGTGACTGACCCGCCGGAAAAGGTCGAGGGACAGTATCCCTTTGGTCGGGCACGGGCGGATTGGTTGTTTTTGGATGTGACGCAGGCCGTGGGACGTATTCCCTGGAGCTTTCACTGGTCGGGCGCGGATATGGCCTGTCTTAGTGCGCATAAACTGGGCGGACCCAAGGGTGTTGGCGCGTTGATCGCGCGCGACGGGTTTGACTTTGACGCGCTGCAGGAAGGCGGCGGGCAAGAGCTTGGGCGCCGCTCGGGCACAGAAAATGTTATTGGAATCGCGGGGTTTGGGGCGGCTTGTGAAGCCGCTCAGCGTGATCAGGGGGATGGCGTCTGGGACGAAGTTGAGAAACTTAGAAATATTCTAGATTCAACTCTGGCGGCGGACGCAAAAGAGACTATTTTTGTCGGGAAAGACTCCGCGCGCTTGCCGAACACGTCGTGTTTCGTAACGCCGGGCTGGAAGGGCGAGACGCAAGTGATGCAGATGGATTTGGCCGGGTTCGCGGTCTCAAGCGGGTCGGCCTGTTCCAGCGGCAAGGTCAAGGTGCCGCGTGTGCTGAAGGCAATGGGGCTCGATGACCAGGCCGCGGAAGGCGCGCTGAGGGTCTCACTTGGGCCGACGAACACAGAAGATGAGGTGCTGCGTTTCGCGGAGACGTGGCTGAAACATGAAAAGCGATTTCGCCAGCGGGCGGCGTAAAGGGAGCGAAGGATGGCAGCTTTGGACAACACAGATGTGAAAGAGGGTGTCGATCAGGAGACCGTCGACGCGGTACGTTCGCTCGATACATACAAGTACGGGTGGGAAACCGATATCGAAATGGAATATGCCCCTAAAGGGCTGACCGAAGATATCGTCCGTCTGATCTCGGCCAAGAACGAAGAGCCCGAGTGGATGACCGACTGGCGTCTTGAGGCTTATCGGCGGTGGCTGGAAATGAAAGAGCCCGATTGGGCTATGGTCGATTATCCCAAGATCGACTTTCAGGACCAGTATTACTACGCCAAGCCCAAATCGATGCAGGAGAAGCCGAAATCACTGGATGAGGTCGATCCGAAGCTGTTGGAAACTTACGAAAAGCTTGGCATCCCGCTGAAGGAACAGATGATCCTGGCCGGCGTCGAAGATGCAGGCAATGTGCCCTCGGAAGGGCGCAAAGTCGCTGTGGACGCGGTGTTTGATTCCGTGTCAGTCGGCACGACCTTCCAGGCAGAACTGGCGAAGGCGGGCGTGATCTTCTGCTCGATTTCGGAGGCCATCCGCGAGCATCCCGAACTTGTGAAGAAATATCTGGCCAGTGTGGTGCCAGTCTCGGACAACTATTATGCGACGCTGAACAGCGCTGTCTTCTCGGACGGGTCGTTTGTTTACATTCCGCCCGGCGTGAAGTGTCCGATGGAGCTGTCGACCTATTTCCGGATCAATGCGGAGAATACAGGCCAGTTCGAGCGCACGCTGATCATCGCCGACAAGGGATCCTATGTGTCGTATCTGGAAGGTTGCACAGCGCCGCAGCGCGACACCTCGCAACTTCATGCGGCAGTTGTCGAACTTGTTGCGCTTGAAGATGCAGAGATCAAGTATTCGACCGTTCAGAACTGGTTCCCGGGCGATGAAGAGGGCAACGGCGGCATCTATAATTTTGTGACCAAGCGCGCCGATTGCCGCGGTGACCGGTCGAAAGTGATGTGGACACAAGTCGAAACCGGCTCTGCGGTGACGTGGAAGTACCCGTCTTGCATCCTGCGCGGCGATGACAGTCAGGGCGAGTTCTATTCGATTGCCATCACCAACAACTATCAGCAAGCTGATACCGGCACGAAGATGGTGCATCTGGGCAAGAATACCAAGTCGCGGATCGTCTCAAAAGGGATCAGCGCGGGC
>JBCCCA010000218.1:0-5688 GCA_039033735.1 Pseudomonadota bacterium
CCGCATAGTGCAGCCGCATGCATCGCTGTTATGTTCATAAACAGCCTGCACACCGCCAAAAGAACGGGTTTGCGATACTATTTTCATGGTTGCGCGCTCGCCTAAAACACAATCACGGAGCGGATGCTCTCACCGCTGTGCATCAGATCAAACGCCTTGTTGATATCTTCAAGGCCGAATGTGTGGGTGATCATAGGGTCGATTTCAATCTTCCCGTCCATATACCAGTCAACGATCTTCGGCACATCCGTACGGCCCCGCGCGCCGCCGAAAGCTGTGCCGCGCCAGGAACGGCCGGTGACCAGTTGGAACGGCCGGGTTGAAATCTCGGCCCCCGCAGGCGCCACACCGATGATAATGCTTTCGCCCCAGCCTTTATGCGCCGCCTCCAGGGCAGCCCGCATCACGTTAACATTGCCAGTGGCATCAAAGGTGTAATCCGCGCCGCCCTTGGTCAGGTCGACCAGATAAGGCACCAGATCGCCCTCGACCTCTTTCGGGTTCACGAAATCGGTCATGCCAAATTTCTCGGCCATCGGTTTCTTCGACGGGTTGACGTCGACGCCGACAATCTGATCGGCCCCCGCCAGTCGCAGCCCTTGGATCACGTTCAATCCTATGCCGCCCAGTCCGAACACAATAGCGCGTGCACCCTGTTCGACCTTGGCGGTATAGATCACGGCACCGATGCCCGTCGTGACCCCGCAGCCGATATAGCAAATCTTGTCGAAAGGGGCGTCTTCCCGAACCTTGGCCAGACTGATCTCGGGCAGGACGGTATGGTTGGAAAAGGTCGAACAGCCCATGTAGTGCAGGATGGGATCGCCATCCAAAGTCGAAAACCGACTTGTCCCGTCGGGCATCAGACCTTGGCCCTGGGTTGCGCGCACCTTTTGGCAAAGGTTGGTCTTTGGGTGCAGACAGTATTCGCATTCGCGACACTCGGCGGTGTAAAGCGGGATCACGTGGTCGCCGGGCTTCAGACTGGTGACGCCCGGGCCCACCTCCAACACAACGCCCGCACCTTCATGCCCAAGAATAGCAGGAAACAGGCCCTCGGGATCAGCGCCGGACAGGGTGAATTCATCGGTGTGACAAATGCCAGTGGCCTTGATCTCGACCAGAACTTCACCCGCTTTGGGGCCTTCCAGGTTCACGTCCATAATCTCTAAAGGCTGTCCAGCAGCGGTTGCAACAGCGGCACGGGTGCGCATGAGGTATTCCTCCCTTTCTCTTCTTGGGTTGACCCTGCGCGAAGGCATGGGCGAAATCAACGCAAAGAAGGACGAAACGCTGTGCGATACATACGACCCGTGGTCATTATGCTTTTCCTGGGGGCTTGCGCGGGCTCTGCGCCTGAGGACAGGGAGGTTCCCGACAATCAGTCGCTTCCCGGACCCAGTGAAGGCAATACTGGCGGTGGCGAGTTGGCCGATATCGAGTTGTGCGATGCCCAGACCTATCGCGACCTTGTCGGCAGTGATGTCGATGATGCCAGCTTTCCGACAGCGGGCGGACCGCGTGTGTTCGGTGTGAATGATATCGTGACCCAGGACTTTATCCCGCAGCGCACGAATGTTGTCTTCGACACATCTCGCCGCATCGTCCGGGTTTATTGCGGCTAAACCGAATAACAAAAAAAATACAGAGTTCGGCAGTGATCCGCCGAGTTGTGTTCGCCAGCGCTCACAACCTGTTGAGCCATACCGGCTTGCTCCGGAGTAAGTTTGTGCCAATTACATAATGATGTCCTCAAATCGGAGTATCCATTCAATGAAATCTCTGCTTCTCGTATCTACGATGGTCGCAGCGCTTGGCACGTCGGCGGCTCTTGCAGCTGACAAATACACGCTGGATTCCAGCCATAGCCAAATCATCTTCAGCTACAGCCACCTTGGTTTTTCGACGACATACGGCATGTTCTCGGGCTTTGAGGGCGAGATCATGTTCGATCAGGAGAACCCGGCCAACTCGTCGGTCAGCGTGTCGATGCCGACGGTATCCATGTTCACCGGCTGGGAACAGCGCGATGGTCACTTCATGTCGGGTGATTTCTTTGGCGCGTCGGAAGACGATCTGATCACGTTTGCCTCCACCGGGATCGAAGTGACCGGTGATGGTACGGCGCTTATCACTGGCGATCTGACCATGAATGGCGCGACCAAGTCGGTTGTTCTTGACGCAGTCCTGAACCAGGCAGGTACAAACCCGCTATCGAACAAGGAATGGGCAGGTTTCGATGCAACGACGACACTCTTGCGTTCGGACTTCGGTCTAGGCGCATTCGCACCGGCCGTCAGCGACGAAGTCGAGGTCACGATTTCAATCGAAGCCGCGCTGGCCGAGTAATAGAACCGACCAAGCCGGTCGACAGGTTTCCGAATTGGCCCGCCCGTCCGGCGGGCCTTTTTTACAACGCGCCGCCACGCAGCGCGGTCAGAGCTACGTCAACATTGACCGAAAACCCAAGCGAGCTTTCGTCGGTCATACCGTCGCCAATCCCAAAATCCCGGCGGTCCAGCACCAACTGCCCGACCATCGCAGCTGCATCACCGTCCAGTGTCAGTGTGAATGGCAGCTCCACGGGCGCTGAGTTTTCCTTGATGGTCAGCGTGCCGCTGGCCAGATACGCATCGCCGCTGCGGGTAATGTCTGCCAAGAACTGCGCCGTCGGATGGGCTTCAGCGTTGAAGTAATCTGCCCCCATGGCCTGATCCGTGACTGATCCAAGCGTCAAAGATGGAATGGAAATCGTCACATCGACAGTGCCAAGTACACCCTCTGCCGTTTCATCGAAGGTGATCGCAGCGGTCCAGTCGGCAAACTCTCCACGCACCTCAGACCCCAGTTGCGTCACGGCAAGCGCGAGGGTTCCATCCTGAACCTGCCAGTCGCTGTCAACGTCGGCCAAGGCAACAGCGGCGGCTGTACTGTCATGCTTTGCAAACAAGCCAAGCGACGCACCGATGCCTATCGCAAGGATCCAGGCGGCAATGGCGCCGCCCAAGGGCATCCAGGCGGTGTGGCCGGTGGCCTCACCATTTCCACCCTCGGCCGTCCCGAACCACATGCGTTTCAAGGTCACATCCTTATCGACGACATGATGCTTCAGCGCGCCTGCGATGTGCAGGAACAGGGACACGACCAACACACGCTCAAATATGATGTGCAGGCTTGCGCTGATGCCAGCCACGGTCTCGGACTTGGGAACAAAGGGCAGGTCTTGTCCGATCGGCAACAAAATGGGGGCAAAGCCTTCGGTTGCCGCGTGATGCACCCAACCGCTAACGGGAACAAGGATCAGCGACCCATAGAGCAACCAATGCGCTGTATCCGCCAGAAAGCTCTGCAGTTTTTTGTCAGGGTGCAACGGAACCGGCTTCGGCTGGGTCACGGCCCACAGAATCCGCAGGACGGCGACACTGAACAGGATGACCCCCAGTGTCTTGTGTACCGAAAACAGCTGTGCTTTCCGCGCAAGCTCTTCTGACGTTTCAAAGGGCATGCCATTGGCGATAATGCCCGTCGGGATCAACGTGAGTATCAGAAGCGCAGTCAGCCAATGGAAGGATTTAGCAACCGTGCCATAGCGCGTTTCGGTATTTGCAAGGGACATAGCGATAAGCCTTCTGTTCCATTTCGTTAGGTTTTGTCCTCTCTACGTGGGAGGGCAACCCTTTATTCCCGCAAACCCTATGTGCGACCGACTCGACAGGCCGCAAAGTGGACGTTAGAAAAAGAACATAAAGTGAACATGTGTGCTGCCTGCCCATGCCGCAACGTCGTATCCTCTCGCTCTGGTTTCCGCGCCTCGCGGCCGAGCGCTGCCTGCGCACCACGCGCGGCTTGCCTGCCGGACCTTTCGCGGTCGTGGGGGATGTGAAGAACGCGCAGGTGCTGGTCTCGCTCTCGGCCGAAGCCGAAGCCGTCGGGCTCAGCCTTGGGCAACCGCTGCGCGATGCCCATGCTATGTGCCCCGATCTTCAGACCCGGCTTCAGAATACCGGACTTGATCAGGGTTTTCTGAACGTGTTGCGCCGTTGGGCTGGCAAGTTCAGCCCATGGGTGTCGGAAGAAGTACCCGATGGGTTGGTGATCGACCTGACCGGCTGTGCGCACCTGTTCGGAGGCGAGGCGCCGCTGATGGAGGTGGTCGAAACTGACTGCGCCGATCTGGGGTTGAGCGTGCGGATGGGCATTGCTGATACTGTGGGCGCCGCCTGGGCTCTGGCGCGCTTTTCGGGTGCGGGGCAGGGGCGTGTACGATCGGGCGATGATATTGCCCAGGAAGCGCGTGCCACCCGATCCCGCGCCGCCAAGCGTCGCCATTGGGAACGCGGCGGCCCGCCGCCTGGCCGCCAAACCCCGGTCAACCACAGTGCCCGGATCGCGGTCAGCGGGCAGACGCGCACCGCCCTTGCGCCCCTTCCGATCGCTGCGCTGCGTCTTGAGGATGACACGATCGCCATACTCAATCGTCTTGGCTTGCGGCAGATCAGCGATCTCGCGGGCCAGCCCCGTGCGGCCCTGGCCCGACGCTTCGGTCGGCATCTTGTCCGCCGCTTGGATCAGGCGCTTGGCGTCGAGCCGGAACCAGTGAACCCTGCGCGCGCGCCTGATCACTTCGCTGTACGCCTGACCCTGCCAGATCCCGTGGGGCTGTCGTCTGATATTCTTGCAGCCCTTGATCGTCTGCTGCCGCCGCTGTCGCAAAAGTTGAAGAATGCGGGTCGGGGTGTGCGGCGCATCCGGATGGAATGTCACCGCAGCGATCACACGATGGATGTGGTCGAGGCGGGTCTGGCGCGGCCCTCGGCCGCGCCAGATCGTATCCGGCCCCTGCTGGCGATGAAGCTAGAAGAGATCGATGCGGGCTTCGGTATCGATATGATCCGGCTTGAGGCTGTGGTCACCGAGCCCGTGCATGCCCATCAGCACCGTGGCCATGCCGAAGCGGCTTCGGATGGGGTATCCCGCCTGTCAGGCTCGGATGAGATGAGCGACCTTCTGGGGCGGATTGGCGGACGGATCGGGCTGGAGGCACTCACCCGGCTTCATCCAACAGACAGCAATATACCCGAGAAGACCTCGAAATGTCTTGCGGCAGCATGGTCTGACCCGGCAATGGATTGGCCCCGCCCTCGCGGCCCGCGTCCGTTGGAACTGTGGCGCCCCGAAATCGTCACAGCGCATGACGCCCCGCATCTGCCTGCCAGCTTCAAATGGCGGAATCGTGTCTTTGAAACCCATACGGGTCTTGGGCCCGAACGCATTTCACCTGAATGGTGGCTTGACGATCCGGATTGGCGCACCGGTGTGCGTGATTATTGGCGGATTACCACACGTTCGGGCGATAGGCTGTGGCTGTATTACGCCCATGGCGCCACGCTGTCGCCAGGCTGGTTCTGTCAGGGTAGTTTCTGCTGAGCGGCGCGCGCTGTCGCGCGCACAATATGCAAAAAAAAAGGGGCTCTGCCCCCGTCACCTTCGGTGCCGTCCCCGGGATATTTTGAAACAGGCGAAAACGGAAACCCCTCGCGTTCCGCAGGGACGCAAGGGGTTTCGCCTGTTGCGGTCATCGGCGTCCCCGCCTGTACCGCTCCCTTGCTTACCAAGAATTCTCTTAAAATTGTCTTTCGCCTGTTTTCAAATATCCTGGGGAGGTCCGGAGGGGCAAAGCCCCTCCGG
>JBCCCA010000219.1:0-5665 GCA_039033735.1 Pseudomonadota bacterium
GATGTTTTCCATGTACTTGATCATACCTGCGCCCAACACCGGGCCGATCAATGTGCCGACACCACCAAGGATGGTCATCAACACAACCTCACCCGAGGCGGTCCAGAACATACGCTCGGGGCCCACTTGGGTGTCCATGGCAACCATCAGGCCGCCCGCCAGACCAGCATACATGCCCGAGATCACGAAGGCCGCCAGCGTATAGGGCTTCGAGGACAGGCCGGTATAGTTCATCCGCTGCTGGTTCGATTTCACCGCCCGCAACATCATTCCAAAAGGCGAACGGAAAATGCGGATCGAGACATAGAAGGCGGCCAGCATCACCACTGCGGCAATGTAATAGCCTGCGTTGAAGGTGAAGAGCCAATCGCCCACTGACATCTCATAGCTTGCGCGCATGTCCATTCCGAATAGATTGGCACGCCCGATCTCACCGTCGGCAAGGTTCGACAGAAGCGGCCGGTCGGTTGGCTTGATCTGCAAGCCCGTCTCGCCGCCTGTGATCGGTGTCAGCACCGAATAGGCCAGCGCATAGGACATCTGGGCAAAGGCCAGCGTCAGGATCGAAAAGTATATGCCCGACCGTCTCAGCGATACGAAGCCAACCACCAGGGCAAACAGGCCTGCAAAGACCACAGCCAGAATGATGGCCGGTATGACATTGAGCGTGACCAGTTTCATCATCCAGATCGCGGCATAGGAGCCGACGCCCAGGAAAGCGGCATGTCCGAAGGACAGGTAACCTGTCAGCCCGAAGAGGATGTTGAACCCGATCGCAAAGATGCCAAAGATCACGAAACGCTGCATCAGGTCGGGGTAGCCCGCGTTGAACTGTGCAAGGTCAGATGTCTCAGGGAATGGGTTCAGCAGAAACGGCGCCAGCATCGTCAGAATGGCCACGACCATCAGTAGGCCCGTGTCTTTCGCATTCAACCCGAACAGCCCCGAGCTTTTCGGTTTGCTTGCGGACGGTGCGATAGGGCGGACCGAGGTATCGGTTGTTTGGTCTGTCATGGCTTAGTCCTCCATCACGCCCTTGCGACCCATAAGGCCACGGGGACGTGTTAGCAGAATGACGATGGCGACCAGATAGATGATAATCTGGTTGATGCCCGGCAGGAAGTTGATGACCGCGGCCATCGAGGCAAAGCTTTCCAGCACGCCCAGAACAAACCCCGCCAAAACGGCACCGGGAAGTGATCCCATGCCGCCGACCACGACCACCACGAAGCTTAACACCAGGAAGTCCATTCCCATGTGGTAATTCGGCGGATTGATCGGCGCGTACATCACACCCGCCAGACCGGCCACACAGGCCGCGATCGCGAACATGACAGTAAAGCGCTTGTCGATGTCGATGCCCAGCATCCCGACGGTTTCGCGGTCGGCCATGCCGGCCCGCACAACCATCCCGAAGGTGGTGAACTGCAGGAACCCGAAGACCCCTGCGATGACGGCCATGGCGAAGCCGAAATAGATCAGTCGCCAATATGGATAGATAATATTCTCAAGCCCCAACAGCGCGCCAAAGTCGAACGATCCGTCCAGCGCTGGCGGGGCAGGGGTTGGGATCGGGTTGGCGCCATAGAAGGCTTTGACGATTTCTTGCAGCACAATTGCCAGGCCAAAGGTCACAAGGATTTGGTCGGCATGCGGGCGCTTGTAGAAGTGCTTGATCAGCCCCCGCTCCATCGCGACGCCGACGACGATCATGACGGGGATCGAAAAGAGGATCGCCAGCGGCACCGACCAACTGATGATCGCGGCACCCGTTTCCGGTCCGAACCAGTCATAAATGTACGGCACGTCGACTTTCAGTGGATTGCCGAGGAAGTCTTTCTTGCTTTCGTCGATAACTTCGTGGCTCAGGCTCAGAAGGCGCGACAGGAACACGGCGCAGAAGGCACCGATCATGAAAAGCGCGCCATGGGCAAAGTTCACCACGCCGAGCGTGCCGAAGATCAGTGTCAGTCCAAGCGCGATGAGTGCGTAGGCACTGCCTTTAGATAGGCCGTCCAGCACCTGCAGGATAATGGCTTCCATAGGTCCCCACCTTGTGTTTTGCGGGTTGGCCGACTGAATGCGGCCGGGAGGTTGCCGGGCGGGGAAAGCCGCCCGGCAAAATGGTCTTAGGCGCCTGGGTTACAGGAGCCCAGCGTGGCAGCTGCGCCGCCAAACTGTGGGTGATCAGGCGCATAGGTGACCTGAGCAACCGGCGTAATTTCGACGATTTCGAGAAGGTCGAATTCCGACGTCGGGTTCTCTTTACCGCGCACAACCAGCACGTCCTTGAAGCACTGGTGGTCGGCACCGCGATAGAGTGTCGGACCGTTGCCCAGACCGTCGAATTCAAAGTCCTCGAGGGCTTCGCCAACGGCGCATGGGTTGAACGAACCGGCGCGGTTCACAGCGTCTGCATAAAGCAGTGTCTGCGTGTAGCAGGTGTGTGCGGCCTGCGACGGCGGGAAGCCGTACTTGGTGCCGAACGAACGCGTGAAGGCCTGAGAGCCTGCGTCCGGCAGCGACCAGTGCCAGTTGGTGGACCCGAAGATGCCCTTAACGTTGGCGCCCGCACCACGTGCCATCAGGCGCGAGTATAGCGGTACAACGATCTGGAAGTCCTTGCTGTTCACGACCTTGTCGCGCAGACCGAACTGAACAGCCGACGTGAGCGAATTGATCATGTTACCACCGTAGTGGTTCAGAACCAGCACGTCGGCATCGGTCTGAAGAACCGGCGCAATATAGGAAGAGAAGTCCGTTTGGGTCAGCGGCGTCAGAACCGTGTTTACGGTTTCCCAGCCCATCGCCTCGGTCGAGGTCCGGACAGCTTCTTCCGTCGTATAGCCCCAGTTGTAATCTGCGGTCAGGTGATAGGCTTTCCGGTCCGTGCCATAGTTCTGGGCCAGGATCGGTGCAAGTGCAGCACCCGACATGTACGAGTTAAAGAAGTGGCGGAAGCCATTGGCTTTCCGGTCTTTACCGGTCGTGTCGTTCGAGTGGGTCAGACCCGCCATGAAGATGATGCCGGCTTCCTGGCAAAGAGCCTGGACAGCCACGGCCACACCAGACGACGAACCGCCGGTAATCATGATGGCGCCGTCTTTTTCGATCATCGACTTGGCCGATGCGCGGGCCGCGTCAGATTTGGTCTGCGTGTCACCCGTGACATATTCGACTTTTTTGCCGAGGATGCCGTTGCCTTCCAGTGTCTGGGACGAGAAGGTCGGGATCATCCCGCCATCGCCGCCACCGTTCAGGTGCTCAACAGCAAGCTCGTAGGCGCGCAATTCGTCCGCGCCTTCGTCTGCATAGGGACCGGATTGGGGCACGTTGAAGCCAAGGGTCACCGTGTCGCCTTCAGGCGAATTGGTGAAACCGGACTGAGCCCAGGCTGCCCCGGTGAAGATGGTTGGTACTGCCAGACCGGCTGCACCCGCCTTCATTACGCCGCGGCGTGAAAGTTCGCTTTTAGACATAAATGCCCTCCCTTAAGCGTTTCCCAATCCTAAGCGGAACGCTTTCCCCGCGTCAGGATTGGTCCTTTACAAGGTGCTCACACTATCGCGTCACATCTTTCCAGCATGCAATAAGGTGCTCGCATGCCGCGATTTTTCTGTAAATTTTTGAACAGGCGCTGTAGATATTTGTAAATATATTTTCTACGCGGCGCAGAAAGGCGTTGAAATAAAGGGCGCAATGAATGGAAAAGACACCATTGACCGGATCGCGGATACGCTCATACAGGATCGATCGTGGGATGCGGCAGGCGGAACTGGCGCGGGCGTGCGAAATCTCGCCGAGCTATCTGAACCTGATCGAGCATAATCGTCGCCGGATTGGCGGAGCGCTTCTTGTGCGCATCGCGCGCGCCATTGATGTTGATCCGGCCTATCTCAGCGGGGTGCCCGAGGTTCGGCTGGCCGCCGATCTGGACGCCGCCGCCAAGTCCCATGCCGATGTATCGCCGGAACAAAGCCGGGCGGAAGAACTGGCCTCGCGCTATCCGGGATGGGCGCGGCTGATCGCGCGCCAGCACCGCGAGAACCGGCGCCTGGAACAAGTAATTGAACGCTTGGGCGACCGGCTGACCCACGACCCCTATCTGTCCGCCTCGATGCACAATGTCCTGACCAGCGTCACGGCCATCCGTTCGGCCAGTGCCATTCTTGCACAAGGCGGCGAGATCGAGCCGGAATGGCAGGCCCGATTTCACCGCAACATTCTCGAGGACAGCCAGCGCCTGACCGAAGCGACAGAGGGGCTCGTCACATATCTCGACAGCGAGACCGGCGGCGAAAGCGGCGGGGCCTTGCCGCAAGATGATCTTGACCGTTGGTTGGGAAACATTGATTGGCGCGTCGATGCGCTGGAAGACGATCCCACGCTGGACCTCGACGTTTTGATCGGCACGATCGACGCGCTTCAGGCGCCCGCGACACAACGATTGGCGCGCAGTTATCTTGAACGCTATGCAGCAGATGTCGCGACCTTGCCAAAGACGGAAGTGACCGATCACATCGCCAACGGCGGCACGGCAGCGGCGCTGGCTCAGCAGACCGGAGCGCCCCTTCCCGTCGTGTTTCGCCGCTATGCAAGTCTTGGGTCACTCAGTGCGCCGAAGGGCGAAAGCTACGGTCTGGTCGCCTGCGATGCCTCTGGAACATTGACGTTTCGCAAACCTTTGCCGGGCTTTGATTTGCCCCGCTACAGCGCCGCTTGCCCGTTCTGGCCGCTTTTTGCTGCCTTGCAACGCCCCATGACGCCGCTGGCCTCGACGCTGGTGATGTCTGGCCGTGATGAGACCCGCTTCAAGGTTCAGGCGTTTGCCGAGCTGCGCTATCCGGCGGGCTTTGACGGGCCCGGCATCACCGAGGCCTGGATGCTGATCGAACCTCGTATGATGGGGGAGGAAGCCGCCACCCGCGTCGGAACCTCGTGCCGGATATGTCCTGAGGAAAGCTGCGTGGCGCGCCGCGAACCTTCGGTCTTCCTGTGATGGCAAACAGCCTGCCTTTGACAGCGCGCGCCCCTTCCGCAATAGTCTTTTCAGCAGGTTCTGAGGGGAGGGAGGGACGATGCAGGATCGACGCGTCCTCTTGATCGAGGACGAACCAAACATCATCGAAGCGATCCGGTTCATCCTGTCTCGGGACGGATGGCGGGTCGACACCCATTCTGATGGGAAAACGGCGTTGGAGGCCATTCAAGCACGCACGCCCGATCTTATCATTCTGGACGTGATGCTGCCAAACCGGTCTGGCTATGACATATTGCACGACTTGCGCGGCGATAGCGCAATGCAAGACGTGCCAGTGCTCATGCTGACGGCGCGTGGTCAGAAGAAAGACCGAGAGCTGGCCGAGAAGCTGGGTGCCAGCCGTTTCATGACAAAACCGTTTTCCAATGGCGAAATATTGGACACCGTGCGCGAGCTGGTCGGCTGATGGCGGACCCGGCCAAACGACTGTTTCTTGCGCGGGACAGCTATGCGCGTCGGCGTCTCAGCGATGTGGCCCGGCTTTTGCCTTTGCTGGGGTCTGTCCTGCTGCTGCTGCCGGGGCTTTTCAAGACAACCACAGGGTCGCTGATTTACATCTTTACCGTTTGGGGTTTGTTGATCATTGTCATTGGCCTTGTATCGCACCGTCTGGCGCAGACCGAC
>JBCCCA010000220.1:0-5638 GCA_039033735.1 Pseudomonadota bacterium
AGCTCAACTGACCGGCCAGCCCTTTGTCGATCAGAGCCACCGTTTCCTCGACACCGTAAAGCGCGATGAAACCACCAAAGCGCGGACCCTGGCTTGCCCCAAGAAGAACTTCGTACAGCGCCTTGAACCAGTCGCGCAAAGGGTCAAACTCGTGTGCCTTGCCCACGGCGAACACCATCGACTGCAACTCTTCCGCATCAATCCCGCCATCCCAGCTTTCAAGCCGCGACTTCAGGTCGTCAAGTGCGGCTCGCTCGCGATCGTCGGGTGCGCGAAAGGCACGTGTCGGCGCCACGAAATCCTTAAAGTACCGCACCGCAAATCCCGCCGCGGCATCAAGGTCTGGATGCGTCTCGGGCGTGGCCTCGGGCGCATAGCGACGCATGAAGCCCCAAAGCGTCTCCTTGTCTTCCGCGCCGCTGACACTGGCCAGGTTCAGAAGCATCGCAAAGGGTACCACCATGTTTGATGCAGGCACATCGCCGTTATGAATGTGAAACACCGGATTTGCAGCTTTCTGGGCGTCGTCCTGATCGGGATAGGCGCGAAGCTGCTGATGGTACTCATCCACCGCCCGCGGGATGACGTCAAAGAACATCCGCTTCGCCGTTTTCGGCTTCTGATACATGAAATAGCTCAGCGATTCCGTCGAGGCATAGTTCAGCCATTCATCAATGCTGATTCCGTTGCCCGATGACTTCGAGATCTTCTGCCCCTTGTCGTCGAGAAACAGCTCATAGCTGAAATGTTCGGGCGGACGCGCGCCCAGCGTTCGACAGATCGCGTCATATATCTTTTCGTTGGTGGCGTGTTCCTTGCCATACATCTCGAAGTCGACGCCCAGCGCCGCCCAGCGCGCACCAAAATCCGGCTTCCACTGCAATTTCACATGTCCACCAGTCACGGGCACCGTCCATTCACGGCCGTCCGTGTCATCGAACGTAAGCTCGCCCTTCGACGCATCGACATGCTTCATCGGAACATACAGAACGCGGCCTGTTTCCGGATGCAGCGGCAAAAAGATCGAATAGGTCTCGGCGCGTTCCTCGCGCAGTGACTTCAACATGATAGCCATCAAGTCGTCATAACGCTCGGCACAGCGCAACAAAATCTCGTCAAACTGCCCGGATTTGTAAAACGTCCGCGCCGAATAAAAGTCATACTCAAACCCGAACGTGTCCAGAAACCGTTGCAGCATGGCATTGTTGTGGTCGCCAAAGCTGTCATGCGTCCCAAACGGGTCGGGCACGGACGTAAGCGGCATCTGCAGGAACGCGGCCAGCTCATCCTGGTTCGGCACATTGCCCGGCACCTTCCGCATCCCGTCCAGATCGTCCGAGAAGCAGATCAGCTTGGTCGGAATGTCCGAGATGATCTCGAACGCGCGCCGCACCATCGTCGTGCGCAAAACCTCGCCGAAAGTACCGATATGCGGCAAGCCCGAGGGGCCATAGCCTGTCTCGAACAGCACATACCCCTTCTCGGGCGCTGTTTTCTCATAGCGTTTCAGCAGGCGACGCGCCTCTTCAAAAGGCCAGGCTTTTGAGGTCAGTGCAGCATCGCGCATCGCGGACATCGGAATTATCCCTTCACATGAGACAGCGGTTCCTATTGCGAGCCACGGGGCACGTCAATAAGTTCCGCCTAAGCCAAGCCGAAGGATAAGCCCCCGTGCCGAACAACATCGAAACCTGGACCCCGGAAGACGCGTTGGTCGCCGTCATGATCACCATATCAGCGTCTGATGAAAACATGCGGACGTCCGAGCTTTTGTCCATTGAACGCATGGTCAATCACCTGCCCGTCTTCAAGGATTATTCGCTGGACCGAATGACCGAGGTGTCAAACCACGTCTTCGACGTGCTGGCCGAAGAGGATGGTCTTGATATCCTCTGGACCACCTTGCGCACCACCTTGCCGGAACGCTTGTTCGATACCGCCTATGCCATGGCTTGCGATGTGGCGGCCGCAGACGGGCGTGCCCATGAAACGGAACTGCAATTGCTGGCCGATATGCGTTACGAGCTGAACATCGATCGCCTGCTTGCAGCGGCCATCGAAGTGGCGGCCCGCGCACGCCACAGAACACTGTAAACAAGCATATTTCCCTCTGATTGCCGCCTTTGAACCCTCTCTCCACCGCTGTTTTGCCAAATTTGTGAACTATCCCTTCCGAAAATTAGCGGAGAATCGAGATGGTAGAACGCCGGAATGGACAGCAAATCGACCTTTTGAACCACCAATCCGAGTGGGGCATGACCGTATCCGAAGCGTCGGGTCGAAAGAGCTTGAACAAACGTCTGCTAAAGTACTGCGCCTACGTTCTTTTTGGCGCGGCAGCCCTGCTGGCAGTCCCACTGGTTGCAGGCGCCTTGTTCTTCCCTGGTTCGGATGGGATGGCGTTGGAAATCGCAATCGTGGTCTTCGCCCTTTTCCTGGCCATTGCCTTCAAGTTCCACTCGGACAAGTCCGAGCGCAACTCTATTCAAATCGACTACCGCGCGGCGGAACTGCGTCTTGGCACGCAAAAAACCGACGGCACATTTATTCGCGAGAAGGTCTTCATGTTCCGCGACATCGAAAAAGTGCGCGTTCGCGAAAGCCAGTCCGGAACCGCTCAGCTTTGCGTCTTGATCCAGGGCAACGATATTTCGATCGATTTCAATGGCGCCGATCTTGGCAGTGTTGAAGGTCTCGCGTCGCAAATCACCGCCGCCAGCGAAAGCGCCCGTGCGGCACCGATCCGGTCGCGTATCCAAAGCAAGGCGCATGGCATCGAAGCCAGCTTCCGCGAAATCAAGTCGCGCGTTCAGTCACGCATCGCTCACGCATAACGCGCCGCCCAACTGCGGATCAGCTCTTTCTGCAATTGACGCGACCGTCGGGCCCAGGATGTGGACCCCGGCGGTCGTTCTCGTTCGATCCTTGGAATGGCGTCTCGACGCTCGGTATCGGCGCTAAAAAAGGCGAAGGTCAAAGAACGCTCGGGGGTCGCGACGTATCCGGCCAATGCACTAACAAAATTCAGCGTCCCGGTTTTCGCCAGAACCGCCACATCCTTTGGCGCCGGTCGTGCCTTGTCCAGCGATAGGTTCACCGACTTCATCAAAGGTCGCACGTCGGTCTTCGCGGCCAGAACACGCGCCATGTCTTCCGCCGTGATCGCGCTGTCATAATTCAGGCCCGAATGATCGTTGAACGCCAGACGACCCGCACCATGGGCCTCGGCAAACCGGGCCATTTGTTTGGCCGAACTCTCAAGCGATGCTACCGGCCCGTCCTTCGCACTGGCGGTCAGACCAGCAATCTCGGCCGTCAGATTTGTGGAGTATTTCATCATACCCTGCAAGATCGGTCGCAGCTCCCCGCTTTCGCGTTCTGCCAAGACAGTCCCCTCGGGTAGAGTCGCTAAAAATTCTGCTGGGCGTAAGACAATCCCGTTCGAGCGGGCAAGTGTCCGGAACACGTCCCCAGCATAGACTGCGGGAAACCGGACAGGCAGCCAACGGGCACCCTTCTTGCCAAGCGCGCGCCGTGCCACGGACCAGTTGTCGCGCGCTGTGCCCGACCAATGATCGAAGACCGGGCCACGCCGTTCGACAATCGACATTGATGACACTGCAGTGCTTGGACGGAACTTGAGGGCGCGCGCCTGCATAGTAACTTCGTAATCGTCCTGAACCCGTTTCCATTCGAAATGCACACGGTTGAAGTTCAGGTTTAGCCCACCATATGACGGGTTATAGGCCACATGATCCGGCTGGCCGCCATCAATGCGATCCGCCCTTGGCAAAGCATCGGCATATACTTTGAACGCCCCGGTCACTTCCCGAATGCCGGCTTCCCGCAACATGATAGCCAACTCAGCCAGATCATCTGTATCCAGTGTCGGGTCCCCGCCGCCGACCAGGATCAGGTCACCATCGACCTTACCATTCTGAACGGTGCCGGTCGCCATCACACTGGTTTTGAAGCGGTATTTCGGACCAAGCTGGTCAAGCGCATAAAGCGCCGTCAAAGACTTCATCGTTGAAGCGGGCGGCAAAAAAGTGGTGCCAAGCCGCGACTCCAGAATTTCGCCCGATTGTGTATCCGCGACCGCAAACCCGATGTCCCCACCCAAATTGGCCTTCCGAATCAAATCTTCGGCTTGCGAGATCAGCTTCTTGGGTGCCGCAGCAACAGGCTGCCCCCCGCGTGGCAATGGGCGTAAGGATGTCGACGGGGCACCGGCATACGCCAGGCTCCCTGCGCTCGCGACAAGTCCCCCCAAGACCACGCGTCGTGTCAGACTGCTCGTCATGCGGCCTTTATCCTGCCCTTCGGTTAATCATACAAGAACACGTAAGTCCCAGCTCGCTCAATTGTGACCCCACAGTCACCCCGAACGCCACTCGCCCCGCGCTCGGATCGATGTCGAGGACTGATCATTCATCGGCACATTCACGAAAACCCACGCAGGCGCCGTCATACGAGAAAGGCGCATCGCTTCGCGTGACCTCAGCTTGTAGCGCCGGAAAACCTGCGCCGCCGGGCTCAGTCGCGCGGAAATCCGCTGTCCAGGCCGCGCCATCACAGCAATCGGTACCGTCCCCATGATGTCGCGCCACTGATCCCAGCGATGAAAGCTTGCAAGATTGTCCGCTCCCATAAGCCAAACGAACCGCACACCGGGATACCGCGCGCGCAACTGGGTCAGTGTCGCATAGGTATACCGCGTGCCAAGGCGCGCCTCGAGGTCGGTGATCCAAACGCGCGGATGGCGCATGACAGTGCGGGCATGAGTCAACCGGGCGTCCAACGGGGCTGGTCCGCGCGCCTTCAAAGGGTTCCCGGGCGACACAAGCCACCAAACCTCATCAAGCCCGAACCGCTTCAGCGCTTCGCGTGTGATATGTGCATGTCCTTCATGCGCCGGATCAAAGGATCCGCCGAGCAGCCCGATACGCATGCCGGGTTTAGCGGGAGGGAAGCCCTGGCGCATGGCGAGGGTGGTGTCCTGTCCGAAGGGAAAAGTCCAGCCGATGCCAGCATGACAATACCGACAACCACTCAGACAACACGCCGCTTAGCTGACGGTCACGTCGAAAAAGGTGCGTGCTATGGCGTTACGAACAGGAAGCATTATCGAACACAGAACCGATTCGCTTAACAGCAAGGGGTGGTTGGGAGAGGGAGGTTCAGGTCTGCACGTTTACGGGGTCTGAACGCTGCTGCGAACCCGCAGCAAGTGCAAGACCAGAAACCGACCGCCCGCAACGATGCGCCCTCACAGACTTGAACCGATGTCCCGCCAGTGTTTGACAGTGACCCCCTAGCTGACCAAACTCACGGAATGGCAATTTACGACGCAAAGAAAATCGGCGAACTACATCGCCATCTGCACACGCATATGCCCTCTGATCCCGCACTTCGTGTGAAAACACTCGAAAGTCTGGCCGTCGAACGCGGCCTCGTCGCGCAGGACACGATCGACACTTGGATCGAGATGTATTCCGAGAAAGTTGGCCCGATGCGCGGTGCACAAGTGGTGGCGCGCTCATGGACCGATGCGCCTTTCCGGGACCGCCTTCTAAGCGACGCGGGCCAAGCCATCAAGGAATTCGGCTTTGAGGGCCACGCCTCCGAGCATTTGAAA
>JBCCCA010000221.1:0-5592 GCA_039033735.1 Pseudomonadota bacterium
CGACCACGCCCCGATCAGTTCGACCAAATCCATGACCGGGCATTCGTTGGGGGCGGCAGGCGTCCATGAAGCGATCTATTCGCTGATCATGATGGACAAGGGCTTCATCGCGCCGTCGATCAACATCAAAACGCTCGACCCAGCGATCCGTGCGGAAGAAATCGTGACCGAAACAACCGAAGCCGAACTGGACACTGTGCTGTCCAACAGCTTCGGCTTTGGCGGCACCAACGCCACCGTCGCGATGAGCAAGTATCATGGCTAAGCGCTAGCGCCCGGCCGACGACGTCCGCTTTGCGAACAAAGCCGACATTTGTGTTGGACCAGATGTATTCGGGAAAAGATACGCGCTGGCCTTTGGCTGTATTGTCGTGAGATCGCTACTCCTTCGTAAATTCCATCCGGTAAACGACTTCTTCGCCTGTTTTGGGGTCGATACCGGGAGCACCACTAATCACCAATCTATCACCCTCGAGAACAAATGGACGCGAGAGGTCGCCGTGCCAGTTTGGGTTCCAAGACCCATCAACATGATGAACGACGCGGTCTTCTTCGAGCGAATAAGACGCGACGTAAGCAAGCATGTCGTCGAAAAGCTGGGCTTTTTCGCTTTCAGTCCAACCATTTTGGCCTGAGTTCGGGCGATCTCGCCTGAACACCGTGGCCATCATCCGCCCGTCTGCATGGTATGCAATATAGCCAATTGGCTCGGGCCCCAGTGCATCGGTAATTGCACCTGTTGTCACCGACTGCCGCGTCCATGCATGCATTTTCCATGACCCAATCAAAGCGCTTCTATCCAGAATCAAGCCCCCCAAGTTCATCCGCGTTTAGACAGTTTCCACCAACCCTACTCGAACTTCCGTTGGTGTTAAGCAGGAAGTTCCTGTGTCTGCAAAGCTAGGTAGGTCTGGGCTCAAAGCCGCCATTCGTCCCGGCCTACAATTCGTCTTGCACACGCAAACCACCCACGGCATCACCAAGACACTGATGAGGGAGAGCGTCATGGGACAGATGACCGGAAAACGCGGACTGGTGATGGGCGTCGCCAATGACCGTTCCATCGCCTGGGGCATTGCCAAGGCGCTGGCGGATGCGGGCGCAGAACTGGCCTTTTCCTATCAGGGCGAGGCCTTTGGCAAACGCGTTGAACCGCTTGCGGCCAGTGTGGGGTCAACCTTGCTGGTGGATGTCGATGTGACCGACCCGACTTCCATGGATGCCTGTTTCGACAAGATTGGCGCGACCTGGGGCAAGCTGGACTTTCTGGTCCACGCTATCGCCTTTTCGGACAAGTCCGAGTTGACCGGGCGCTTTGTCAATACCAGCCGCGACAACTTCATGAACTCGCTGAATATCTCGTGCTATTCCTTTATCGAATGCGCCCGCCGGGCCGAACCGCTGATGCCCGAAGGCGGAACGCTGATCACGTTGACCTATATGGGTTCCAACCGGGTTCAGCCGAACTATAACGTGATGGGCGTGGCCAAGGCGGCGCTGGAAAGCTCGGTCCGCTATCTGGCGAACGATCTGGGGCCGCAAGGCATACGCGTCAACGCTATCAGCCCCGGTCCGATGAAGACGCTGGCCGGTGCCGCGATTGGTGGCGCGCGCACGACCTTCAAAACGACCGAGATGAATGCACCACTCCGATCCAATGCAACGTTGGACGCGGTTGGCGGCACGGCGGTGTACCTGTGCTCGGATCAAGGCGCTTACACGACAGGCGAGATTATCCGCGTCGACGGCGGGTATCATGTGCTTGGCATGATGCAGCAGGAAAACCTCTAGCGGGACCTTGATCCGTATCAAGGACCTCGATTTCTCGGCCTGCTAAAGCTCTCTCGACGTTGCCACGGGAGATTGCCATGCCGAGAGACCAGATTATCGCCGCCGACGAGGCCATTTTCGACAATGGCACTTACCCTTACGACAAAAAGCTGGACCGAAGCAGCTATGAGGCCGAAAAGGCGAGCTTGCAGGCGGAACTTCTGAAGGTTCAGCTTTGGGCGCAGGAGAGCGGGCAGAAGTTCGTGATGATCTTCGAAGGACGGGATGCCGCTGGCAAGGGCGGAACGATCAAGCGCTTTACCGAACATCTGAACCCGCGCGCCGCCCGTGTTGTCGCGCTGAACAAACCTACGGACGAAGAACCCGGTCAGTGGTATTTCCAGCGCTACATCAACCATTTGCCCACGACGGGAGAGATGGTTTTCTATGATCGGTCCTGGTACAACCGCGCAGGCGTCGAGCGCGTGATGGGCTTTTGCGAACCCTACGAATACCTGGAATTCATGCGTCAGACGCCAGAACTAGAACGCATGCTGAGCCGCAGTGGCATCCGGCTTTACAAATACTGGTTTTCGGTCACTCAGGACGAGCAGAAGCGTCGCTTCAGCGCGCGCGAAACCGACCCATTGAAGCGTTGGAAGCTGTCGCCGATTGACAAGGCAAGCCTCGGCAAGTGGGATGAGTACACCGAGGCGAAGGAGGCAATGCTGTTTTACACCGACACAGCCGATGCCCCTTGGACCATCATCAAATCGGATGACAAAAAGCGCGCGCGGTTGAATTGTATGCGCCATTTCCTGGCCAGCCTCGATTATCCGGACAAGGATATCGAAAGTGCTCAAGACCCCGACCCGCGGATCGTCGGCAAGGCCGATCACGTTCTGCGCCGGACGGATCAGATCCTATCCACGGCGCTGCACCCAAAGACACGGCGAACGCTGTCAGCCTAAGGCTGAGCTGAGTGCGGCAGTCCACGGACAAATCCCGGCGCTGTCCCAGGCATTGAACCGCGCCCGGAAACAGTTGCCACAAAAGGACCCAAATGCGGCGAAACTGATGCCGCTCCCCTTAAGCACATTAACCTTAATCGCACACGAGGGGTGTGTTTGGTACATTGTGTAGGGGAAGACTTTCATGATCAGATCACTACTGGCCGCCGCGCTTATCTGCGCTGCTGCGCCACTTTCAGCCGCGTCACTGACCATCGGGACACAACAGAACTATAATGTCTTTCCGTTTAGCCCGAGCCCGGGTGAGGACCGCTATCAACAGGTTTGGGACGCAGGTAATTTCGACGGGTTGGGACCGATCGAGATCACAAACATCAGTTTCGAGCTCTACGGCAACAACCGGCGCGGGCCACTGGGGACATTTGCAATGTCTTTTTCGACCACGGATGTTGCCGTGAACGCGCTGAATACAGATCAGACCGACGCCGGCTTCGACAGCAATCTGGGCAGTGACAACGCAGACTTTGCCACCAACGCCTATGTCGGTGGTCGGGTCGGCAATTCGCTGACATTTAGTGGCAGCTATTTTTATGACTCCGCCCTGGGCAATCTGCTGATGGACATTCAGGTGTCGGATTTTTCGAGTTTCTTCTGGGGTCCCGCAGCGGCAGCCACTTCGAACTCGGGCGGGCTGTTCAGCCGCTCGCATAACTATGGCTCGGGCTTCGAGAACTATGGTCTGATCGCCACCTTCGAATACGAAGAGGTCACGCCGGTTCCGCTGCCAGCGGGCGCTGCGCTGATGCTGACGGCCCTGGGTGCCATTGGTGTCGCGGGACAGCGTCGCAGGACCGCCTAAGCCAACGGCCGGCGCGGCAACAGAACTCCAACGCAACGGGCGGTAAGGTCAGACCTTGCCGCCCGTTTTTCTTCCGGGCCAGCCACGCGGTTCGTGCCAAGGGGGTGACACGGTCGTTGGCTTGGGATAACGAACGCGGGCTTTCACGAAGGACACCGGCATGGCTCGCATCCTGATCACCAGCGCGATCCCGTATATCAACGGCATCAAACATCTTGGCAATCTTGTCGGCTCGCAGTTGCCTGCGGACCTCTATGCGCGTTTCATGCGGGCGCGCGGGCACGAGGTGCTGTTTCTGTGCGCGACGGATGAACATGGCACGCCGGCTGAATTGGCCGCTGCGAAAGTGGGCAAGCCCGTCGACGAATATTGCGCCGAGATGTGGAGCGTTCAAAAAGAGCTGTCGGACGGGTTCCGACTGTCGTTCGACAAATTCGGCCGGTCGTCCAGCCCCCAGAACCATGCGTTGACGCAGCACTTTGCCGGGCGCCTCGCCGAAGCGGGCCTGATCGATGAAGTGACCGAAAAACAGGTGTATTCCCACACCGACGGACGCTTTTTGCCCGACCGCTATATCGAGGGCACCTGCCCCAACTGCGGGTATGACAAGGCGCGGGGCGACCAGTGTGAGAACTGCACCAAGCAGCTGGACCCGACCGATTTGATCGAACCGCGTTCAGCCATCTCAGGTTCGACCGATCTTGAGGTACGCGAGACGAAGCATCTTTATCTGAAACAACGCAGTTTGCGGGATCAGCTTTCCGATTGGATCGACAGCAAGTCCGATTGGCCGATCCTCACGACGTCGATTGCCAAGAAATGGCTGAACGATGGCGACGGCTTGCAGGATCGGGGCATCACCCGTGATCTGGACTGGGGCATCCCGGTCAAAAAGGGGGCCGAGCCATGGCCAGGCATGGAGGACAAGGTGTTCTATGTCTGGTTCGATGCGCCGATTGAATACATCGCTTGTGCGAAGGAATGGTCGGACGCGCGCGGCGCGGACGATGCCGACTGGGAACGTTGGTGGCGAACGGATAAGGGCGCCGACGACGTGCGCTATGTTCAGTTCATGGGCAAGGACAACGTGCCCTTCCACACGCTGTCCTTCCCGGCCACCATCATCGGTTCGGGCGAACCTTGGAAGCTTGTCGATTACATCAAGTCGTTCAACTACCTGAATTATGACGGCGGCCAGTTCAGCACCAGCCAGGGCCGCGGCGTTTTCATGGATCAGGCGTTGGAGATCCTCCCCTCCGACTATTGGCGCTGGTGGCTTCTGTCTCATGCGCCCGAGAGTTCAGACAGTGAATTCACGTGGGAGAATTTCCAGGTCAGCGTGAACAAGGACCTGGCGGACGTTCTGGGCAACTTCGTGAGCCGGGTGACCAAGTTCTGCCGCTCAAAATTCGGGGAAACTTTCCCCGAGGGCGGGGCATGGGGTCCGGAAGAAGAGGCTTTGATCGAAAAACTGCAAGCTGGGCTGGCCAACTACGAAGCGCAGATGGACGCCATCGAAGTGCGCAAGGCGGCAGGTGAACTGCGCGCACTCTGGGTTCTTGGCAATGAGTACCTGCAAAGCGCCGCACCCTGGTCCGTTTTCAAGGAAGACCCTGAACGGGCAGCCGGGCAGATCAGGCTGGCTTTGAACCTGATCCGCGTCTATGCGGTTCTATCGGCCCCGTTCATTCCTGATGCTGCAGCGCGCATGTTGAGCGCGATGAACACGCTGGATACGGCATGGCCCACCGATATGCGGTCCGCTCTGTCCGCGTTGCCTGCAGGTCATGAGTTTACAGTTCCGGATGTTTTGTTCGCCAAAATCAGCGATGAGGACCGCGAAGGCTGGCAGGAAGCCTTTTCGGGTCAACGTTGACCCGCCCTTTTGCGCGCCCTTCTTTTTCGCCGAATTTTCAAAGAATCGTCGAATTTGGCGGGTTGTCTATGAGGCGCGAAGGGAGATCTGCATGCCAGGAACACAACCGAGCATTC
>JBCCCA010000222.1:0-5550 GCA_039033735.1 Pseudomonadota bacterium
GCTCGATCTGACGCTGAAATTCATTATGGCCTTCGGTGTCTGCTTCCAGCTTCCTGTTCTGCTGACGCTGATGGGCAAAGCTGGACTGGTTTCGGCGCGCGGACTGGCGTCAGTGCGGAAATATGCAGGTGTCGGCATTCTTGTACTGGCCGCCCTGGTCACGCCGCCAGATGTGATCACACAGCTGATCCTCTTCGTCGCCGTCTATGGCCTGTACGAAATCTCGATCCAGCTGGTGAAGATAGTCGAAAAGAAGAGGGTCCAGAAACTGCGCGAAGAAGGCATTCTTGGCGAAGACGAAGACCTCTATTCCGAGTTCGAGGATGATGAGGGCGAAACTGAAGCGGACTCGAAACCGTGATCAACGATCCGATGGAACGGATTGCCGCCGCGCTGGAGCGTATGGCGCCCGAGCCGCTCGATGCGCCCGATTATGACGCGGCTGACGCGTTCGTGTGGCAGGTCAGCCCCGACCGGCTGGAGCCCGTGGGCAAAGTAAACCGTGTGGACATTGCGCTGCTTGTCGGGATTGATCGGTCGCGCAACACTCTGCTTGAAAACACCCGCCAGTTTGCACGCGGTTTGGCCGCGAACAACGCGTTGCTGTGGGGCGCGCGCGGTATGGGCAAATCCAGCCTTGTGAAAGCAGCACATGCGGCCGTCTTGGCCGAAGGGTTGCCGCTGAAGATCGTAGAGATTCAACGCGAAGACCTGCCCTCTGTCGGGCGTCTTCTAAACTTGCTGCGCGGGTCGGACGCGCGATTTCTACTGTTTTGCGATGATCTGTCGTTCAGCCATGATGATCAGCATTACAAATCGCTGAAAGCGGTGCTGGATGGTGGAATTGAAGGGCGACCGGACAACGTCATTTTCTATGCGACGTCGAACCGTCGCCATCTTATGCCGCGCGACATGATTGAAAACGAACGGCAAAGCGCCATTAACCCGTCGGAAGCGGTCGAGGAAAAGGTCTCGCTGTCCGATAGGTTCGGGCTGTGGCTTGGCTTCCACCCTTGCACACAGGACGAATACCTTGCCATGATCCGAGGCTATTGCGAGGCGCATGGGGTCCAGATCGATGACGATACGCTGCGCGCCGAGGCCATTGAATGGCAGGCGACCCGCGGCGCGCGGTCGGGTCGGGTTGCATGGCAATACTTTACAGATCTGGCCGGGCGTACGGGTGTGGCGCTCTAGGCGATCCCGCGACGTGCTTCATCGGTGTTGTGGCAGTCCCTGAAAACGGTGCGCCGCCACCTGGGGCATGGCGTGACAGCTCATAGGCCGTGCGCCGCCGGGCCGGACTGAAGTGCCGGATGATCCCGATAAGAGATACTCCAATGAAGAACACCTGAATGACGGCCGAGGCCAGGTTGAAGTCCTGTGTCAGACTGATCAGAACCAGACCGGCAGCCATTAACTTGATCGCATAGTAAACCGGCGACTGGCTGGGAAGTTTGTCAAAGGCCGATAACAGGTAACCGGCTGAGTACAGGATCGCTCCGGTCAGGCCGAAGGCCTCGCTGAGAGAGATATGGATCGTTTGGCCGTCAATCATTCTATGCATCGTTTGTCTTGGTGGCATATGCCTAGGCGGTGACAGTCGGCAGATCACGCATCAAAATCCAAAGATCACGCTGTACTCACGAAGGGCTAACAGAAGAGCGGGCGCGCTGAGAGGCGTTAGGAAAAACGGTGCGCAAGTTCGCCCGGGTTGGCATCAACGGCCCAGAACTCCGTGGCGCCCGGCGGCAAGCGGTCGAGGCAGCGACGGAAGGTCGTGTGATCTACGCGGCGCCAAAGCGCCCAAGCGACGGCTTCAATGGCTGTGTCCGGTGTCAGGTTATGATCCTTGCGCAGGGCCTGGGCTTCGCGCGTCAGCTCGGCCCGGTCTGCAAATGATACGGGCGCCTGGGTCACGTCCCAGTCCTGCACGAATACGGCGCGCGGCACGGACGGCAGGACGTTGGCAAAGGCCACAGCATCCTCGACTGTCAGCCGTCTCCGAAAGGTGCGAAACACCCCGTCGATTGCGGTATAGGCCATATTGTCCGACACCAGATCGGCGCGGTCTTTTACATCCGTAAGGAACGCCCGCCATTCCCGCGTGGCATGGCGGTAGGTCCAGGGCATTGGCATGTTCGACCTTACTTGCGGAACTTGTCGAGGCTGACGACCTCGGCATTGCCGTTTGTGTCTTCGGCCTCGTCTTCGGGGTCCTCGACCGGGGTCGGCGCGGGGTCCTCACCGTCTTCGTCGTTCGTCTCGAAGCGCAAACCGAATTCAACCGACGGATCGACAAAGGTGCGAATGGCCTCGTATGGCACGTAAAGCGGCTCGGGTGCGTCGCCAAAGTTGAGCGTGACGGAAAAGCCTTCATCGGTGACGATCAGGTTTTCGAACCAGTGCTGCATGACGATGGTCATCTCGTCCGGATATCTGTCGGACAGCCAATCGGCGATTTCGACATCCGGGTGCATCGTGTCAAACGTGATAAAGAAGTGGTGCTGCCCGGGAAGACCCCGTTCGGCCACATCGCTCAGCACATTCTGGATCAGACTGCGCATGGCGCGGTGCATCAGATTGCCGTAGTCGATTGTGGTGGTCATGGCGTCTCCCTCAGGATCACTGCACGTGAGCATAAGTGATTCACACGGGAAGAAAAGCCGGGATGGTGCTATTCAAACACCCGGCAGAAGCGAAAACATGCCAAGCGCTGCTCCCACCGCCAAAGTCGGCACAATCCCGATCCTGACACGCAGCAACAGGACGGCTGAGACCACTGCAATCCCGGCAGCAAGCACGTCAATTGACGAAAGCGTTGGGGTGATGAATTGAAACGGCCCGATACTGGTCGTGCCGATGTCGCGGAAGACAACATGTGCGCTGAACCAAAGGGACAGGTTCAGGATGACGCCTACTACTGCGGCTGTGATCGCATGCAGTGCACCTGACAAGCGTGGCATATGCAACAGCCGCTCGACGTAGGGGGCACCTGCGAAAATCCAAAGAAAGCAAGGCATGAACGTTACCCAAAGCGTGACGGCCGCTGCAAGAAAACCTCGCCCAAGCCCGGCTTCGTTGTAACCGGCAAGAAAGCCCACGAACTGCGTGACAAGAATAAGCGGCCCCGGCGTGGTTTCTGCCAGGCCCAGCCCGTCCATCATCTCCTCTGTTGTGATCCAGCCAAAGTCGGCAACGACGGTTTGGGTCATATACGCCAGCAGAGCATAGGCGCCGCCGAAGGTCACAACAGCCAATTTCGAGAAGAAAAGCGCGATGTCCGTCAAAAGGGATGCGTTTAGCGCGGCCAACACCGCGACGGGCGCGAACCAGAGTGCAAGCCAGACAGCGACGGTGCCAACCGTGTTGGCCTGCGCCGATTGCGGTGGGAGCGTGGCTGACGCGGTGTCATCGGCTGGGGCCGAGAACGCCCCCCAAAGTGCAGCCAGCGCGATGATCAGCGGGAAAGGCAGCGAAAGCGCAAAGATCGCCAGAAAAGACAGCCCGGCCACGGCCCAATCCGCGCGGCGTCGGATCGCGCGCTTTGTGACCTTGAAAAGTGCTTCCAGCACGATCGCGACCACGGTGGCCTGCACGCCCAGAAATATCGCATCGACAAATGGGACGTTCCCATAGACCACATAGATCGTGGCCAGCGCCATGATCACGAAAGCGCCCGGCAAAACGAACAGCCCACCGGCAATCAGCCCACCCGGCACGCCCGCCCGGCGCCACCCGGCAAAGATGGCAAGCTGCATCGCTTCGGGCCCGGGCAACAGCATCGAAAAGGATAGGGCGTTCAGAAACTCTTTTTCTTTCAGCCAATCTTTTTCGTCCACCAGCACGCGGTGCATGAGTGCGATCTGCGCGGCGGGACCGCCAAAAGAAAGAAGTCCGATCCGGCCGAAGGTGCGGATCAGGTCGTTCATGTCGCACCTCTTTTCTGCGCATAAGTCGCCTGTGTAAAAAGCGCATCGAAGATCGACACCGCCGCGTCAAGTCGGCCCTGATCGCTAAGTTGCAGGTGATGGACCCCCTCGCAGATTGCATGAACGCCAGCCGCGTGGAGGCCTTCTGCCATGCGGTTCAAGGACGGAAGCGTCAGGTGAAGCCGTGTCATCATGGCCTTGAACCTGCTGTGCGTACCGTCCGGGGCAAGGGGCGTTGCAAAAGCTTCAAGATCGGTGGCGCCGAAACGATCGGCCACGGTCGCCGCCTCGGTAGGTTCCACGAACAATATGCGCGCGTCGGGGTCGATGAAACGGCGGATCAGCCAAAGACAGGCCAGCCCGTCGGGCTTTGCCTTGTCTGGCGCAACCCATGTTGTCTGACCATCGACGACATCCGGCATCGCTTGTGCCGGGATGCGGGGCGCGCCGGGATGATCGCGCCAGCCATACATGCCACCCGCCAGGAACTGCGCGCGTTCGCCTTCTGCCCTAAGCCAAGCGGCAACCCCTTGGCTTAGTTTCAAACCTTTCTGGCAGACGATGACAGCGGTCCGCGCCTGAAGTTTTTTCCGCAGCCCGTCCATGTCTGTGTACGTGTGACGTATAGAGCCGGGGATCAAAAACGGGTCGGCGGCGAAATCGTCCGCCAGACAAACGTCGACGATCAGCGGTGCGTCTTTCGTTCCCAGTGTCAGGATAAGGTCGGTGGCGGTCATCATGTTTCGCTCAGGCACAGTGCATCCTCTCGCAACGAGTTCAAAGGATGCGAACCTTGGGCGATTTGCCTGATGGGGCGGTCGCAAGCCCCATGTGCTGGGTGTTTCATAGGTTCCCTGACAACGCAAGTCGGCCTAATAGATGGGGAGGCAAACGTGGAGGGCGACATGGCAGAATTGACCGGGCACTGCACATGCAGCGCGCTACAATACCAACTGCTGCACACCCCGCTGTTCACCCATTGTTGCCATTGCACATGGTGCCAGCGAGAAACCGGCACCGCCTTTGTGCTGAACGCATTGATCGAAACGCGGTACTTGGACGTCTTGACAGGCGTGCCGCAGCCCGTTGACACCCCGTCGGCCAGTGGCAAGGGGCAGGTGGTCCACCGATGTCCGATTTGTCAGGTCGCGCTTTGGAGTACTTATTCCGGGATGGGCCCGCGGTTTTCATTTGTGCGGGTCGGCACGCTGGATGCCCCAGAGCTGTGCCCGCCGGACATTCATATCTTTACGTCGACGAAGTTGCCGTGGTTGATTTTGGACGATGCGTGTCCTGTCCGCGAGGGTTACTATCGCCGTTCAGAATTTTGGCCTGCCGAAAGCCTGGCGCGTCGCGAGGCTGAATTGGCGCTGAGGTAAATTCGGGTGTCATGACAGGAAAGTGCAGGCTTCTGTTGCCAGGTGCCTGCGAACCCCGCCCTACGCTGCTAGGCGAAGGGGCTTAGATTTCGGTATTCCGCACTGCTTACGCAGCGAGTGCAACCGGAGCTTTGTTGTCATTTGCAACTAGCTTAAATGCGCCGATAACGGTGGCTTCCAGCCGAGACAAAGCAATCCCCTTTAGACGTCCGTCGATCCTATTTCGGCCCCATGATCCC
>JBCCCA010000223.1:0-5540 GCA_039033735.1 Pseudomonadota bacterium
ATATTATGGCCGACATGGCCTGGATGGGCGAATACCACGCCCCCGATATCGGCATTCTGTCAGCCGGCGGACACTTCACTATGGACATGAAGGCAACAGCTTGGGCCGCGAAGACATACTTTGACTTCAAAACCGTTATACCGGTCCATTACAAAACGTTTCCGATCCTGGAACAGACGGCGGACGACTTGATCGCAGGATTGCCGGGCGTTGAGGTGAAGACGCCCCAGGTTATGGAAGAGATAACGCTTTAGCGCCTACCTCAAACCATCGTGCCCGATCATGTCGTCAGCGCCAAGCCCGCCGACGCGCGGTAAAGGGCGCCCGCTGTCCGTGACGGCCAGGGCGACCAGAATCTCGGCCGCACGCGGGGCATCCGCGATGCGCGCTTCCACCGCATCGAAATGACTTCGCACATACGCCGCATCCTTGTGCCCCAACGGGACATCAAGGCTATGCCCCGGTCCGCCGCGCTTTTTCGCGGACGGGATCAGTGCCTGTCCTCCACCAGTTTCAGCCCGAAATGGCGCACCCATAGCTGGGTGCAAAAGCGCAGCCGCATGTTCCAGCTCACCATCTTCACCGACCATGGCCGCCTTGCCATAGCTTTGTACATCATGCGGAGACACGCCAAGGGCGGCCACGGCTTTGGCGGCAAGCAGCCCGCCCAGCTTGGCGCCAATCTCGACAAGCTGCGTCAAATCTGCCGCATAGTGACCGGCATAGGGGTTCGCAATCACCGCCATGGCCAAAGCCTTGCGGGTCGGCACAGCCAGCACCTGACCCTGTTCCTGCCGGGTGTCCTCTACGGTCACGACGAACTTGCGTAGCTCCATCTTAACGCCGCCTTTTCTGAAAAAACGTTCTCAACAACTGTTGCGCCTCTCGTGCGCCGATACCGTCATAGACGTCAGGGGCGTGATGGCATTGCGGGTGCGTAAAGACACGCGGACCTTGCGCCACTCCGCCTGATTTGGGATCGGATGCGCCATAGTACAGCCGTGCAATCCGGGCCGCCGAAATGGCTGCCGCGCACATGGGGCAAGGCTCAAGCGTGACAAACAGATTGCATCCCGTCAAACGTTCGGACCCAAGCGTGCGCGCGCCTTCGCGGATCGCAAGCATTTCAGCATGGGCAGTCGGGTCGGCCAATTCGCGCATCCGGTTGCCCGTCGCGGCGATCACCCGCCCAGCCTTGTCGACCAGAACCGCGCCCACAGGCACCTCGCCACGCGTGGCCGCGGCCCGCGCCTCGGACAACGCAAGGTCCATATGACTTTGAACGCCCATAGGCGGGAATGTTTCCTTCATCTTGTCCCAAATACGCTGGGGAGCGTAAGGGGCAAAGCCCCTCGTACCTCTTTCCTGCTCCGCCACTTTTGTCTATGCCGCAGTTATGCCTGACACCCCAGCCTCAAACCGTATTGCCAAAGTGCTTGCTCGGCACGGGATTGCCTCCCGCCGCGAGGCCGAGAAGATTATCAACGACGGGCGCGTCACGGTGAACGGCAAGCGCATTTACAGCCCCGCGCTGAATGTGACCGAGGCGGATCAGATAACCGTCGATGACAAGCCTTTGGAAGCGCGCGACCCGCCACGGCTGTGGCTTTATAACAAGCCAAGCGGTTTGGTGACAACGACACGCGACGAAAAAGGCAGGAAAACGGTATTCGATGCCCTTCCCGATGACTTGCCGCGCGTGATGACCATCGGGCGGCTCGACTTGAACTCCGAAGGTCTTTTGCTGTTGACCAATGACGGCGACGTCAAGCGTCGTCTGGAATTGCCGTCGACGGGCTGGCTCAGAAAGTACCGCGTGCGGGTCCACGGGGCGCCGAAGGACGAAGATTTCGAACCCCTTCGCGCGGGACTGACAGTCGACGGCGAGCGGTTTCGTTCGATGACTGTTACCTTTGACCGGCAACAAGGGCGCAACGCTTGGGTCACAGTATCCCTGCGCGAAGGCAAGAACCGCGAGATTCGTCGGGCCATGGAATCGATCGGATTGCCCGTAAACCGGTTGATCCGCGTCAGCTATGGTCCGTTTAGCCTTGGCACGCTTGCAAGCGGTGCGGTCGAAGAAGTCAGGCAGAAAATCGTCCGTGAACAGCTTGGCCTTGCACCCCAGGACGGGGGAAAAAACGCGGCATCGCCTCAGAATGCAAAGGCCAGAAAACGCATTCCTTCGAAAAGACGCGTGCAACGTGCTGTAAAAAGGTAGAAAATTATCCCGCGGGCATGAAGGAACGCGTAAGCAACTTTCAAGCGAATTTACGCGTCATCCCGCTTTCATGCAGCTCAGCTATGGCAAGCCGCGCGGCGATTTCATATGTTGAATGCGAAACAATGGGGTATTTACACTAGATGCACCGCTTGGCCTTGGCCCTGATCGCTGCGGTTGTTGCCGTTGCACTGGTCGTTGTTATCGTTCGCGGCGCGGCGCGCACGTTCGAGCAGGCAGGTGGAACGGACATGGTGTCTTCAGGGGGAACGATGCAAAAAGCGGCCTTTTTCCTGCTTTTATGTCTAATCATGTATGTCTCGGTTAGCGGGGCATCCTGATGGCGCAACGCTATGGCGGAAAGTTCAGCCCCGATGCAGCGTCGCATCCGCGGAATCCCGACGGGATGCGTCGCAGCCGTTCGGGCGCACGGGTGAACTTCCTGTTCATTGCGCCATGCCCTATGCTTTTCGTGGCCTTTCAGCTTGAGCCCCTGGGCCTTTTCCTGAAGCTTTTCGCGTTTGGTATCCTGATGCTGGCGGCTTGGCTGACCAAAGAAGGGCTTTTGGCCGAGGATGCGTACAACGCCCGTCGGGTCGCCCGGAAACCCGCAATCCCGCGCAAGATTTTCGGAAGTGTTCTGACCGGCGTCGGGCTGGCGATTGCTGGGCTTGATCCTACAACCTTCAGCATTTTGAACCCGTTTCTGTATTTCCTGCTTGGCACGGCTTTGCATGCCTTCGCCTTTGGTCCCGACCCGCTGCAAGACAAGGGCACTGAAGGGTTGAACGATTATCAGACCGATCGTGTGGCCCGTGTTGTCGACGAAGCCGAGGGTCATCTATCGGCCATGAAGGATGCGATCCGCCGGGCCCAGGTCCCGGCGCTTGAACGCCGCGTCGGCGACTTTGTGGAAACCGCTCGTGGCATGTTCCGCGTGGTGGAAGAAGACCCACGCGATCTGACCAGCGCCAGGAGGTTTCTTGGCGTCTATCTGCTGGGTGCGCGGGATGCGACCGTGCAATTCGCCGACCTTTACGCCCGTTCGCAGAACCCGGAAGCACGTGCCGATTACGAGGCGCTTCTGGATGATCTAGAAAATTCATTCGCCCAAAAAACCGAAAAACTACTGTTGGACGACAAATCCTCGCTGGATGTGGAAATCGAAGTGCTCCGCGACCGGCTGGAACGTGAAGGCGTCCGGAGCGATATTTGACCAGCGAGGAGGGAACAGCCCAATGGAACAACGCGTGCGTGAGGAAGCCGAAAAGGCTTTGGCGGAAGTAAAGCAAATCAGCGAAGTGCTTCTGCCCGAACCGGCACCGGCAAATGAGATTGTTGCCTTCGAGGCCGCCGATCCGCAAACCACGGCCGAGATCGAGCGTCGGATTGGCGAACTGAACATGACTGACACGAACTCGATTGTCTCGTTCGGGTCTGCCGCACAGGCGGAACTTCAGGAAATCAGTCAATCCATGCTGGCCGACGTGCGCAACAAGGATGTGGGCCCCGCCGGTGACAGCTTGCGCAATATCGTTTCCACCATCCGCGGTTTCTCGATCAGTGAACTTGACGTGCGGCGCAAAGCATCCTGGTGGGAACGTCTGTTGGGACGTGCAGCGCCCATCCACAATTTCGTGGCGCGTTTCGAGAAGGTGCAGGACCAGATTGACAAAATCACCGATGATCTTCTGGGCCACGAGCATCAACTTCTGAAAGACATCAAGTCGCTGGATCAGCTGTATGACAAGACGCTGAATTTCTATGACGAGCTGGCGCTCTATATCGCGGCAGGGGAAGAAAAGATCAGTCGTCTTGACGGCACGGATATCCCGGCGAAGGAAGCCGAGGTCGCAGCCGCACCTGAAGACCAGGGTGTCATGAAGGCGCAGGAACTGCGCGATCTGCGCGCCGCTCGTGACGATCTTGAACGCCGGGTACACGACCTGAAATTGACGCGTCAGGTGACGATGCAGTCGCTGCCGTCAATTCGTCTGGTTCAGGAAAACGACAAGTCGCTGGTGACCAAGATCAACTCAACTTTGGTGAATACAGTGCCGCTTTGGGAAACGCAGCTTGCGCAAGCCGTGACCATCCAACGGTCATCGGAGGCTGCAGAAGCAGTGCGCGAAGCCAATGACCTGACGAACGAGCTTTTAACGGCCAACGCCGAGAACTTGCGCTCGGCCAACAAGATGATCCGCGAAGAGATGGAACGCGGTGTCTTTGATATCGAAGCCGTGAAGAAAGCCAACGCGGATCTGGTGGCAACCATTCAGGAAAGCCTGCAGATCGCGGATGACGGCAAGAAGAAGCGGGCTGAGGCCGAAGTTGAACTTCAGAAAATGGAAGAAGAGCTCAAACAAACCCTTGCGTCCGCGAAAGCTCGCAAGGACGGCACCGGCACCAATGCCGGGGAGAGTGTTCCGAGCTGATCCATGTCGTTGCTTCGGGGTCTGACCTTTGCAGGGCTCTTGATGTCTCTCGTCGGGTGTGCGCCTCTGGATGAGTTGTTCGGTACGAATGCAACTCCCGCTCCGGTCGCGCCGATCATTGCGGAAGAACCGTCGGCCGCCAGCCGAGCACTCGTGGCCTATTACACGCGTGTCGAAAGCGGCCATCGCACCCGTGGACTGTTGCGCATCGACGGCGGCGGCCCGGACGTGCCCTTCGATGAAAGGCGACTTGCTGACACGTTCATGAACATCGCCTTCGCACGCGAGTTCAGCGACGTTGGCACGACCCTTGTGCGGCGCGAGACACAAAGCATTCTGCGGCGGTGGGACGCACCGGTGCGGGTCGAAGTGATGTTCGGCAACAGCGTGGACCCAACACAGCGCGCGGATGACCGCGCCGCCATTCGCCGGTTTGTCGACCGACTGAACCGAACCACCGGGCATCCCATCAGCTTCGTCGAGCGGGACGGAAACTTTCGCGTGCTGATCCTTTCAGAAGATGAACGCCGCGTGGTCGGCCCAACCCTTCGGCGCTTGATCCCCACCATTCGCGACCGTGAAATCGCCTTGATCGAAGACCTCAACCGGGAAAGCTATTGCCTTGTGCTGGCGGCTGACCCCGGCGATGACGGACGTATTCGTCAGGCGGCTGCCGTGATCCGAACCGAGCTTCCGCTTTTGCTGCGCCAATCCTGCATCCACGAAGAACTGGCGCAAGGTTTGGGGCTTGCAAATGACAGCCCAACTGCACGACCGTCGATCTTTAACGATGATGATGAGTTTGGGCGGTTGACGGCGATGGATGAACGGATGCTGTCCATGCTGTATGATCCAGCGCTTCGGCCAGGCATGCGCGCCGAGGA
>JBCCCA010000224.1:0-5536 GCA_039033735.1 Pseudomonadota bacterium
ACAGATGGGGTCTGACCGTTCCGGCCGATCGACTGGCCGCCGTGACGACCGAGGCCGACATGATCGCCGTGATTGCCGAGGCTTTGGATGCCCGCTGACGACACTGTCACGCGCCCGCAAGGCCCCCTTGAGAAACCCACCCCTTGGGCCTATGTGCTGAGGCCTGTTCAAGAAGGCCAGACACATGCCGATCAAACTGCCCGCGAGCCTGCCCGCCTATGACGTCCTGACGCGTGAAGGCGTCATGGTCATGCCTGAGGATGCCGCGTCAAAGCAGGATATCCGGCCGCTGAAGATAGGTCTTTTGAACCTGATGCCAAAGAAGATTCAGACGGAAAACCAGTTTGCACGGCTGATTGGCGCGACGCCTTTGCAGATCGAGCTGCACCTCATTCGGATGTCCGAGCACGAGACCAAGAACACCGCCGCTGAACATATGGCTGAATTCTATCGCCCCTTTCAGGCGGTGAAGGATGAGAAATTCGACGGGCTTATTATCACGGGCGCCCCGATCGAGCATCTGGCGTTTGAAGACGTGACCTATTGGGATGAGTTGAAAGAGATCATGGATTGGACCCAATCCAATGTGCACATGAGCTTCGGCGTGTGCTGGGGCGGGATGTCGATGCTGTACCATTTCCATGGGATCGAGAAGCACATCCTGCCCGAAAAGTCCTTTGGTTGCTTTCGGCAGGACAATCTTGCACCGGCCTCGCCCTTTTTGCGAGGGTTCTCGGATGTCTGCTATACGCCTGTCAGCCGGTGGACCGAAATGAAGGAAGGCGAGATCCGGGGCGCGGGTTTGACAACGCTTTTGGGCAGCCCCGAAACCGGACCCTGTCTTGTCGAGGATGCCGGGCACCGCGCGCTCTATATCTTCAATCATTTCGAGTATGACAGCGGCACGTTGAAGGAAGAGTATGACCGCGATGTCGCCAATGGCACGCCCATCAACGTTCCGATCAATTACTATCCGGGCGACGATCCGGCGGTCACGCCGCAGAACAGGTGGCGCAGCCATGCCCACCTGCTCTACGGCAACTGGCTGAGTGAGATCTATCTGACGACGCCCTATGACATGTCGCAGATCGGCGAAACCACGACGGACCTGCGGCGATGACAAACGGTTTGGCCCGGACGTCTGGTGCTTCATGCCGCGCATGGTGACCTCGGCGGTTCTTCTGGGGTGCGTCGGGCTTGTCGCAGCGCTGGTTACTGTCACATTCTCAACGCGCCGGGATGCCGCCATTGACGCTGCATTTCCTCCGGAAGGACAGTTTGTCGAGGTTGACGGGCGCCGCATCCATGCTGTTGTCAAAGGAACAGGCCCTGACCTTGTGTTAATTCACGGCGCAGGCGGCAACGCTCAGGACTTCACCTATCAGTTCGTGGATCAGCTGACGGATCGATACCGCGTCTTTGCAGTCGACCGACCGGGTCTGGGGCACAGCGACCGGGCACGCAGCGGGCTGAATGGCGCGTTTACCACCGATGCCGAAAGCCCAATCGAGCAGGCGCGTCTGCTGGCCGCAGCAACGCGGGCATTGGGTGCCGAGACCCCCATTGTTCTTGGCCATTCCTACGGCGGTGCGGTTGCCATGGCGTGGGCGCTGGAAGAACCGGCGGCCGCAGTTGTGATCCTGTCTGGGGCCACCATGCCGTGGCCCGGCGATTTGCGCCGCTATTACCGTATCTTTGGCTCCGCACTCGGCAGCGGTCTCGGGGGGGCGCTGGTTTCGGCCTTTGTGCCCGAAAGCCAGGTGCGGTCATCGCTCGATGGGGTCTTTGCGCCCGCAGCCGTCGATCCCGGCTACTACGAAGGCGCCGCTGTTCCGCTTGCCGTCCGTCGGGATACATTCCGCGCCAATGCACGGCAGGTGAAGTCGCTTCGCCCCCACATTGTCGAGATGGCAGCGCGCTATCCTGATGTGACGCTTCCGGTGGAAATCCTGCATGGCACTGCCGATGAAACCGTCCGCACCGATATCCACGCAGAACCCTTGCGCGATGCACTGCCCAATGCGGAACTAACAGTGCTGGACGGTTCGGGGCATGCGCCCCACCATGTGACCCCAAAGCCTGTTATCGCCGCAATCGACCGTGCGGCAGCGCGCGCCGGATTGCGCTAAGCCGTTTTCGTGCTTAGGTTCTTTCGATAAAGTAAAGGCGATAAACATGTCACTTCCGTTCGACGGCGCAATATCCTCGTTCTTTGAAACCGAAGCCCCGGCCTCGGTCCGCGACGCCATCCTGTCGGGCGGAAAAAAGGACATCTTGTCCGACAGCTACCCATACGACGCGCCCATCGGCCGCAAGGACTATGAAAACGACATCGCCGCGCTTCAGTTGGAACTTGTTAAGCTTCAGGCGGATGTGAAGGCTAAGGGAAAGCGGCTTGTCATTGTCTTCGAAGGGCGTGATGCTGCAGGAAAAGGCGGCACAATCAAACGCTTCCGCGAAAACCTTAACCCTCGGGTCGCGCGCGTGGTCGCACTTTCGAAACCGTCTGACCGCGAGGCGGGAGAATGGTATTTTCAGCGCTATGTCGATCACCTTCCCACAGCGGGCGAGATCGTCTTGTTCGACCGATCGTGGTACAATCGCGGTGTGGTCGAGCATGTCTTCGGATTTTGCACACCCGAGCAACGGACACACTTTTTCCGACAGGTCCCCGATTTTGAACGGATGATGGTTGACGAGGGTATCATCCTGAAAAAGCTGTGGCTGAATGTCGGGCGCGCCGAACAGCTTCGCCGTTTCCTGAAGCGCGAACGCGATCCGCTGAAGCAGTGGAAACTGTCCTGGATCGATGTCGAAGGCTTGAAGAAGTGGGACGCCTACTCTGAAGCGATCCAGGAAACCTTCGCGCAGACACATACAGATCACGCGCCCTGGACTGTTATCCGCTCGGACGACAAAAAGCGGGCGCGTTTGAATGCTGTGCGGTCAGTCCTTTCAGATGTTGACTATGTCGGCAAAGGAAAGGTCAAGCCGGTGGATACCAAGATCGCAGGTGGACCGGACATTTGGGATGCCTAAACGCGGGTATCATCACGGAAATCTCGCGCAGGCCCTGGTCGATGCCGCGCTGGAATTGATCGAGAAGAAGGGCCCGACGGGTTTCACCCTGTCCGAGGCCGCAAAGCAGGCCGGTGTAACACCAGCCGCTGTTTACCGCCATTTCGAGGGGCGTGATGACCTGATCGCTGAAGCCGCGCGACAAGGCTATGAGATCTTCTCGGACCTGATGGAATATGCCTTTGATAAGGGGCAACCATCGGCGCTTGCCTCGTTCGAGGCGACGGGCCGGGCCTATCTGGCCTTCGCGCAACGCTATCCCGGCCACTATGTCGCGATGTTTGAAAGCGGCATTTCGGTCAACCGAACGCCCGAACTTGCCGTGGCCGCACAGCGCGGTTCGGCCATTCTAGAAAAATCAGCTGCGGCCCTTTCCGAACATATTCCACCGGAAAAACGCCCCCCGCCGCAGATGTTCTCGGCGCATATTTGGGCCATGAGCCACGGTGTTGTTGAGCTTTTTGCCCGTAATCCACCCGGGACGCGGGCGCCGTTTACCCCCGAAGACCTTTTGGAAAGCGGTATTGGCATATATCTCCGCGGGCTTGGTCTGGTGCCGCCAGATCGATAGAATCCGGACGAACGGCACGTAAAATGTCATTTTTTGCCTCAATGTTTACGCAAACTTATTCGACATTAGTCGATGTGAGTGTTGTGTAAGAGTTTTGTCATGTACGAGTTTCTCGCCCCATGGGGCGTCTTGGTTCCCTTAGTATCTGCGGCAATTTGTTACTTTTTAAGTTCGGACAGTCATCGCAAGGCGATGTTGAAAGAGCTGGAGTTAGACACACGGGATGAGCCCTCCTCTTCCCGTGTGCACCCATCCTCCCTATCTGAGTTACATGGATAGCGAAGACCTACCCCGCCTCATCTACCTTGTGCTGCTTGGTGCTGCCGTCGTCGGTTGGTATCTGGCGGAAAATCGTGCGCGACTGGGCGCCACCGCAAGGATGGCGATGGTATGGGGTATGATTTTTGTCGGGCTGATCGCCGGGTACGGGCTTTGGGATGACATTCGAAGCGATGTGATGCCGCGCCAATCGGTTGCGACCGAGGACCGCGTGATCGAAGTTCCGCGCGGAAACGACCACCATTTCAATATGACACTGCGGTTGAACGGAACACCGATTGACTTTGTTGTGGATACGGGAGCCACGGATATTGTGCTGAGTATGGCGGATGCACGGGCCGCCGGTCTGAACCCCGATGACCTGGCGTTTCTTGGGTCGGCGCGAACGGCCAATGGCACGGTTTCAACGGCCTTTACCCGCGTGGATGAAATTGCCATCGGGCCTGTGACCTTCGACAATGTGCGTGTGGCGGTCAACGGCGGCGAAATGCGCGGTTCGCTTATGGGGATGAGCTTTCTCGACCGGTTCGAACGTGTTGAGATCAGCGGCAACCGGTTGCGGCTGGAATACTAACAAGATCGATGTTGCGGTGGGCCTGCGCGTCTGATTGAAGGCGCAACATGATGGCCGAGCTTGCCCCTCTGATCACCGCCTTTGTCACGCTCTTTGTGATCATTGACCCGTTGGGGCTTGCGCCCTTGTTTGTTGCCCTGACCCAGGGACAAACAAGCGCAGAGAGACGGCGCATCGCCATCACGGCCTGCGTTGTGGGCGGTGGCGTCCTGACAGCATTTGGCGTATTCGGCGAGACAGTGCTGTCAATCGCAGGCATCTCTATGCCCGCCTTTCGTGTCGCCGGCGGCGCGTTGCTTTTCCTGACCGCGCTCGACATGTTGTTCGAGAAACGAACCAAACGACGCGAGGGTCAGGGCGGCGCGGCCGCAGACCAATCAGACGATCCGTCGGTGTTTCCGCTGGCAATCCCGCTGATTGCAGGTCCAGGTGCGATTGCCACAATGATCCTGCTTGCGGGACAGGGCGACGCCGACCTGACATGGCTTCTGTCCGTTCATGCGGTCATGGCGGCTGTGCTTTGTGTAACATTTGTTCTGTTCCTCGCTTCGGGCATGTTGGAACGCGTGTTGGGGCCGCTTGGCATCAATGTCATCACGCGGCTTTTGGGCATGCTGCTGGCGGCGCTTGCCGTGCAGTTCATGTTGGATGGGTTGGCCGAGTTCGGGGTCTTTGTCCCAGCGGGATAGGACCGCTTGGTGGCGAAAGGACCCAAGCAAGGTTCCGGAAGTCTGCCGCGCATGCCGCGCACAGCGAGAACCGCAAATCGCTGCGACGAACAAGCAAGTGTCGATGAGCGAAAAGAACCATTGGCCCCGCCTCCGCTGACATTGGCGGTTTCTTAACCAAATACGCAGAAGGATAGGGGTGGGAGGACGGTGGTTTAGGCAAATCTTAAAATTAACGAAGATTAAAACGAAAGACGCGATGCTCAGGCGCTGCTTTCCGCTTTTTTGACCCAACGACCGGCCTCTTCGGCCCAGTATTGCGCCGTTATTCCCGCTTCCGTCAAAGACCGCCATTGCGTTCGCGCA
>JBCCCA010000225.1:0-5479 GCA_039033735.1 Pseudomonadota bacterium
ACCGTGATCATCGCGTCCATCAGGCCTTCGTAAATCTCGTCGCCACTTTCCAGAAGGATCGCGGGGTTGGTCATCAGATGACCGACATTGCGGACCAGCATCAGGGCACGGCCCTTCAGCGTGATCTGTTCGCCGTCGCGCCAGCCAACCACATCCTGGTTGAGCACGCGTTCGACAGTACGGCCGCCCTTTTGGAAGCTATGCGCCAAGTCGCCCTTCATCAGCCCCAACCAGTTGCGATAGGCCAGCACTTTGTCTTCGGCGTCGACGCAGGCGACCGAGTCCTCGCAATCCATGATCGCCGTAACCGCGCTTTCCAGCTGAATATCGTCTACATGAGCCGGGTCTGTCCCGCCGATTGTCCCCTTGGGGTCAATCTGAAGTGCGATGTGCAAGCCATTGTTCTTTAGGATGATCTCGGAAAGGGTACCGGATTCGTCCGTGTTTGTGGCAACAAACTGATCGGGGTCTTTCAGCGCTGGCGAAAGCGCGTCGCCTTCGACCGCGTATTCTGTGACATCAGCATGTGAACCGGTAGCGAGCGGTGCGGCCTGATCAAGAAAGGCCTTGGCCGCAGCGATGACCTTGGCCCCGCGGGCCGCATCGTATCCTGCGCCCGTGGGCATATCGCCAAGCGCGTCGGTGCCGTAGAACGCATCGTAAAGCGACCCCCACCGGGCATTCGCAGCATTCAAGGCATAGCGCGCATTTGTGATCGGGACCACAAGCTGCGGGCCCGCGATGGTCGCGAACTCGGGGTCGGTGTTTTCGGTCTCAATCTCGAACGTTGGACCTTCCGGAACCAGGTAGCCGATTTCGGTCAGAAACTCTCTATAGGCGGCGGCGTCATGTGGCTGTCCCTGGCGGTGCTTGTGCCATTGATCAATCTTGCCCTGTAAAACGGCGCGAGTGGCCAGCAAATCGCGGTTGCGCGGTGCCATGTCATGGGCAAGGCGGCTAAAGGCTTCCCAGAACGCTTCCGGATCGACACCGCTGCCCGGAAGCGCGTCGTGCTCGATGAATTCTGCCAGTTCCTCAGCCACTTGCAGTCGATGACGGTCGACACGAACGCTCATGCTCAGCCCCTTTTTCAAAATCTCGGGGAACCTAATGTGGTGGACTCGTCAGGGCAAGCGGAACATGGCGCAATTGGTCAGAGAATTTTTCCAATTTCAGACAAGCTCACCTTGTCTGAACGCCAGCTATCTCGGGGCCAAAGTCACCGAGCGCGTGCGCAGCTATCCACGCCTGTTTTCGCGGCGGCAGCGGTCTGAGCAGTAGCGAACCTCGTCCCAGACCTTTTCCCATTTCTTGCGCCATGTGAACGGTCGCCCGCAGGTGGCGCAGGTTTTCTCGGGCAGGTCCCGCTTCCGCGTCATCTTCGCCATTTGCTCTGCCTTTCCTCTCAGATAGAGATAGGGCTGTTTTCAGAAACGCATATAGGTTCCGCCACATGAAAGATGCCGCGCCTCAGCCTGTCCGTCTTGCCGACTATGCCCCGCCTGCGTGGCTTGTGGATGAGGTTCACCTGACCTTCCGGCTTGCCCCAACCGCGACGCGGGTGATTTCAAAAATTGCCTTTCGCCCGAACCCCAAAGCTGTGGACAAGACCTTTCGGCTGGATGGCGAAAAGCTGCAATTGATCCGCGCCATGATTGATGGTGTGCCAATCGCCCCCCGTCTTGAGCTGGACGGTCTGACGGCAGTCGTGCCCGACGGTCCGTTTCTGTGGGAGGCTGAGGTTGAAATTGACCCGGCTAACAATACCGAGCTTGAGGGTCTGTATATGTCGAACGGCCTTTATTGCACCCAATGCGAGGCCGAGGGGTTTCGGAAGATCACCTATTACCCCGATCGCCCTGACGTCATGGCGCCCTTCACCGTTCGGATCGAGGCCGAGGCGCCGGTCTTGCTGTCGAACGGCAATCCGTTGGCCCAGGGGGAAGGATGGGCGGAATGGCACGATCCTTGGCCTAAACCCGCGTATCTCTTTGCGTTGGTGGCGGGCGAATTGGTGGCCCATTCCGGAGGGTATGTCACGGCTGATGGTCGGGACGTCGCGCTGAATATCCTAGTACGTCCTGGTGACGAGGGACGCTGTGCCTATGCACTGGATGCCTTGAAGCGGTCGATGGAGTGGGACGAGCGTGTTTACGGGCGGCTTTACGATCTCGACGTCTTCAATCTTGTGGCCGTTGACGATTTCAACGCAGGCGCGATGGAGAACAAAGGTCTCAATATCTTCAATTCCAAATACGTTCTGGCCTCGCCCGAGACGGCGACCGATCGGGACTATGAGCTGATCGAAGGGATTGTGGCGCATGAGTATTTCCACAACTGGACTGGCAATCGCATCACGTGCCGGGATTGGTTCCAACTTTGCCTAAAGGAGGGGCTGACCGTGTTCCGCGACCAGCAATTCTCGGGCGACATGCGGGGCCACGCGGTCAAGCGGATCGACGACGTGTCCATGCTGCGCGGCCGCCAGTTCCGCGAGGATGCCGGGCCTTTGGCCCATCCTGTGCGGCCCGACAGCTATATCGAGATCAACAACTTCTATACCGCGACCGTCTACGAAAAGGGGGCCGAGGTAATTGGCATGCTGAAGCGGCTTGTGGGCGAGGACGGTTATGCCAAGGCGCTTGATCTGTATTTTGACAGGCATGACGGGCAGGCCTGCACGATTGAGGATTGGCTGACGGTGTTCGAGGATGCCACCGGTCGTGATCTGGGCCAATTCATGCTTTGGTACAGTCAGGCAGGCACGCCAAAAGTGACCTATCAGGAGGACTGGGACGGCGAGACTGTGACGCTGCGCGTGACCCAATCCGTGCCTGCGACACCCGGCCAGGATAATAAGGCACCGATGGTGATCCCGCTTGTGGTGGGCGCATTGCACCGCGATGGTCGCGAAGCGGCCCCCAGCACCGTATTCGAACTGACCGAGACCCATCAGGAATTCCAATTGCCGGTTGACCCATCCGAGGTGGCGCCGTTGCTGTCCGTGAACCGGGGGTTCGCGGCGCCCATCTTGTTGGAGCGGGCAGAAGCACTGTCGGTCGCTGATCAGCGCATTCTGCTGGCTCACGACCGCGATGCGTTCAATCGTTGGGAGGCCGGTCGCGCATTGGCCAAGAACCAATTGATCGCGATGATCACCGACGGGTCCAAGATTGATGATGGCTATCTTGATGCTTTGGGGAGCGTGTTGTCCGACGACGCAGCAGAACCTGCGTTTCGGGCTTTTGTCTTGGCGTTGCCCAGCGAAGACGACATCGCGCAGACGCTGTTCGACAGTGGGCGCACGCCGGACCCCGCACACATCCACACCTGTCGCGAGCGTCTGAATGCGGCCATCGCACACGCTCTTCATGCCACGTTCGAACATTTGTTCGAGACGATGCAGTGCCCGGGTCCTTATAGACCTTTGGCCGAGGACGCGGGACGTCGTGCGTTGCGGCTCGCGTCTCTTGGGTTTCTGGGTCGTGTGGAAGGGGCTTCGCGGGCAGCAGATGTCTTTGCGTCGACAGATAACATGACCGAAAGCCTTGGCGCGCTGGCGTCGCTGCTTCGGTTGGGGGCGGGTCAGGCGGAATCGGCCGTGTTCTATGACCGCTGGCAGTCCGATCCGAACACTCTTGATAAGTGGTTTTCGCTGTCGGTCAGTTGCGCGGCCCCCGATGATGCAGTGTCTGTTGCCAAGACTATGGTGTCCAACCCTGCCTTCAACGTGAAGAACCCGAACCGGTTCCGCGCTGTTATCGGCGGTTTGGCGGGCAATACGGCGGGGTTCCATCATGCGTCGGGCGCGGCCTATGCCTTTGTTGCGGAACAGCTAAAGTCGCTTGATCCGATCAACCCGATGACCGCGGCCCGTATGGCGACAGTTTTCGAGACGATGGGGCGTTATGATGGTGACCGGCAGGGCCAGATGGCGGATGCGCTTCGGCACTTGCTGGACGGATCGCCCTCGAAGGACATGCTGGAAATCGCAAGCCGCATCTTGGGGAAATAAGCAGAAATTGGCCGATATCTGGTGGTCCCTTCAACGGTCTATCTGCTGAATGTGCTGGCGCAGTCCCGTCATGCGCGCGTTGTTGCGCGATGCTGCTGATCAGATTAATACCTTATTTATTGACACTTGTAAGCGTTTACTCATGTCACCTTGCCGCCGGCCGTACAGGTGCCCGCCTTGAGACGGCGGTTGTTGGCCGGATGACTTTGGCCAACATGGGGTTCAGATGTGCGAGATGGTAAATATATGACACGAATCTGTTGCACAACTCGGGTTCAAAGTGGCCATGAAGGAACGGATAGATCCACTGATTGCCGAGCGCGCTGCTTGGCTGTTCGAGCCAAACCTCGTGGCAAGCGCGGCACGGCACGCCCTTATGTCTTTGCTTGGGTACCAGCGGACGCTTGCCCTCGGTGAACTCTATCGTGATTGGCCAACCGACCGCATCATGCGGCACGTGGCAGGACTTCTGGCGCGCGATGTTGTCGTATCCGGGCTTGAGAATATCCCGCGGCAGGGCCCAGCGTTGGTTGTCGCCAACCACCCCACGGGGATCGCAGACGGTATCATGCTGCACCACAGCCTGTATCCCCTGCGTCCGGACATGTTCATCTATGCGAATTCCGACATTCTGCGGATCATGCCGCAGTTCGAAAGCCTGATTGCTCCGGTTGAGTGGCGTATCGACAAACGAACGCGTGCCAAAACGCGCGAAACCATGGAATACACGCGCCACGCGATCGAGGATGGCCGACTTGGGGTCATTTTCCCAAGCGGGCGTCTGGCGAAACGGCGCAAGCTTGAATTGCATGAACGAGAATGGATGGCGTCGGCTGCCATGATCGCGCGCAAGTTCGATTTGCCGGTGATCCCGCTGAATATTCGTGCCCGGAATTCGGCACTTTTTTACTTTTTTGATCTAGTCCATCCGTCGTTGCGGGACATCACGCTGTTCTACGAGACGCTGAACAAGGATCGGCAGCCGTACCGCATAACCGTGGGCGAACCTATCTCGCCCAGTGCGCTTCCGGCCAAGTCCGATGAGGCGATCGAGGTCTTGAAGCGCGCGACCTTGTCGCTGGGTGGAAAACATGCCCCGACGGTGTCACTTGTTCAGAACACGCGTTTGCCCAGCTGGGCGCGCTAATTCCTTACAAAACAAGCCGCTGACGCCGCCGATTTGCCTTAAAGTTGACGAATTGCCTCTCCAGTCTTGCAAAAAAGAGGACTTCGGAGCCCTGCAATGCGTGTTCTGCAAATGATTGCACGTGGATTAGCGTCGCGTATGACTTTTGTTCTGTCACGGCCGTCCGCGAAAGCGGTAAAGGCCGAGCCGCGTGAAAACACGCGTCTGCGGATCGAAAAGAATGATCCAGACCGCGCCGAGCGGCATGCGGTTGCGGCTCTTGTGGCCGACCTGATGCTTCAGGACGAGTGGGTCGAACTTGGCGACCAGATTGGCGA
>JBCCCA010000226.1:0-5440 GCA_039033735.1 Pseudomonadota bacterium
AGCGCACCAAGAAATGTTGCCACGCCCTTGCCCCCCTTGAAGTGCAGCATGAACGAATAACAGTGACCCAGAAAAGCAAACAACGCGGCGATCTGCGCTGCATCCTCGCCCGCTAATGCGCGCGCCAGAAGTACAGCGACAAGGCCCTTGGCCCCGTCCAGAAAAACGGTTGCAAATGCGGCAGCTTTGGATCCCGTCCGCAAAACATTGGTTGCGCCAATGTTGCCAGAACCAATCGTCCTAGGGTCTGGCAACCCCATTGCCTTCGCGATTACAAGACCGAACGGGATCGAGCCCAAGCCAAAAGCCCCAATCGCAACCAGAAGAAGCGTCAAATTCGAACTGTCAATTGTTGGCATCGCGTCATCCTTTGCCCCGATCTCGCACCCGTACTAACGCGAAAGAGACCGACGGCGAAATGCAATCTGGTTGGCGGACTAGGCAACCGGGAACACGTCCTGACCGCCAACCCATGTCCCTAACACTTTGCCTTGCATCCTTGCCTCGTCGAAAGGCGTGTTCTTTGATTTCGACCGAAGCGTGAAGCGATCAAGCACAAAGGGCGCATCAGGGTCAAACAATACAAGATCCGCGGGCGCCCCTGCCGATAAACGGCCGCTTTCCAACCCAAGGCGTTTCGCCGGGTTAAGCGATAAGGCGCGCCACAAGACGGGTAGTGTCATATGCCCGGCGAGAACAAGCCGCATGAGAGCCGGAAGCATTGTTTCAAGCCCGATTGCACCGGAAGCGGCCTCTTCAAAGGGCAAACGCTTGGATTCCTCGTCCTGCGGTGTATGCATGGATGAAATGATATCAATCAAGCCGGACGCGACAGCGTCGACGGATGCCAAGCGGTCATCTTCGGCCCTAAGAGGCGGCTTGACCTTGAAGAAGGTTCGGTAATCGCCGACGTCTAACTCATTCAATGTCAAATGGTGGATCGAGATACCTGCCGTAAGATCAAGTCCCGCGTCTTTCGCACGCTCAAGTCGGCGAAGCGCCCGCACAGTGGTGATCTGATCGGCATGGTACTTGGCGTTCGTCATTTCGACCAATGCAATGTCCCGGTCCAGTCCCATCCGCTCGGCCATAGGCGACACGGACGGCAGGCCTTTCAGTGCAGCGAACTTTCCACTGGTCGCCGTCGCACCCTGTGACAGAACCGGCTCCTGAGGATGGGAGATGACCAGTGCGCCGAGTGAAGCGGCATAGCTCAAGCAACGGCTTAGAACCTTGGCGCTGGTGACGACACTGTCGCAGTCGGTAAAGGCAACGGCTCCAGCATCCAGCAGAAACCCGATCTCTGCCATCTCGCGACCCGCGCGGCCCCGGGTCAACGCCGCCATCGGCAAGACATTCACTGGGGCTGCTTCGTTTGCGCGGCGACGCACAAATTCCAGCGTTTCCGGCGTATCAATTGCAGGTAACGTGTCCGGTCGCGTTACAATGGTCGTCACACCACCGGCGGCAGCGGCTAGCCCGGCACTGCGAAAGCTTTCCTTATGGCGTTCGCCCGGCTCGGACACTTTGACGCCGACATCCACGATCCCCGGCGCCAGACACTTGCCCCCGCAATCGATCACGCGCGCCCCGTCCAGGCCCATGGCGCGAACAATCTTGCCATCTTTGGCAGCCAAAGTGCCCACCTCCTCCGAGCCTGTTTCCGGATCGATTAGGCGTGCGTTCTTAAACAATAGCGGCGTCATGGCGGTGGGGTGTCAGATGGCAACGAAAAGCACAAGTGCTGCGGCAGCAAGAAGCGCGAGCAGGACCAAAAGCCATGAGTTCCCGCGGCGCGTATCCAACGGGCGCATTTCCCCGCCGGCGCTGAGTCCACCTTCAGCTGAGGCAGGCGGTGTCATTGGCACCGGCGGGCTCGTTCTAACTTCACGAAAAAGACCGATGAACCGTATGCCTGGCTTCGGTTCCAGAACGGTCTTCTGTCCTTTGAACGCACCGGACGCCAAAATGATCACCAGCCCCTTCAACGCGTCCAAAGCTGCCGATGTGCCCCGCAAGTCGCTTTGAGGAATGCCATACCCTTCGTGGAGATATGCCGACAAACCCATCGCATCGAGGACGGTAGACGGAAATACTTCAATCCGGCCTGGGTCAAGTTCAAGGCCATCGCCCAGAAGCCGATGAACGTTTTCACGTGTTACGGCCGAGTTTCCTTCGGCGTCCAGTTCCGTGGTGAAAAGACGCACGACGCCACGCTCGGAGGAGAGAACTTGAAACGGATCGGTCATAACGGGCTCCTGTCCAAACACTGCCGCATCTTCGGAACGGTCGGCAAGTGCCGGGCTCAGATTTAGACCAAAACGCTGGGCTGGGACTGGGCCGCTTGCCGGTTTGTCGCCAAAAGGTCCATAGCCGCCATACGCACTGCGACCCCCATTTCAACCTGATCCTGAATAACAGAACGGTTGATATCGTCCGCAAGGGTGCCATCAATTTCGACACCGCGGTTCATCGGGCCCGGATGCATCACGATTGCGTCCGGCTTTGCATTGGACAGCTTAACAGCATCAAGGCCGTAGCGGTGAAAATACTCGCGCTCCGAGGGAATGAAGGCGCCATCCATCCGCTCTTTCTGAAGGCGTAGCATCATGACCACATCCGCGTCCTTCAAACCCTTGGCCATATCTGTAAAGACCTCGACCCCCCACTCTGCCGCTTGTGCTGGCAAAAGTGTTGGTGGACCAATTAATCGAACACGGTTTTCCATTTTACCAAGAAGGTGAATATTCGATCTGGCGACGCGGCTATGCGCAATGTCACCGCAAATCGCCACGGTCAACCGATGAAGGCGCCCCTTTGCACGCTGAATTGTTAACGCATCCAGCAATGCTTGGGTCGGATGTTCGTGGCGCCCGTCACCTGCGTTCAGCACGGCGCAGTTCACCTTTTGCGACAACAAACTGACTGCGCCAGAATGCGGATGGCGGACAACAAGTAAATCGGGATGCATAGCGTTCAGTGTCAGGGCCGTGTCGATCAACGTCTCGCCCTTTTTCAGGGACGTCGCCTGCATATGCATGTTCATGACATCCGCACCAAGGCGTTTACCGGCCAACTCAAAACTGGCTTGAGTGCGCGTCGAGGCCTCGAAAAACATGTTGATCTGCGTCAATCCGTTAAGGGTGTCGCTGTGCTTGCTGTCGCTTCTGTTCAGAGCTGCATAGGTGTCGGCCAAGTCCAGAAGCGTGGTGATTTCGTCCGGGGCTAGGTGTTCTATTCCAAGAAGGTGGCGGGCGCGAAAACTCATGGCGGCTGTATAGGACAGAGACGCCAAAGGGAAAAGCGCCCAGATCATATTGACTCGATCAGTACATTCAGTTATTTCAGTCGCAACAGAAAAGGGTGACGATGATGAAACTTACCCGTGCCATGCAAGACTTCATCCTCCATTGGGGCGAAATGGGTGCCAAGTGGGGCACCAACCGGTCGGTTGCTCAAATTCATGCTTTACTGCACCTGTCCGACAAGCCCCTTCCCGCGGATGAAATCGCCGAGACGTTGGGGATCGCACGTTCAAACGTGTCGACAGGCTTGAAGGAGTTGCAAACCTGGAAACTGGTCAGCATCGAACGGCAGCTTGGTGATCGTCGAGATCACTTCACTTCGATCCGAGATATGTTTGACCTGGCCTTGGTTGTTATCGAAGGACGCCGAGAGCGGGAGTTTGCCCCAACGCTTGCCGCGTTGGAACGCGTGCTGCTGGAAGCCCGTGAAGACGGTACCCCAGGCGAAAACGTGGGCCGGATTGAACAGACGTTAGAAACGATGCGCTTGTTTGACCGGTGGTATGCAGATGTTGCGCGACTGCCGCGCGCCGTTCACTTGGGTGCGTTGAAGTTGGGGGCGAAAATCACACGCTTTTTGCCGGGTAGCAGCAAGCAAACGTAAAAAATTTTGTTGCAGAGTTTCAGTGATGACAGAAATGACTAGAGTTACCGATGTAAGTGACGGGCGCGAAATCCACTTGATCGCGTTCGCTATCGCACTGTTCGCGGCCCCGTTCGTCGTCGCGCTTCTAACCTTCTGGGTGTATCTGATCCCGGTTTTTGCCATCTTGTTCGGCGGCCCGACCTACCTGCTGTTCGGCACGCCTGTGCTGTGGCTGTGTGTCCGACGCTGCGGCGCCAACCCTGGCATTATCGCACTGTTGGCATTCGCGACAAACCTCGCCTCGTTCATCCCGATCCTGCTCTACTGCCGTTTTGTTCTGAACGAACCACAGATGGCATTTTTCATTGTCGGGTTTGGTGCCGTGTTCGCCCCGGTATGGGGGTTTGCCTTTGCGCTTATTTACAATGCACTCACCGTTAAAAAGGGAGATGCTTCCAATGTGTGATCACAAACCTGAACGCACGCCGACTGGCATCCAATGGTCCGATCTTCAACCGATGAGACGACACGATACCGTCCGCGAGATTTTGCTACCGTTGCCATGGCTGATGGGAAGTTTCGCCCTTTTCGCGACCTCGCTTTGGCCCCTTGGGTTTCCTGCCTCCTTTATGTTCTTTCTTTGCGCGCTTCGCCTAAACCACGAAGCCATCCACGGGAACTTGGGATTGCCACGCTGGGTGGACCGACTTGTGATGCATGGTTTGAGCTTTCTGATGGGCGCGTCCAACAATGCCGTCGCATACGGACATATGCAGCACCACAAGCACGCCATGGGCCCCGCTGATTTTGAGGGCCGCTGCGGCCACATGACCTTTTCGGAAGTGTTGTTGTACGGCCCTCGGTTTCCCGTTGATGTGAACCGTGAAGCTTGGAAAGGCAGCAATTTTGCCGGGCGCAAAAGGATTGCCATCGATTGGGTGCTGAACATTGCAATGATCGGGCTTGCTATCTGGACCTGGGGCTTCTTGTTATTTCACATTGTCGCCATGGCGATTGCCCAGTGCCTGACCGCGCTTTTCGCGGTGTGGATTACCCATCAAGGCACAAGCGACACGGGGATTGCCGCAAGATCGCAGCGCGGGATTCTTGCGCGCGCCGCCTACCTGATGTTCTACCACCGCGAGCATCACCTGTACCCAAGGGTGCCAGTCAGACGCCTGCCAGTTCTGGCGGAACGCCTTGATCGTGGTGTCCCTGGCTACTCAGCCGAGCGATTGCCGGTCATCCCCTGGTTGGACCGCGCCACTCAGTAGCTGTAGTCGCCAAACACCTTGGTGACGTCGCCGTTCCAGTCGGTGTTATACCGGCGGATCAATTCATCCGCCGGTGTTTCCTTTGTTTCCAGCGTTTCGCGTAGCGCGTTCAGGAAATGCGTCTCATCAGGAAGCAATCCGCCCGCGCCTGGCTTGGCGCGCGCGCGCAAACCTGCATCGGCAATTGTCACAGCCTCGCGAGCAAGGTCGAAGATTTTGACGCCGTTCACCTCAGCCGCAAGCCCATCGATCGACGATGCCACGCGCAAATCGTG
>JBCCCA010000227.1:0-5419 GCA_039033735.1 Pseudomonadota bacterium
ACACTGACTTAATCTTTGTTAACAGCTTATGATAGCACAGTCCTCCCACCCCTAGGGTGGGGGGATTTCTTTTAAGAAATGCTGAAAAGTCGCGGGCAGTCCGGGCAAGATACTGCAAAACACTATTGCCAGCGGTTCAGTTAGATGCCGCCATGTCCTCAACATGACGCCACGCCGACACCCAACCACGCTTCTTATTGAATCCGTGTTTCGCTCTAATTCGTTTTGGGCCGCCATGGTGACGTTGTTGATCTTTGCCTATCGCGTCACCCTGATTTTCAAAGATGACCCAGGAGCGATTGCGGGGGACCTGAAGGTTTTCCTCATGGGAGCGCCTGCGTTCATTCGGACAGGCGCAAGTGGTTTGACGACGTCCCTTTCAAATTGCGGAAAAAGGCGAAAGTGGACGCGGCGGAGGATGCGCGCCCGAAGCGATGGCGCGAATTGCACAGAATGTCGTCTGTCTTGGAAATGGTGTCATCATGGCCTTCATATCACTCCCACGTTTTGGGGCGTAAGGGGTCGTAGACGCATCACAATTCCCGTTTGCGGGCTGCTTATGATTGATGTCCTCAGCAGATCCGCTAGCCTGATGCGGAATCCGGGCCAACCGGACACCTGACAGAGAGGAAGCTGCCCCATGAAACGTATCGCATCCCTATGCGCGGTCTCTGCCGTTCTTGCGGCCCCTGCGTTTGCAGAAGAATTCCAATGGGCGGGCCAAACGGATCCGCAGACCATGGACCCACATGCGGTCAGTTCCGCGCCGGTTCTGGGCTTTCTGAACAATGTCTATGACGGGCTGGTTCGCATGTCGAAAGACATGAAAGTCGAACCGTCGCTGGCCACAAGCTGGGAGCCGATTGGCGCGGGTGAAGGATGGCGTTTTACGCTTCGGGAAGGCGTGACGTTTCATGATGGCGCGGCCTTTGATGCCGACGATGTGCTGTTTTCTTACGAACGTGCCTCGGACGAAAGCGCTGATGTGCGTAGTTGGTTTTCGCCCGTCACGGACGTGAGAGTGGTCGATGACTTCACAATCGAATTCTACACCAACGCACCGAACCCGTTGTTCCCGGCCTCGATCGCCAACTGGATGATCATGGATCGCGGTTGGGCCGAAGCGAATAACGCCATGCGTCCGGACAAGGAAAGCGGCAACTTCGCAACGTTGAATGTGAACGGCACCGGCGCATTCATCTTGGAGGAGCGCCAGCCAGGTCTGACCACGACCTTGGTACCAAACCCGGATTTCTGGGACGACGTCGAGCATAATATCACCATGGCGACGTTCACACCGATCCAGAACCCGGCGACTGCCGTTGCCGCGCTGTTGTCGGGGGACGTGGATTTCGTGGAACCTGTGCCCATCCAGGACGCGGCGCGGTTAGAAGCCGACCCGAACGTGACCATAATCCGGGGCATTGAAACACGCACCATTATGCTGGGCTTTTCGCATGAGGCGGAAACCCTGAAATACGGCACCAGCGCTGGCGAGCCGAACCCGTTTCAGGATGTGCGCGTGCGTGAGGCGGTGGCGAAAGCGATCAATGTAGACGCGATCCTTCAGACGATCTGGCGGGGCTCGGCGCAGGCGGCCAGCCAATTGGTCACCCCTGCACTCAGCGGGTTTTCCGAGGCCCATGCCGATCGTCCGGCTTTTGATCCTGATGGCGCGAAGGCATTGCTAGCGGAGGCGGGCTATGCGGACGGCTTTGGCTTCGGTCTGAAATGCCCCAACGACCGCTATCCGAATGACGAAGCTGTGTGCCAGGCGATCACGGCAATGCTTGCGCAAGTCGGCATTGACGTCGAGTTGGATGCTATGCCGGTTTCGAACTATTGGCCCGAACTTCGTGAGGACAATTTCGACATGTACCTCCTGGGCTGGTCGCCGGGTGGGTCGCTGGATCACGAACATCCGCTGCGGTTCCTGGCGTCGACCCCGAACGAAGAAAAACGCTTGGGGTCCTGGAACTTCGGGGGCTATTCGAATGCACGTCTTGATGAGGCGTTGCCGGGCATTCTATCCGAGATCGATCCTGCAAAGCGTCAGGCGTTGATCGACGAAGTGACCGGCATCTATCAAAGCGAACACGCCTATGTGCCGCTTTACGTTCAACCGCTGGTTTGGGGCACGCAGAGCAACATTGCGTTGACGCAACGTCCGGACAACTTCTTCATCCTGCGTTGGGTGACGGTGAACTGAGCGTGACGTCCCAATACTTTCGTGCCCCGGGCCGTGTCCTGGGGCACTTGCCAAAAGCCGTCAAAAACGCCGGATCAAGCCCGATGGGCGGGGACGGCTGAATGCTGGCCTTTATCATCCGCCGCCTTGGGCAATCCGTGCTGGTATTGCTGATCACAGGGCTTATCGCATTTTCGATGTTCCGCTTTGTCGGCGACCCCATCGACAATATGCTGGGACAAGAGCGCACGATCGAAGATGTGGAGCGCTTGCGGACGCAATTGGGTCTCGATCAGCCCTTTGCCGTCCAATACTACCGGTTCCTTGAAAACGCGGTGCAAGGGAATTTCGGGGTGAGTTATCGGCAAGGCCGGCCAGTTTCCGAAATCCTGATGGAGCGGGCTCCGGCAACGCTGGAGTTGGCCGCCGTATCGGGAATTTTGGCTATCGCCTTTGGGATCGCGCTTGGCGTCTTTACCGCGATCCGGCGCAATGGTGCGACTGCCAATATCATCATGGCTGCGTCGCTTATTGGCGTCTCTCTTCCGACGTTCCTGATTGGAATCCTGCTGATTTACCTGTTTTCCGTTGAGCTTGGCTGGCTGCCGTCCTTTGGGCGCGGTGAGACGGTGCGCATCGGCGGGGGCTGGACCACGGGCTTTTTGACGGAAAGCGGGTTGAAGGCGCTGATCCTGCCGTCGATCACGCTTGGGCTTTATCAGATGACGCTGATCATGCGTCTGGTCCGGTCCGAGATGCTGGAGGTTCTGCGTCAGGATTATATCAGGTTTGCGCGGGCGCGTGGATTGAAGGACCGGGTTGTAAACTTCCGGCATGCATTGAAAAACACCATGGTTCCCGTTGTGACCGTGATCGGATTGCAGTTGGGCGCGATCATTGCCTTCGCGATCATCACCGAAACGGTGTTTCATTGGCAGGGTGTTGGACTGATGTTCATCAACGCCATTCAGTTCGTCGATATCCCGGTGATGGCGGCATATCTTATGCTGATTTCCGTGATGTTCGTTGGCATCAACCTTTTGGTTGATATCCTTTACGTCTTCATTGATCCGCGGCTACGGGTCGACCAATCGGGAGCACAGGTATGACGGATGCACCGATGCCCGAAGTCGAGGCCAAGCCGCCCAGGGTCGGCCGTTGGGCGCGCTTCATCGACAGTGATTTCTTCTATGCCTTCAAGCGCTCGCCCGTGGCTGTGGTGTCTTTTGCCGTGGTCATGTTGCTGGTGCTTTCAGCCGTTTTCGCGCCGCTGATCGCGCCTACGAACCCGTTTGATCCTGCAAGTCTGAACCTCATGAACGGGTTCACGCCACCGATGGAAGCCAACGCCTTTACCAGCGAAAGCTTCCTTTTGGGGACCGACGACCAGGGGCGTGACGTTTTCTCGACCATTCTGTACGGCATGCGTGTTTCGCTTTTCGTCGGGGTCTCGGCGGTTTTGTTCGCGATGGTGTTGGGCATCTTTCTGGGTTTGGTTTCCGGTTATTTCGGTGGCTGGACCGAAACGATCATCATGCGGATTGCCGATGTGCAACTGACCTTCCCATCCATTCTGGTGGCCATGCTGATTTTTGGCATCGCAAAGGGGTTCACGCCGGTCGAGTATCGCGATCAGATGGCGATCTGGGTACTTATCCTTGCCATCGGTCTGTCGGACTGGGTGCAATTTGCGCGCGTGGTCCGTGGCGCCACGATGGTTGAGAAAAGCAAAGACTACGTCGCCGCTGCGCGTCTGATCGGGCGCAGCCCGTGGGCCATCATGATCCGGCATATCCTGCCCAACGCGCTGTCGCCGGTCCTGGTGATCGCGACGATCTCGCTGGCCTTGGCGATCATCGCCGAGGCGACGCTATCGTTCCTTGGCGTTGGCGCGCCGCCAACGCAGCCGTCCTTGGGCACGCTGATCAGGATTGGACAGGGTTTCCTGTTCTCGGGCGAGTGGTGGATCCTTTTCTTCCCGGCCTGCACGTTGTTGGTTCTTGCATTGAGTGTGAACCTGCTGGGCGATTGGCTGCGTGATGCGTTGAACCCGAGGTTGCGATAATGGCCGGGCGCCTTCTTGATATCGAGGACTTATCCGTCGCCTTTCCAACGCGACATGGTGACTTTGTCGCTGTCCGCGACGCCACCTTGGCGCTGTCGCCCGGGGAAATCCGGGGGCTTGTCGGCGAGTCCGGGGCCGGGAAATCGACGATCGGCGCGGCGGTGATGGGCCTGCTGGAAGGGGCCGGCCACATCTCGGGCGGGCATGTCCATTTCCGGGGTGAGGCGATCTCGGGGCGTGACAAGGTGGCGATGCGCGCGCTGCGCGGCAAGAAGATCTCGATGATTTTCCAAGACCCGCTGACCAGTTTGAACCCGCTCTTTACAGTCGGTGCGCAGCTGGTTGAAACAATCACCGAACATCTTGATCTGTCCGACAGCGAAGCGCGCGCGCGCGCCCGGGCGCTGTTGGACCGAGTGGGCATTCCCGACCCCGAGATACGGATCGACCAATACCCGCACCAGTTTTCGGGCGGTATGCGACAACGGGTGGTGATCGCCCTCGCGCTGTGTTCCGAACCGGATGTCATCATCGCGGACGAACCAACAACCGCGTTGGACGTGTCCGTGCAAAAGCAGATCCTCGACCTGATCCGGTCCTTGGTCGAAGAACGACAAGTGGGCGTCATCCTGATCACTCATGATATGGGGGTGATCGCGGAAACCACGGATACTGTGACGGTAATGTATCAAGGCGAGGTAGTGGAAAGTGGCCCCACAGTCGATGTTCTGGGCAAGCCACAGCACGATTACACGCGCAGTCTGATCGCCGCTGTGCCGCGCCCCGACCGTAAGGTCGAGCGGTTTCCGCAGATCAGCTATGGCGGGCGCGAAACGCGATTTGCCATCGAGGAACTGGCCAAGGACTGGCCGACAACGCCGGCCCCCGATGGACCGTTGGTCGAGGCGCGCGGATTGAAGAAACAGTTTTTGGCGCGCGGTGCGCTGCTGCCGTCGATGCGCAAGTATTTCACAGCGGTGGATGATGTCAGTTTCGATATCCGCCCGGGCGAAGTGTTTGGTCTGGTCGGCGAAAGCGGGTCTGGCAAGTCGACCATCGCGCGGATGATCGCCGGGCTTTACAAGTTAGATGCAGGGGAAGTGATCTTTGACGGTCAGCGCGTGTCCAATGCCGACCCCGAGACGCTGCAGGCCTTCCGCCGCCAG
>JBCCCA010000228.1:0-5417 GCA_039033735.1 Pseudomonadota bacterium
ATCGACGCGGTTCTTGCCGCGGATGTCGATCTGCGCGCCGTCCGCATTGGCGCGGGTGATCGCCTCGTGCAGGAATTTCTCGAAATGGATTTGGGAGAGATTGATGAAAGCGGGAAAGCGGTGGCCGTCTTCGGGAAGCAGATCGAAATTGAACAGCTCATCCTTGTCGCGGAACACGCGACCCTTTTGCCATTGCACCCCTTTGTCAAGCATCTGCCCTGCTGCGCCGAGGCGGTGACAGATTTCGAGCGTGCGCTTGGCAAAGCAAATCGCGCGGGAACCAAGGCCGACGCCTTCGTGATCATCAAGGACGAGCACGCGTTGGCCTTTCAGCCCGAGATCAAGCGCGAGGGCGAGGCCGATTGGGCCGCCACCCGCGATGATCACAGGGTGGTGCGCAGGTTTTACGGCGTCCTGATCGGGGGATCGCTGGTAGGGGTAGAGCGTGAAGGCGAGCGGGTAGCGGTCGCGGAGGGGGGCGTTCATGTCCAATACTCCTGTGCACTCGGGACGCGCCCGAATTCGAGGTAGAAGTCATCAAGTTGTGGCGTGTCGATGCCGGCATCTTGCAGCTGCGCATGGGCTTGACCGCGGTGGTGAATCTGGTGTTGGACGAGGTGCAAGATCAGCGCTTCGACGCGCTCTGTCACAAAGCCGGTTTGGCGTTCTGTTTCGCGGATGGAGCGCAGAGTGTCCGGAGTCAGGGCGCTGCAAAAGTTGGCGAACACTGTGTCGGAGGCGGCCTGTGCCGCTGCCAAGTCACGGACGCTAAAGATGTCTTCGCGTTGAAACACGCTGCGCCCTTTTCCGCCTTGGGCGAGAGCGTCGATATAGTAGAGATCGACCTCGTAAATGTGGTTCAGCGTGCGGCAGAGGCTGGCAAAGAATCCAGGGCGCGGCGCGCTGAAAGCGGTGTCATTGAGCGCGCTTGCGGCCCGGAAGAAAGTCGCATTAGCCCATGCATTGTTGAGCGCCATGGCGAGATATGGGGCATCGGTTAAGGGCATGGCTATGTGCCCCGCCTGCGCACACGACTACCCCGACGATCCGCGCGTTCGGGCTTCAAACGCTCCGCTGCAGCGTTTGCCCAGCTTATGCTCGGACCAGCCCTCACCCCTGCAAAGCCTCCCACATTTTCAGGTCCCGCTCTGCGGTCCAGATACGCGGGGTGTCGATGTCGAGCGCTTCATCATAGGCGCGGGCGACGTTGAAGGGGAGGCAGTGTTCATAGATCGCGTAGTCGGCGAATTTTGGATCGCATTCTGCGCGCACGGCGTCCCAGGCGTCTTTGAGTGTGCCTCCCTTGAGCGCAACACGCGCGGCGGGGCGGTAGGTGGAGCGGACGAAGTCCTTGGTGCTATCGATGGCGGCGTTGACCATGTCCTTGCCCACCAGCGCATCGCCGCGCCCGGGTGCGATGGCGTCGAGATCGAAGTCGCGGATGTTTTCGAGGGTGCCGGGCCAGTCGTGGAAATGCCCATCGCCGCAATAGCAGGCAGAGTGGTATTCGACGATATCGCCGGTGAACATGACGTTGGCATCGGGCACGTAGATCACCGCGTCGCCGGCTGTATGGGCGCGGCCCAGCTGCATGATGTCGACGCGGCGGTTGCCCAAGTACACGGACATGCGACCATTGAAGGTCGTGGTAGGCCAGGTGAGGCCGGGAATGCTTTCGTGACCTTCAAAGAGACGCGGGAAGCGCTGGAATTCGCTGTCCCAGTCTTCCTGCCCGCGTTCAACCACCATCGCGCGGGCCTTTTCAGACATGACGATTTGCGGCGCGCCGTAGGCCGAGGCCCCCAGTACGCGCACGGCGTGGTAATGGGTCAGCACCAGATGGGTGATGGGCTTGTCCGTCACCTCGCGCACTTTTTCGATGACTTTGCTTGCCAGACGCGGCGTGGCCTGGGCTTCGACGATCATGACGCTGTTATCGCCGATGATCACACCGGAATTGGGATCGCCTTCGGCGGTGAAGGCCCAAAGCCCCTCGCCCACCTCGTCAAAGGTGATTTTCTTTTCACTCATGTCCCCTTGAGAGGCAAAGGTTTTGGCCATGGTTTTGTCCTTGGTGGTTGCGCCGGGAGCCTCCGGCGGAGGTTTTCTTAGCAAGGTGAAAGGGGCGGGGTCAGTTTGCAAACGGATCCTTCAGTGCCGGGAGGACAGTGCCGATGCAATCGCCGAAGCCGATGACGTAGCCGTCGCCTTTGGCCGTGCCGTGCAGGGTGAGGGTGTCGTTGTCTTCGATGAAGGATCTTGGCCCTGATTTCGTGTCGATAGGTTCTTTGCCGCCCCAGCTAAGTTCCAGAAGCGCGCCGCGTTGGTGCTTTTCGGGGCCGGAGATTGTGCCGGAACCGAGCAGATCACCCACGCGCATGGGGCAACCCGACGTGGTGTGATGGGCGAGTTGCTGCGCGGAGGAATAGTACATTTCGTTATAGTTGGTTTCGGATATGGTTTCGCCGTTGAGCGTCACGCTGAGGTCGATGTCATAGAGCATCGGGCCAGTATCGCGTAGGTGGGGCAGAAGCTCTTTTTCCCGCGGGGGCGTGTCGCAGCGGAAGGGCGCGAGGGCCTCTTGCGTCACGATCCAGGGGGAGATGCTGGTCGCAGTCGCTTTGGCCTGAAACGGGCCAAGGGGCTGGTATTCCCATGCTTGGATATCGCGGGCGGACCAATCGTTCAGCAGAACATAGCCGAAGATGTTTGCATCTGCTTGGTCGACAGAAATCGGCCCGTTTGAAGCTTGGCCGACAATGGCACCCATTTCGAGTTCGATGTCAAAGCGCGCGCAAGGCGCCCAGCGAGGCGCATCGTCATTCGGTCCCTTGAGCTGGCCCCAAGGGCGGCGGATATCGGTGCCGGAGACCACGACAGATGATGCGCGGCCATTGTACCCGATCGGGATGTGCAGCCAGTTGGGGGGCAGCGCGTTTTCAGGGCCACGAAACATCGTGCCGACATTGGTGGCGTGGTGTTTTCCGGCGTAGAAGTCGGTGTATTCGCTCACGACGAAAGGCATGTGCAGCGTCGCTTCGGTCATGGGGACAGAATAGGTAGTGATCTGGTCCTGCACCTCTTCGCGCGCATCGGCGGCCAGCAGTGCGGTAAGGGCTGCGCGGTAGGTGGCCCACGCGCCTGCGCCCAAGTCCATGAAGTCGTTCCAGAAGGATGCATCCAGCACGTCCGCATCCGGGTCGGCGCGCAGGATGCCTGCAGCCTCGAGCCCGGTGGCGTCAACGATCCGGTCGCCAATCGCAACACCGCAATGCAGCGCGCCGTCACCGACAGAAAAGACGCCGTAAGGCAGGTTGTTCAGGGGAAAGGGGCAGCCCGGCGCATTGGCGCTTTCGACCCAGCTGTGAAGAAGGGGCATGTCAGTCCTTGTCATCTTGGTTTTTGTCTTTGCGGGCCTGTCGCCAGCGGAACAGGAAGAAGAGTGCGATGAGTACAACGATCCAGAAGATGAGGTCTCCGAGGGCTTCCATATGATGTCCTATTTTTTACCGGGTGTTCCGTCGAATTTCTTTTCCAGATCGCCCCAGCAGTCAATGTAATCGTCTTGCAGCGGCGCTTCTTTTGCGGCGAATTCAGTGAGGTGTTGGGGGAAACGGGTTTCGAGCATGAAGGACATGGTGTGGTCGAGCTTGTCCGGGCCAAGGTTCGCGTTGGAGGCTTTTTCGAAGGCGTCCCTGTCGGGGCCGTGGGGCAGCATCATGTTGTGCAAGGACATGCCGCCGGGAATGAAGCCCTGTGGTTTGGCGTCGTACTGGCCATAGATGTTGCCCATCAGCTCGGACATGACATTCTTGTGGTACCAAGGCGGGCGAAACGTATCCTCGGCCACCAGCCAGCGTTCGCGGAACAGGACAAAGTCAATGTTCGCTGTGCCAGGCACGCCGGAGGGGGCAGTTAGCACAGTAAAGATCGACGGGTCAGGGTGGTCGAACAGGATCGCACCGACCGGGCAATACGCTTTGAGATCGTATTTGCAGGGCGCGTAGTTGCCGTGCCACGCCACGATATCCAATGGGGAGTGGTCAATTTTTGTTTCGTGAAATTGTCCGCACCATTTAACCGTCACGGTGGAGGGCGCATCGCGATCTTCGAACGCGGCGACGGGCGTTTTGAAATCGCGCGGATTGGCGAGGCAGTTGGCGCCGACAGGGCCACGATCCGGCAGGTTAAATTTCTGGCCATAGTTTTCGCAGACAAAGCCCCGGCACGGACCTTCGAGCACTTCGACACGGTAGACCAATCCGCGCGGGATGATGGCGATTTCCTGAGGTTCCAGATCAATCACGCCTAGCTCAGTCGCAAAGCGCAGGCGACCTTCTTGCGGAACGACCAGCAGTTCGCTGTCGGCTGAATAAAAATAGCTGTCGACCATCGAGTCGGTGACCAGATAGATATGCGCCGCCATGCCGGTTTGGGTGTTCACGTCCCCTGCAGTGGTGACGGTGCGCATACCTGTAAGCCATGTAAGACCGTCGCCATGCTGAAAAGGATCCCAGCGGTATTGACCGAGTGAGATTACGTCATCCAACACATGCGGGGCAGACTTCCAGTATGGTAGATCGATCTTTGCAAACCGGTGTGTGTGCTTGACCGATGGGCGGATGCGATAGCACCACGTGCGCTCTGGCCCCGGTTGCGTAAAGGCCGTGCCAGACAGCTGTTCAGCATAGAGCCCGTAATTCACCTTTTGCGGTGAGTTCATGCCTTGGGGCAGCGCACCTTCGAGCGCTTCTGTTTCGAAGTCATTGCCCCAGCCGGGCATGTAAGCTGGTGCCTCGACCGTGAGGCCCGCGGCAGTGATCAACGAAGAATCCTGTTTCAGGTCTTTCATCTGTCTTGTCTCTTTCGGTTGAGGATGGAATATTAGTTGAAAATGTAACTAACAACCCCAGAGTTTGAAAAATGTCCAAAAAAGCGCGGTTCGAATTGGTTGAGTTTCTCCCCTATGCGCTGAACCAGGCAGCAGATGCGCTGAGCCTGGAGTTTCAGCACGTGTATAAAGGAAGATACGGCATGCTGCGCACCGAATGGCGGGTGCTGTTTCATCTGGGTTGTTACGGGGAGATGACGGCTAAACAAGTCTGCGAGATGGGAAGGCTGCATAAAACCAAAGTCAGCCGCGCCGTTGCAGCGCTGGAATCAAAGCGGTATCTGGAACGTGAAGAGGTGGCTAATGACCGACGGCATTCGGTGCTTCGCTTGACCAAAGCCGGACAGAGTGTTTTCGAAGATCTTGAACGCGAGGCACGCGCGTTTGATGCCCGTGTTCGGGGCGACATGAACGCGCAAGACGCACAGGTGTTCCAACGCGCTTTGCTGCGTATTGCAGGGCTGAGTTCGCGAGATTGACGGCATACTGTCAAGTGATCAGATGACAGAGCGCACAGTGCGTTTAC
>JBCCCA010000229.1:0-5369 GCA_039033735.1 Pseudomonadota bacterium
ACCTGTTCCGGGGACGTAATGAATGCCAAGATCACCCGACCAGTCGACGCGGCCGACCACATAGGCAATTACGCCCAAGGTGCCCGCAGCGATCATCACCGGCATAATTGCCAATCCGTCCAGCCCATCGGTCAGGTTGACCGCATTGGCCGAGCCCACGATCACGATCATCGCAAAGGGGATGAAGACGAAGCTGAGATTGAAGAGCACATCCTTGAAGACCGGAACGGCCAGTTGATTAGATAGCTCTGCCGGGTGCAAGAGCGAGGCCACGAACCCCGCGATACCCGCCACAACAAACCCGATCAGCAACCGCAGTCGGGCCGAAAGGCCGGAGTAGTTGTCGTTCTTCGTCACTTTTGAATAATCGTCGGCAAAGCCGATCAGTCCGAAAGCGGCGGTCACGAACAGCACGATCCAGACATACCCGTTGTCCCAGCGTGCCCAAAGAAGAGTAGCGACGATCAGGGCGGACAGAATCAGAAGACCGCCCATGGTCGGCGTTCCCGCCTTGTTCAGCACGTGGCTTTCGGGGCCGTCTTCGCGGATTGGCTGCCCGTGTTTCTGTTTCGCCCGCAAAAGGTTGATCAGCGGCCGACCGAATATGAAGCCAAAGACCAAAGCGGTAAAAAATGCGCCGCCTGCACGGAAAGTTATATATCTGAAAAGATTGAATATGTCGCCCCCGTCCGAGAAGGCAGTCAACCAGTAAAGCATTTATTCCGTTCCTTCGTTCATGGCTTGGTGCAGCTTTCTCAGCGCATCCACCACCAAGCTTACGCGCGACCCTTTTGACCCTTTGACCAGAACAACATCGCCTGCATCCACCAGCTTGTGCGCGATGGTTGCAAGCTCGCTTGCTTCTGCAACCCAGCGTCCACGCTTCTCGATTGGAAGCGCGTCGAACAAGTCCGACATGCGCGGGCCGACGCAGTCGACCCTGTCCACGGCGGACATCGCTGGAAGCTCTGCGATGGCGCGATGCATCTTGGCCTCGTCCGCGCCCAGTTCCAGCATGTCACCCAGAATTGCGATGCGTCGCCCGGTTGCGATACGGCCCTGCCCCGCGCGCGGACTGATTCCGGCCAGCACTTCGAAGGCTGCCTGCATCGAGGCCGGGTTCGCATTGAACGCGTCGTCGATCAGCTCGAATGACATGGCCTCGACGGCGTCGATCATGATCGTCTCGCGCTGGCCACGACCCGCAGGGGCCGCCCATTGTCCAATGTCGCACGCCGCAATATCAACATCCGCGCCAACGATCAGGGCGACGCCATAAACCGCCAAGGCATTCATGGCGAAGTGACGACCAGGTGCGCCAACCTTGAACAAAAACGGGCCGTTGGGCGTCCGACCTTCAAGAATACTGGCGCTGTCGGTAAGCGATACTTTGGTGGCCTGAATGGTCGCATCGGCGGTTTCACCAAAGCTCAGCCGGCGCGCGGCGTGCAGTTTGGCGTGCGCGTTCAGAACCGGCGCGGTTTCGACATCCGCATTGAAAAGGGCCACGCCACCCGGCTCGAGACCTTCAAAGATCGATGCCTTTTCCGCAGCAATCCCTTCAACGTTTTCAAAGGCTTCCAAATGCGCTGCCGCAACGGTCGTGATTACTGCTACATCAAGGCGCGACAGTTTTGCCAATGGTGCAATTTCGCCCGGGCGGTTCATGCCGATCTCGATCACCGCGTAGTCGGCATCGGCGGGCATACGTGCAAGCGTCAGCGGTACGCCCCAGTGGTTGTTATAGCTGGCTTCCGCTGCATGGGTCTTTCCCTGATGGCCCAGCACCTGCAGCAGCATTTCCTTGGTCGAGGTTTTTCCTGCGGACCCTGTCACCCCGATGACCTTGGCTTTGGTGCGGGCCCGTCCCGCGATGGCCATCGCATCGAGCCCGTGCAACACGTCCTCGACCACGATCAGGGGCGCATCATCGGCAACCCCGTCGGGCACGCGCGAGACCAGGGCCGCAGCTGCGCCCTTGGCAAGTGCCTGTGCCACAAACTCATGGCCGTCGCGCACATCCTTCAGCGCCACGAAAAGGTCGCCGGGCTGAAGCGTACGCGTGTCGATCGAGACGCCACCGGCTTGCCATTCAGGCCCCTGCCCCGTGCCACCAGTCGCGGCGAGGGCATCAGCTTTCGTCCAAAGCGGTGTCACAGGCCTTTGCCGTCCAGTGCGGCGACGGCGACGCTGGCCTGTTCCACGTCATCGAAGGGCAGAATGGTGTCGCCGATTTCTTGCCCCGTTTCGTGACCTTTGCCCGCAATCAACAGGGTGTCGCCTGCACCTAGCCCGTCAACGGCCCGCAAGATCGCTTCGGCCCGGTCACCCACTTCCGTGTAATCACCCCTTGTGATGCCCCCGATCACTTGGCGCCGGATCAGGTCAGGATCTTCGCTGCGCGGATTGTCGTCGGTGACGAAGACCACATCGGCGTGTTCCATCGCCGCGCGCCCCATCAGGGGGCGTTTGGACTGGTCCCGATCCCCACCCGCCCCGAACACAACGATCAAGCGTCCAAGGACATGCGGACGAATGGCCTTGAGGGCGGTCTCCAACGCCTGTGGCGTATGTGCGTAATCCACGAAAACGGCGGCTTGATTGTCGCGCCGTGCCGCGAACTGCATTCGGCCACGCACGGTTTCCAGCATGGGTAGCGTGTCAAAAACCTCTTGCGGCTCGGCCCCAGTACCAATGCACAGCCCGGCTGCAACCAGAGCATTCTCACCTTGAAACCCGCCAATCAGCCCCATCCGGATCTGGTGAATGCGTCCGGCCCATTCAAAACGCAATTCCTGTCCGGTCGCATCATAGCGTTGGCCGAGGATCTGCAACATGGCATCGCTGGAACGCCCGACTGTCAAAAGGTCCTGTCCGCGATCTTCGGCGATCTCAGCCATGCGAGCGCCGTACGCATCGTCTATATTGATCACGGCCGTTCCGTCCTCGGGCAAAACGCGGGCGAACAACCCGGCTTTCGCCGCGAAGTAGTCCTCGAAGTCTGCGTGGTAATCCAGGTGGTCCTGGCTGAGGTTGGTGAAACCGGCGGCCCGGAGACGCACCCCATCTATCCGCTTTTGCGCAAGCCCGTGGGACGAAGCCTCCATCGCTGCGTGCGTGACACCTGCGTCAGCGGCTTGCGCCAACGCACGGTGCAGCGTGATGGGTTCAGGCGTTGTATGTTGAAGCCTTGCGGAAAACGCGCCTTCAACACCGGTCGTGCCCAGCGAGATCGCCTCGGCGCCCATTTCGGTCCACAGCTGGCGGGTGAAACTGGCGACTGACGTTTTGCCATTGGTGCCGGTCACAGCGACCTGAACCTCGGGTTGTGCTTCGAACCAGAGCGCGGCGGTGAAAGCCAGTGTTTCGCGGGGATCTTCGGCGATAACGACGGGCACGTCGGCGGTCAGCACATCTGCCGCAATCTCGGCGCCCGCACGGTCTGTCAGGATGGCGCGCGCATTCATGCGCAGCGCGTATTGGATGAACTCGGCGCCGTGTACCTTCGTTCCGGGCAGAGCCACAAAAAGATGGCCGTCCTTCACGTCACGGCTGTCCACCGACAGCCCGGTGATCCGCGTCTCGGATCCGCCCGGCACGGTCAAACCCAGTTCAGCGAGTGTCCTTGTCCTGGCCCGGGTCTGCAAGGTGGCCTCCTTCGGGGTTTAGTTCCGGGCGAGTGTTACACCCACCGTCGTATCGGGCGCCAGCCCCAGAAGTGGCGCAACACGTCGGATCACTTCGGCGGCAACCGGCACAGCCGTCCACCCGGCGGTTCTGCGCGGCTTGTCGCCCGTCGTGTCCACAGGTTCGTCCAACGTGACAATCAGCACATATTTAGGGTCGTTCGACGGAAAGACCGACGCAAAGGTCGCGATCACCTTGTCGTCGTAATAGCCACCCTGCGGTTTTGGTTTGTCTGCCGTCCCTGTTTTGCCTCCGACGTGATAGCCCTGCACATCGGCCAGCGAGGCTGTGCCCTTGGTGACGACCTTGCGCAGCATGTCGCGGGCCTGTTCCGAGGTGTTGGTCGAAATGACCTGGCGTCCCGGGTCAGCTGCTTCGCGCTTCAACAAGGTTGGCTGCACCTGACGCCCACCGTTCAAAAGCGTGGCATAGGCCGCAGCCAGATGCAGCGGCGACGCTGACAAACCATGCCCGTAAGACACTGTCATCGTGTGGATTTCGGACCACTTCTTCGGCAGAAGCGGTTTCGAACCCGGGGCTTCGATCAGCTCGACAGGCGTTGCGTCGAACAGTCCGAGATTGCGCAGGAACCTCCGCTGGCGCTCGGGCCCGATCATCATTGCCACGCGCGCGGTGCCGATGTTCGAACTGTCGACGATGATGTCTTCCACCGTCAGGGCATCCCCGTGATCGCGGAAGTCGCGTATGCGGTGCGTGCCCCATTTGAGCGGACCGGTCGTGTCGATCCATGTCGAGCGGCTGACAAGACGCTCGTCGATGCCTTGCGCTGCGGTGAAAATCTTGAAGGTGGAGCCCAGTTCATACAGCCCCTGAACCGCCCGGTTGAACAACGGGCTCTCGGCTTGATCGCCTTCGGTCAAGGGACGGGGACGATCGTTCGGATCGAAATCCGGCAGGCTTGCAAGCGAAACAACCTCGCCCGAGTGAATATCCATCAATACGGCTGCCGCGCCTTGCGCATTCATCAAGCGCATGCCGCCTTCCAGAACACGTTCAACGGCGGCCTGTACGGTCAGGTCCAGCGAAAGCGTCAGCGGCACATCACCACGGCCCGGATCACGTAGTTCGGCGTCCAGCATCTTTTCGACACCAGCGACCCCGATCACTTCGGCGGAACTCACCCCTTCACGACCATAGCCCGCGCCCCCCAGCACATGCGCAGCAAGCGCGCCGTTGGGGTACAAACGCATCTCGCGCGGGCCGAACAACAAGCCCGGTTCACCAATGTCGAACACGGCTTGCTGCTGTTCAGGGCTGATGCGACGCTTAACCCACAGGAATTTGCGCTTGCCGGTGAACCTACGCAGCAGCTCGTCTTCTTTCAGGTCCGTGAAGATTTGTGCCAGTTCGCGCGCCGCCTTGGCCGGGTCGATCATTTGCGGCGGTTGCGCATAAAGCGAATGGGTCGTCAGATTGGTGGCCAGGATGCGCCCGTTCCGGTCGGTGATATCAGCGCGCGCCGCCACGATCTGTGCGCCAGAGACAGCCGAGCGCGGCTCGACCGGATCCGAGGCCGCCAATGTGCCCATGCGAAGGCCCACCATGAAGAATGCGCATAGAAACGCGACCCCAAGAACAAGAAGCCGGCCTTCGGCGCGTTGCCTTTGTTCGTCGCGGTCGGCCTCGTGGCGTTCAGCCAGATTGGCGCGCTCGATCGCGTC
>JBCCCA010000230.1:0-5317 GCA_039033735.1 Pseudomonadota bacterium
CGCGACGCGCTTGATCCACGGATACGAGGTCGGTGATTTCACCCAGTAGGTGAACTTTAAGAGTGTCGTTCTGCGAGGAACGCTTTGCCGGTTCACGGGACTATCAGGCTATGTGGAACGCCTTGAGACGGGTAATTCTTTCAAGGACAGTTTCAAACGCATTCGCGAAAACGGCAGCCCCATCTTCATCGAAGCGTCATATAAGCCGATCCGCGGAGAAGACGGTGCTGTCGAAAAAGTCCTGAAATTCGGCGTAGATGTAACCGAGGTGCCCAAGCGCGGGATGCTTACCAAGAATACCATAGATTTCATCTCTGCGTCGCTAGCGGTGATCGAGTTCGAACCCGACGGCACGGTTCATTGGACAAATGAAGGCTTGTTGAAGATCTTCGCATACTCCCACGCGGAAGTGAAAGGTAAGCATCATCGCATGCTTCTTGAAAAGGAGGAATCGGTGGCGCCGGATTACCGCAAGATTTGGGAACGCCGACGATATCCGGCACAGCAAGTGCACTTTTGAAACGCTGCAGACAACAGGCCGCAACGGTCGAAGAGACATCAGCGGCGATGGAGCAGATGTACGCCACGATCCAAAGCAATGCGGTCAGCTCCAAGGATTCCACCGACGCCGTCGATGCCATGGAAAAGATCGAAGACGGGCCAAAGGCAATGACGAAATTCGCTTCGGCCATCGAGGCGGTCGCCTTTCAAACGAACCTGCTCGCGCCAAATGTCGGGGTCGAAGCTGGAACCAAGGGGTTTGCTCATCCACCGGCACGCCCGGCATCGACCTCGGAAACGTTCGCAACGCTTTCGACAAAAGGCGCCCTTGCACCGCATCGGAAAATGGCCGTCAATGACGCCCCTGCCAATGCACAGAGTGACGATTCCTGGGAAGAGTTCAAATCGGGCACGCTCAACACGGATGCCGGCTATTCAACGGAGCGCCGTATCCGTTGCACGATGAGCCAAACCAGGGCCAGGACGACCGGCGTCAGCAAGGATAGCGCTGCGGTCTTGCCCAGCCCAAAGCCTTCGAAAATTGGAAATGTCAGATAGGAAACAAGGTTCACGGCATAATAACTGATCGCTGCGACGGAAAAACCCTCAACCGTTTTTTGCAGGCGAAGCTGTAAATCCGCGCGCCGGTCCATTGATGCCAACAGCTCCTGGTTTTGCGCGGATCTTTCGACGTCGACGCGCGTCCGCAAAAGATTGGCGGCCCGTTCGGCACGCTCGGCCATCGTGCGAAGCTGCCCTTCGACGGCTTTTACAGTTCGCATGGCCGGATCAAAGCGCCGCATCATGAATTCTGCAAACGTCTGTCGCCCGTCAAACCGTTCCTCTCGCAAAACGGCAATACGTTGGTGCACCAGCGCATCATATGCATCCGTGGCCCCGAACCGAAAAGCCGAGTGCGCCAATGTCGTTTCAAGTTCGGCAGAAACCTCAAGCAGGCCCTTAAGCGTCTCTTCCGAACCAACATCGCTGCCCTGCATTTGCGACATCAGACCCGTGAGCTTACCATTGATATCCCCGATGACCGATCCAAGACCGCGGGCCCGCGCCAAGCCAAGCATCGACATCGATTTATAGGTCTCAATCTCACAAACTCGTTGCAGAACACGCCCGATGCGCCGCGGCCCCATCTCCCCCGTGGCAAACATGGCAAAGCGCATATGGCCCGCAGCATCGATCCGGAAGTCGCCGGCAATGACAGCCGTCTGATCCAGAACAGCGCTGATCGCCAGGCTTTCTGGCACAAACCAGTTTTCGACTTTTGCGGGTATAGTGGACATATCTTTGCAGACTTCGACCCGGATTAGGGCCGAGGTGATGCGGTCGCCCGGCGCATTGGCCAGCCAATCTTCGGGGAACATCCCAAAGGTCGAAGCATCGAACGGAGTATCCGCGACACCATCACCAAAGATTGTGTAAGTCACAAATTCGGTGTGGCTTTCCCACTTCAATGCGTGCCGACCAATCTGGCCAAAGTAATGCGTGGCCCCCGGCTGCGGGTGCGCCGCGCCATACCGGTCAAGAAGTGCGATAAGATGCGCCCGATCCTGATCTCGGTCACGCGCCGCCGCGTCCTTCGGCCGCTTGATCGCCAGAAAAGCAGCGCGGCAAGGCGCCGCCAGGGTCGGAAAAGGCCGCGCATGAAGCTCGTTGGCAAGCTGATAACGCAGGTCATGGTCTTTTATCGGGCTCATCTGGGTCGCCTTCCTTACTTCGCAATATATGCGGCAACGCCAAGAGAGCCAGCATTTTCTTGATATTTCTTATACTTAGCCGTCCACCACTGTATACTGTTAGGTTCGAATCCCGGACCTTGGCTCGCAAGGTCTCGACGCCCGGTCGCGGTTCCGGCTATCAGGTTTGAGAGCACCGTAAGGGAATTGACGCGCCAGCATGATCGGCCAATTCGACATATGCATTGTCGCCCAAAGGGGGCGGCTGGCATATGAAGCCGTCTTATTCGCCGTAAGCCTACGACAGGCCGCTCCCGATTTCGCAGGTCGACTTATTGTCGGAGAACCTCAGCCCGGCCCCCTCTGGCCCAAAGACCCAAGGCTTCCGGACGACGTTCGCGCGATCCTGTCTGACCTTGGCGCGACGATCCTTCCATTTGATGCAAAGCATTTCGGCGCCACCTATCCGCAAGGAAACAAAGTCGAACTGCTGCAAGCGATGGCGCCCAACGAACCCTTCGTTTTTTTCGACACAGACACGCTGATCACCGGCAGAATTGACAACATCAACTTTGACTTTGACCACCCGTCTGCCTCGATGGCGCGTGAAAACACTTGGCCCATCGTACCGCTTTACGGTCCGGAACTTGAAACGATCTGGCGCGCCGTCTTTGATCGTGCGGGCGTCGACATCATACCGACGCTGGACACATCCCATCCCGCCGACGACTGGCAGCGGTACCTATACTTCAACGCGGGCTGGTTCTTTGCCCCATGCCCGCAAGATTTTGCGAACCGCATGATCGCGCTGATGATCGATCTTCGGGATAACACACCTGCCGAGCTTGCTTGCCAAAGCCTGGATCCGTGGCTCGACCAAATTGCCCTTCCCGTCGTGATCGCAGACCTGAACGGCGGTCGCCCCGGGCCGCAGCTTGATGGGCTTGACGGGGCAGCGAGTTTGCATTGGCGCACGATGTCGCTTCTGTACGCAAAGGCACCTGACGGCACGATTGCCTTTCTTGAAGACGTCGCGCGCCCAAACAAGATCAAGAAAATTCTAAAGCAATACGAGCCCTTCAAACGGATGATCTATCAATCCCGAGGGGAAAAGGTCCGGGCGCTTTTCGATCAGGCGCATTTGCCAACGAACGAGAAAACGATCCGAAACCGCATAAAACGCGCAAAGCTGTGGATGCGTTAAGGGCTTTGAGCGGTTGCAGTAGCCCAAGCGGCGCCTTAGGTTCCGCCCAAAATATCAGGGAGCCTACGTCATGTCCGACCGACCGCAACACTTCGACACTCTTCAAATCCATGCTGGCGCCAATCCCGACCCGGCGACGGGCGCGCGTCAGGTACCAATCTATCAATCGACCGCGTATGTCTTTCAGGACGCCGACCATGCGGCACGGCTCTTTAACCTACAAGAAGTGGGATACATTTATTCGCGCCTGACCAACCCGACGGTCGCCGCCTTGGCCGAGCGGATCACACATCTTGAAGGCGGCGCGGGCGGAATCTGTTGTTCCTCGGGCCATGCGGCTCAGATCATGGCGCTATTCCCGCTGATGATGCCGGGGTGCAATATCGTCGCCTCGACGCGCCTGTACGGCGGCACCTACACACAGCTGACGCAAACGATCAAGCGGTTCGGCTGGTCCGCGACACTGGTTGATTTCGACGATCTCGACGCTGTCAAAGCGGCCATCGATGAGAACACGCGCGCGGTTTTCTGCGAAAGCATCGCGAACCCGGGCGGGTACATCACTGACCTAGACGCTATTGCCGGCGTGGCCGACGCGGCCGGCATCCCACTGATCGTCGACAACACTTCGGCCTCGCCTTATCTCTGCCGCCCGATAGAACATGGTGCGACACTGGTCGTCCATTCCACCACAAAATACCTGACAGGCAACGGAACGGTAACCGGCGGCGCGGTGGTAGACAGTGGCAAGTTCAACTGGTCTGCCAATGACAAGTTCCCATCGCTCAGCCAACCGGAACCTGCTTATCACGGCCTGACTTTCCATGAAGTGCTGGGACCGATGGCATTTACCTTCCACTCTATCGCCGTTGGCCTGCGCGATCTGGGAATGACCATGAATCCGCAAGGCGCGCATTATACGCTGATGGGCATCGAGACATTGTCGCTGCGCATGCAAAAGCACGTTGAAAATGCCGTAAAAGTCGCGAAGTGGCTGGAAGCCGACGATCGGATCGAAACCGTGACCTATGCAGGTCTCGAAAGCTCGCCCTACTACGACCGGATTGCAAGGATTTGCCCAAACGGTGCAGGGGCGCTGTTCACCTTCGCTGTGAAGGGTGGCTATGACAATTGCGTAAGACTTATTGATGCGGTTGAACTATTCAGCCATGTCGCAAACTTGGGTGATGCCCGGTCACTCATTATCCACTCCGCGTCGACGACACATAGACAGTTGACGGATGAACAGCGCGCCGCTTCCGGCGCACTTCCGAATGTCGTACGTGTTTCCATCGGGATCGAGGATGCGGATGACATCATCGCCGATCTCGACCAAGCGCTGACCAAGGCACTTGCCTAAAGCAAAAACGGGCGGGACGCGCTATCAGCGCCCTGCCCGTACAATCTCACGACACAGAAGGGCAAACAAAATGCCCTTCTTCTTGTCCGAAATACGCAATTCCCAAAGAAATCAGGACGCGATCCCGTGCGGCACGTCACGCGCCTCATCCATAATGCGCCGCATTTCCTTGATGGAGCCCTCAAGCCCAAGGAAAATCGCCTCACCGATTAGAAAATGCCCAATGTTCAGCTCCATCAGTTCAGGCAATGCTGCGATCGGGGCAACTGTGTCATAGGTCAAGCCGTGGCCCGCGTGAACCTCAAGCCCCAGCCCATGCGCGAATGTCGCCATGTCTCGCAGACGGGCAAGCTCTGCATCCCGTTCCGCAAACCGCTCTTCCGCATGCAAATCGCAATAAGCTCCGGTGTGAAGTTCAACAACTTCGGCGCCGATCCGGTGCGCTGCCTCGATCTGACGCGGATCGGCGGCGATGAAAATGGAAACGCGGCAGCCCGCATCGCGAAGCGGCGCGATGAAATGCGCAAGGCGGTTCTCCTCCCGTGCGACTTCAAGCCCGCC
>JBCCCA010000231.1:0-5281 GCA_039033735.1 Pseudomonadota bacterium
GCACTGGAAATCCGACATCCTGACAGAGTTCGACCCGTTTGAGACAGGGCTGGGGCGCTTTGTGAAACTGGACAAAGGCGACTTCGTCGGCAAGTCCGCCCTGATCAAGCGCCAGGCGGCGGGTCCCGCCCGGCAGCTTGTCACCCTTCGGGTCGAGGCGTCCCATGCCCCCGCCATCGGCGGCGCGTCACTGATGCATGCAAACCAGGTCGTGGGCACAGTCACCTCGGGCGACTGGGGCCACCGTACCGGCTTGAACCTCGCCTACGCGTTTGTGGCGCCCGAATTGGCGCAACCTGGCACGTTGCTGCAGCTTGACCTGTGCGGTGATTTGGTGCCCGCGCAAGTGATCCCACCCGCGCCCTACGACCCTACGGGCGACCGGATGCGCAGCTAAGGCGCGCGGCCTTAGACCTGAGGCACACCCACACAAAGCTAAAGCGCCAACCCAAAGGGTGGCGCGAACGCGCCGAAGGCACGCCTTTGGCGTGACGGGGGCGTAACGGCGTTGACGCCGTGCGGGACCTTTGATCTGTGCGAGGTTTCCCAGTTAAGGTCGCGTGCCATAGGCGCGAAAAACAGACGCAGCGCCTATATCAAGCAAAAGGTGGCGATCCCTGAAGGACTCGAACCCTCAACCTGCTGATTAGAAGTCAGCTGCTCTATCCAGTTGAGCTAAGGGACCGCTGCCGCACTCATGCCCGAGGGCGCCGGTTTTGCCAAGCGTTCAGAGCGTACGGGTCATGAATACGCTGAGCGGATCAGCCGTATAGGTGCCAAAGGGCGCACACAGGGCAAAGCCGTGGTTGGTGTATAGGGCGCGGGCCGGCGCAAACGCGTCCGCGCTGCCAGTCTCTAACCACAGATGGGTCAGCCCGTCCCCTTTGGCTTTGGCAATCAGCGCCTCCAGAATGGCACGGCCGACGCCTTGCCCCCGGGCCGCAGCGGCGGTGTGCATCGATTTCAATTCGCCCTGCTGCGACGCGAATGGCGCCAGCGCGCCAATGCCCAAAATCGTGCCCTGTCGCCGCGCCGCAAGCACGAAAGCGCCCGCGGCGCTCAGCTCAAGTGGGTCCAATACATGGCAGCTGTCCGCCGGGCTTTGACTGCGCATCAGGGCATGATGCGTTTGCAAAAGCGCCTGCACATCCGGTTCGGACGGCAGAGCAGGCACGAGCGTTAATGTGTCCACGCACCGCGCCGCGCTGTGGCAAAGTTGTCGCCATACCCGCCAGGGCGGATGTTCGCCTTGCGTTTGGTTGGCTCTTGCACCGTGTGATCAATCCCATGATCGTTGGCGTAGTCCACCGCGTCTTCTTTGGTGCCAAAGGTCAACCGAACTTGCGCCTGCGTGTCCGACGACGACGTCCAGCCCATCAACGGATCCACCTTGCGCGCCTGCGATGGCACAAATTCAAGGATCCACTGTTTGGTTTTGGCCGTGCCCGACGACATGGCCGTCCGAGCCGGTTGGTAAATACGTGCGCGCATCTGGATATCCTCGCTTGCCTCAGATCGACATACGCAAATGCGCCTAGCTTGCCAAGGCGGCGGGAGGGCGCAGCCCTGGCCGTTGACCGGGCACAATAGCCTGCGGCGAACTGTGTGCTGACAGAAATGGCCTACTGACAGAAATGGACAGCGGGCCGCCTTGCATCCCACGCGCAATGGGCCACATTGCGCCTATGCCCTATGCCCATTCTGACAAGTCCGCACCTGCGCTGACCAACGCCCCCGCCCCGCCTGCCGAGCGGGAGAAGCTGGAGGGCGGAATCCAGCTTCGCATGAACACCGAATTTACGCCCGCCGGGGATCAGCCCACCGCGATCAAAGAGCTGTCAGCGGGCGTGCTGGACGGTGAGCAAAACCAGGTGCTGCTGGGCGCGACCGGCACGGGCAAGACCTACACGATGGCCAAGGTCATTGAGGAAACGCAGCGGCCTGCGATCATCCTCGCCCCGAACAAAACCCTCGCGGCGCAGCTGTATGGCGAGTTCAAGGGCTTCTTTCCTGATAACGCGGTTGAGTATTTCGTCAGCTACTACGACTACTACCAGCCCGAGGCCTATGTGCCCCGCTCGGACACTTATATCGAGAAAGAGAGCCAGATTAACGAGCAGATCGACCGCATGCGCCACTCGGCCACGCGGGCGCTGCTAGAACGGGACGATGTGATTATCGTCGCGTCGGTCTCGTGTATCTACGGCATCGGTTCGGTGGAAACCTATGGCGCGATGACCCAGGACCTGAAGGTTGGTGGGGTTTATGACCAGCGCGGCGTGATGGCCGACCTGGTCGCGCAGCAATACAAGCGCAATGATGCGGCGTTCCAGCGGGGCAGCTTCCGGGTACGCGGCGACTCGCTTGAGATTTTCCCTGCCCACCTCGAAGACCGCGCGTGGAAGCTGTCGTTCTTTGGCGAAGAACTAGAAAGCATCACCGAGTTTGACCCTTTGACCGGCGAGAAACAGGCGAACATGGACCGCGTTCGGGTCTATGCGAATAGCCACTACGTGACGCCGAAACCGACGATGAACCAGGCCATCGTGGGCATCAAGAAAGAGCTGAAGATCCGCCTGGATCAGCTTGTCTCTGAAGGGCGCCTGCTGGAAGCGCAGCGGCTGGAACAGCGGACAAACTTTGATCTTGAGATGTTGGAGGCCACCGGTGTCTGCAACGGGATCGAGAACTATTCCCGCTATCTCACTGGCCGCGCTCCGGGCGAGCCGCCCCCAACCCTGTTCGAGTTCATCCCCGATAATGCGATTGTCTTCGCGGATGAAAGCCACGTCTCCGTCCCCCAAATCGGCGCGATGTACAAAGGCGACTACCGGCGCAAGTTCACCTTGGCCGAGCACGGCTTTCGCCTGCCGTCCTGCATGGACAACCGCCCGCTGAAATTCGAAGAGTGGGACGCGATGCGGCCCCAGTCGGTGTTCGTCTCGGCAACACCTGCAGCATGGGAGCTGGACCAATCGGGCGGCGTCTTTACCGAACAGGTGATCCGCCCCACCGGCCTACTGGACCCAGAGGTAGAGATCCGTCCGGTTTCCATGCAGGTCGACGATCTGCTGGACGAGGTGCGCAAAGTGTCCGCCGATGGCTACCGCACGCTGGTCACCACGCTGACCAAGCGCATGGCCGAGGATCTGACTGAATACATGCACGAGCAGGGGATCAAGGTCCGCTACATGCACTCCGACATCGACACGATTGAGCGGATCGAAATCCTGCGCGACCTACGCCTGGGCGCCTTTGACGTACTGATCGGGATCAACCTGCTGCGCGAGGGGCTCGACATCCCCGAATGTGGGCTGGTGGCGATCCTGGACGCGGACAAGGAGGGCTTTCTACGCTCCGAGACGTCCTTGGTGCAAACCATCGGCCGCGCCGCGCGGAATGCCGACGGCCGCGTGATCATGTATGCTGATCGGGTCACCGGCTCGATGGAGCGCGCGCTGGCGGAAACCAACCGCCGCCGCGCCAAACAGATCGCCTATAATGAAGAGCACGGGATCACCCCCGCGACGGTGAAGAAAAACGTCGAGGACATCCTCGCCGGCCTTTACAAAGGCGACACCGACCAGGCCCGCGTTACCGCCAAGGTCGACACCAAACACGGCGGCAACCTGCAAGCCGTGCTTGATGGCCTGCGCACCGACATGCGCAAAGCCGCCGAAAACCTAGAATTCGAAGAAGCCGCCCGCCTCCGCGACGAGGTCAAACGATTGGAGGCCGTGGACCTGGCCGTCTCCGACGACCCCATGGCCCGCCAATCGGCCGTCGAGGCCGCCGTGGACGACGCTCAGAAGGCGTCGGGGCGCAGCACTGCGGGCCGGCCGGGCCAGCGCGGCGGGAATGTGAAACGGCGGAAGAAGCGTTAGGTTGCCATAAGCATTGATGTAGCTTATCTTATCTTATGATTTTTTTCATAAGATAGGTTTACTTCTTTATGGATGAGCTTAGGAATCCGTTTTCGCCAGGGGCTGGCACGCCGCCGCCTATCCTTGCTGGCCGTGACGAAATTCTGCACAAAACCGAGCTCACGTTGAATCGCGTCCGCGCTGGGCGACCTGCAAAATCTTTTGTCGCGGTAGGGCTTCGCGGCGTGGGAAAGACAGTGCTTCTTAATGAAGTCTACGAAAAAGCGATGGGTCTTGGATACCTGGCGGTTCAGATTGAAGCTCACGAAAGCAAGAACTTACCAGAAACCCTGCTACCAAAACTCCGACAACTTGTCATCCGCTTAGACCGAATGGAGCAAGCGAAAGAAGCCGGGAAACGGGCACTAAAAACACTTGCTGCGTTTGCAGGTGCTGTGAAGGCAACAATCGGAGATATCGAATTCTCCCTATCGGTCGAACCGGAAGTTGGGTCGGCTGATAGTGGCGATATAGAAAGCGATCTCGCTGATCTCTTTGAAACGGTTGGCCAAGCCGCAAAGGCGAAAGACACAGCGATTGCATTGATCATCGACGAACTTCAGTACCTCAGCGAACCGGAAATGAGCGCTCTTATCATGGCAATGCACCGGATTCAGCAAAGGCAACTACCCATTGTCCTTGTTGGGGGCGGGCTTCCGCAGATCCTAGGACTTGCTGGTCGGTCAAAGTCATACGCGGAAAGGCTGTTCGACTATCCTCGTGTCGGACCACTGAATGCCGAAGACAGCAGTCGCGCCATTCGAGAACCAGTGGAAGATGAAGATGCAGAAATCTCAGCTGAAGCCCTTGCAGAAGTGATACGGGTAACCGAGGGCTATCCGTATTTTTTGCAAACGTGGGCCTATTATGCTTGGAATATAGCGAAAAATAATAGGATCGAAGCTTCTGATATCGCCCAAGCGACAGACAGCGCTACGAGAAGCCTTGATGAAAGCTTTTTTCAGGTACGCTTTGATCGGCTGACCAATGCGGAGAAGGAATATCTTTTTGCAATGGCAGAGCTTGGTCCGGGGCCACACCGCTCGGGCGACATTGCCGCTAAGCGAAACCGCAAAGTCGAAAGTGTCGCACCGATCAGAAGTGGCTTAATTAAAAAAGGTATGGTGTACAGTCCGTCCCACGGCGACACCGCGTTCACGGTACCGATGTTCGACGAATACTTGCTGCGACTGGGGGTCCATTAAGATGCGTTTCTTTGCCCTCCTCCTCCTCGCCGCCCCAGCCCACGCCTGGGAGTTCACCCCCACTCCCATCTGCACCCTCTCGCACAGCGAAGGCGCTGCGGCGGTGGAGGTGACCTACGACCACAGCACCCGTCTCTATGCAATCGCCATCAC
>JBCCCA010000232.1:0-5265 GCA_039033735.1 Pseudomonadota bacterium
GCGGCGATGATGGCGTCCAGCCGCAGCAGCCACGCGTCACCGTCGGAGGCAACGACCGTAATCCCATCGGCCTCAAGCTCGAACAGGGTTGTGATAAAGGAAGGGGGCGTCCCCTCGATAAAGCTGTCACGGGTCAGGCCCCGATTGGTTTCAAGTTCCAGGTCCAAGCCTGCCATTTCGCGCCCGCCGCGCAACTGATCGGCCAGCTCCGAGGCGCGCGCTTCCAGCGCTGCTTGGGTTTCAGCGACGCGCCAGGCTGCTTCGACATCATCCCGTACATCCGCCAGGGGGATCAGCACAGGCTCCTGTACCTCTTCCACCACCAATGTGAAAATACCCCCATCGGCCAGCTCAAAAACTTCGCCAAAGTCATCAGGATTGGTGCGCGCGGCCGCTGCGCGGAATTCCTGATTGGCCGCAATCCCTTCAAACACATCCACGTTCCACTCAATGGTGCCTTCCTCAAGCCCGGTGCGTTCTGCGATGAGAGTTGGATCGGCGCCACCGGCCAGCAGATCTTCGATTTCCGCGACCATATCGTTGATTAAACGCCGGGCACGGTCTGCGGCAGCTTCTGGTGCCAGACCCTCTTTCGCTTCAAGAAAGTCGATGTTTTCGGCCGCAAGTATACCATTCATACGGAAGATGGCAGGCCCAAGCGCGGAGGGAAGGGGCCCGACGACACCAGGGGCCTCAAGGGCAAAGACGTCGCCCCCCACATCGCCAAGATCGTCCTGGGTCACATCACCCATATCGACATCTTGAAGCTGCAGTCCGCGTTCCGCGACAAGCTCGTCAAAGCTGATTTCACCGTTGTCGATCCGGGCTTTCGCAGCTTCGGCGTCTGACTGGGTCGAGAAGACAAGCCGCTCTATCAACCGGCGCTCGGGACTGACAAACTCATTGATCCGAGCCTCGTACAGCGCGCGAATTTGGTCGTCACTGACCTCAAGTGTAGGGGCCAACATATCCGGCGTCAGCCAAGCATAGCGGATAACCTTCGTTTCCGGCTTTGTGAAATCCAGTGGGTTTTCTTCGTGAAACGTTGCCAGATCTGCGTCAGTCGGGTCGGAAATGGGTTGGGGCAGGTCTTCGGCGCCCAGACGGGCCCATGTCACGTCGCGGATCTCGCGCGCATGGTTGAACAGTGTGTCGGTGAAAATATCGGGGGTCGATATCCCCGTCCCAACGGCGCGGCGCATCAGTTCCGCGGCAATATCGGCACGAATGGTAGCTTCGAATTCGCGGGGCGATGACCCGCTGCGTTGCAGCGCCATTTCGTAGACTGTGCGATCGAAGCCTGCGGCGCTGCGGAAGGCGGCAATGCTCTGTATCTCTTCACTGACGAATTCGTCGCCGACGGAAAGCCCAGCCCGCCGGGTTTCGTTTTCAATGGCTGCCGTACTGATCAATTGTCCCAAGGCAATTCGATCCAGTCCAAGCGCCTGCGCGGTTTGGAAGGTCACGGGCTGGCCCATTTCCTGCTGAAACGCCGTCATTTGGCGCTGTACCGCCTGGGCATAATCGTTGGCCGTGACTTCGACATCGCCAACCTCGGCGACACTTGTCACAGAGTTTCCGAATTGCGTTACGCCAAATCCGCCAAGGGATAAGATCAGCAGACCCATAATGATCCACATTCCTATGCCCATGCCCTGTTTTTTCGCCATTGTTCTGCACCATGCCTCTAAGGTCGACCGGTGGTATCGCGCGCAGCCCGACAGGGCAAGAGTGGTCCGAAGCTCAACATGCGCTGCGACAGGCTTCTGGCCTCAAAACCCGATTAACTTTTTCTTGAGGCGGTATTCGAGCCTTTAAAACCGGTCGTCGGCGCCGGTCCTTGCACCTATTCCTTGCCGCGATACGGCTCGACATATTGCAGCGCCATATCCCAAGGAAAGAATATCCAGGTGTCTTGGCTGACGCCCGTGATGAACGTGTCCACCATGGGTTCGCCCTTGGGTTTTGCATAGACGGTCGCAAAGTGCGCCTTTGGATACAAATCACGCACCAGCTCAAGGGTTCTGCCGCTGTCGACCAGATCGTCCAAAATGAGAATACCGGTACCGTCCCCCATCATGTTCGCATCCGGCGATTTCAACACCTTTGCCTCGCCTTGGCTTTGATGGTGATAGGATTGCACGCTGATCGTGTCGACAGTGCGGACGTCCAACTCGCGTGCGACGATCATTGCCGGCGCCATACCACCTCGGGTAATCGCGACGATAGCCTTCCACCGGCCATCATCCGGCCCCCGCCCATCCAGCCGCCAAGCCAGAGCGCGACTGTCACGATGGATCTGGTCCCACGAGACGTGAAACCCTTTTTCATGCGGCAGGCGGTCAGTCATGTTGTGCCCCTTGATAATCTTTTTGACAGGGAGTGGACCAAGACGGCTGACATTAGCGCAACGGCATTGGCCAGGAGCACCGGTTTCAATGTGGGCGTCCCTTCAGCCACGCGTCATGTCCGGCGCGTCGGGGTTCTTCATGCCGATGACGTTATATCCAGCGTCGACATGATGAATTTCGCCCGTGGTGCCAGCCCCAAGGTCAGACAAAAGATACAGCGATGCGCCGCCGACATCTTCGATGGTCACATTTCTGCGAAGGGGCGAGTTGATCTCGTTCCACTTCAAGATATAGCGGAAATCGCCGATGCCGGATGCGGCCAGCGTCTTGATTGTGCCAGCGCTGATGGCATTACAGCGGATCCCATCGCGCCCGAGGTCTTCAGCAATGTATTTCACCGACGCCTCCAGTGCCGCCTTACAAACCCCCATGACGTTATAATGTGGCATCACCCGCTCGGCGCCGGAATAAGTAAGTGTCAGCAGCGATCCGCCGTCCGGCATCATGGCGGCGGCCCGGCGACACACAGCGGTAAAGGAAAACACCGAGATATCCATCGAGACCGCAAAGTTGTCACGGCTGGTATCGACATAGCGACCCCGAAGTTCATTTTTGTCTGAAAAGCCAATGGCATGAACCACAAAGTCGATCTTACCCCAGCGATCTTCAATCTTTTTGAAAAGCGCGTCGATACTATCGCCGTCGCCGACATCGCAGGGGACGACAAAGTCAGACCCCAACTGCTCGGCCAGTGGCACGACGCGTTTCAGCAAGGCCTCGCCCTGATACGAAAAGCAAAGCTCTGCGCCATGATCGGCCAGGGTCTTTGCGATGCCCCATGCGATCGATTTGTCGTTTGCCAGCCCCATGATCAGGCCACGTTTGCCGGCCATCAACGCTGCGGTCATATTCTTTTCCTCGACCCATTTACCGTGGACCGGTGTTATGCCAAGAAACGGCCTCCATCAAGCCTGACAGCAGGAGTGACCATGAGCGATCGAAGCGGAATTTTTGCAGGCGATGATCCGTTTGTGATTGCGCGCAGCTGGCTTGCCGAAGCGGAAGCGACCGAGCCGAACGATGCGAACGCAATTGCTCTTGCAAGTGTCGATGAGGCGGGGCGTCCGAACGTGCGTATGGTCCTTTTGAAGGACATCGAAGACGCCGCCTTTGTGTTTTACACGAACTACGAAAGCAAAAAGGGGCAGGAGTTGCAGGCAACGCCCGAAGCGGCGTTCGTTTTGCACTGGAAGACGCTTCGACGGCAAATCCGGGTTCGGGGCAGTGTGACCCGCGAAGATGGCCCACAGGCCGATGCCTATTTTGAAAGCCGGAGTCTAAAGAGCCGCATTGGTGCAATCGCGTCGCAGCAATCGCGCCCTTTGGGCAGCCGCACCGATCTTATGGCGGCGGCCGCAAAGATTGGTGTCAGTCAGGGCGTGAACCCAAAACGCCCTGCGAATTGGGGGGGATTTCGGATCGTTCCATACGAAGTGGAGTTCTGGGCCGATGGGGATTTTCGCTTACATGACCGTTTCCGCTGGACGCGCGGTGCGGAAGCCGATAGTTGGGCGACCCAGCGTCTTTTTCCGTAATGAAAAACTGCACAAAAATTCGGAAACTGGCAAAGATTTGACATAGACAAGACCAGTCGTGTCGGACCAGAGTTGATGAAAAGTGGGTTTGAGAGCCCGAGGGATGATGCAAGAGATGACCGACGCCGAAAATGACGGGGCGCGTGTCACAGGAACTGTGAAGTGGTTCGATCCGTCGAAAGGCTTTGGCTTCGTGGTATCGGATCAAGGCGGACCGGATATACTGCTTCACGCCAATGTTCTTCGGAACTTTGGCCAATCTTCCGTGGCCGATGCTGCCGGGATCAGCGTAATCGTACAGGAGACTGCACGGGGCATTCAGGCTGTTGAAGTGCTAAGCATTGAGCCGCCTGCCGCGGAAGAGGAAGATTTTCCGATCCCGGGCGGCGAAATTGCCGAGCCGCTGGATCTGTCGTTGCCGCTGGAGCCTGCGCGTGTGAAATGGTTCGACAAAGCCAAAGGGTTTGGGTTCGCAAACGTGTTTGGTCGTGGCGAAGATGTGTTTCTTCATATCGAGGTTTTGCGCCGTTCGGGACTTGCAGATTTGCAACCTGGTGAAGCTGTGTCGCTTCGCGTCGTGGACGGCAAGCGAGGTCGCATGGCGACGCAGGTCACATCATGGGAAGCCGCGCTGCGTTCGGACGACGAGTGATCTTTCGCGCCAGTCTAATTGTCAGCTTGATTTCGGCGACGATTGCATTTGCGGAGTGCGACGAAGGCCGCGTCGATTTGCGCGGTGAATGGGGCCAGGCCCGGTTCTCTGTTGAAGTCGCCGATACGCCGTCGGAACGGTCGCTTGGGCTGATGCATAGGGAAACGATGCCGCGCAGCGCCGGTATGCTATTTGTCTATGATCGCCCGCAGTTCGTTTCGTTTTGGATGCGAAACACGCTTATCCCGCTTGATATGATTTTCATGGACGAGACAGGGACAGTACAGCACGTGCATGAGAACGCCATACCGCTGGACGAAACCGCGATACCAGGTGGGCAGAACATCCAGTATGTTCTCGAGATAAACGGCGGCCTGTCCGGTCGGCTTGGGATCACCGTCGGTAGCGAGCTTCGACACCCGGCGTTCGGCGAAAATGCCGCTTGGACGTGCTCCACCACAAATGAATGATTTCCGGTCTTTCCGTTTGCGCGATTTATGCGTTACGTTGTAGCCGATAAGGTAATAGGCGATGGCCGCCAGCGAGAACAGCGAGATGTTCTTGGTCAGCTGCATCGTCACGTTCTTGGACCGCACAAGGCCGGCCTCGAGCATCGCAAAGCCCGCGGCCATCCAGAACACAAGGAAGCCGCCGATCAGAAACAGCA
>JBCCCA010000233.1:0-5240 GCA_039033735.1 Pseudomonadota bacterium
ATGACGCAAACCGCCGGGCTTGCGCTTGCGGCGGATCGTGCTTCGGATGAGACGCGCCCGCGCGTTGTTGCGTTGCTGTATGTGATGTTTTTGGCAGGCATGGGCGTGTCGGCGCTTTTGATCGGTTGGCTTTTGCGTGACTTTGACGAGTTGCTGCTTGTCCGCGTCGTCCAGGGTGCCGCTTTGGTTGGACTTGGTCTGAACCTGGTGGCGCTGTGGAAGCAAGAACACATACGTCCAATGTCAAAGGTCGAGCGTGCTGCGCCGCGTCCGCAGTTCAGCGACGCCTGGAGAAGTCTTGCAGAGGGCACTCGGATCGGGCGACTGTTGTTCGTCGTCTTTTTCGGAACGATGGCCTTCAATATGCAGGATATCCTGCTCGAACCTTATGGTGGCGAGGTTCTTGGACTTTCGGTGTCGGCGACGACGTTGTTGACCTTCATGTGGGCCGTGGGTGCATTGGCAGGCTTTGGGTTGGCCGCAAAGCGCCTCGCTGCTGGTGGTAATCCGTACCGCTTGGCTGCGACCGGTTGCGTTGCCGGATTGGCCGCGTTCTCGAGCGTCATATTCGCGGCACCGTTGAATTCTCCTCCGCTGTTCTTTGTAGGCGCCAGTCTGATCGGCTTTGGCGGGGGCTTGTTTGCTGTTTCAACTCTGACTGTTGCAATGACACTTCCGGCCGAAAACATGCGCGGGCTTGCCTTGGGCGCGTGGGGTGCGGCCCAAGCGACCGCTGCGGGGGTGTCCATAGCGGTTGGCGGCGCACTTCGCGACATCGTTAATGCTCAGGCGCTTTCAGGTAGCTGGGGCGAGGCGCTTATGACGCCCGCGACTGGCTATTCGGTTGTCTATCACACCGAGATCGCCCTGATATTTTTGACACTTATTGCGTTGGGACCTCTCGTTGCCCGGTCTCACGTCTCACCTCAACCGGATCGGATCGGCCTTGCCGATTTCCCGACCTGAACGGATTCACGGAAAGGACCTGACCCATGGTGAATGCATTTGTTGGCAACCTAGACCTCGCGAGCCTTTCGCTTTGGCTCTTCTGGGTCTTCTTTGCACTGCTCATCTACTACATTCAGCGCGAGAACATGCGTGAAGGGTACCCACTCGAGGATGACGATGGCGAGACTTCGGCCAACCAAGGCCTGTTTCCGGTACCAAGCGACAAGACATTCAAGCTGCCACATGATCGGGGCGAGATTTCGTTTCCGTCTGGCCAGAAAGCGGAACGCAGCGATCTGGCCCTCGAGCGCACAAGCCGGGCAAACGGATTTCCGTTCGAGCCGACGGGCAACCCGATGACCGATGGTGTTGGTCCGGCCAGTTGGGTCCCGCGTCGCGACGACCCGGAACGCGACGCTAAGGGGCATCCTAAAATCGTGCCGCTCAGCCACGCAACAGCGTTTCACATCAATGCAGGGCGCAACCCCGTTGGTCTGCCCGTGGTGTCCGGAGACAAGCAGGTCGTCGGCACTGTGACCGATGTCTGGATCGACGAGCCGGAACAATTGGCTCGGTACTTCGAGTACGAACTGGCCGATGGCGGCGGCAAACGTTTGGTGCCTGTGACCATGATGCGGCTTTGGGGTGGCAAGGTGATGGTGCAGTCGATTTATGCTCACCAGTTCGCGGACATTCCGAAACATGCCAGCGACACGCAAGTTACGCTGCTCGAAGAAGAGAAGATCTGCGCCTATTACGGCGGCGGATACCTCTATGCCGCGGCGAGCCGTCAAGACCCACAGATCTGAGCGACAAGAGGTAAGGGAACACTCATGTCACATGACGATTTTGCCATAGAACCGGTGAGGGGCCTGCCCGAGCGCCCACCGGAAGGCGAGACAATCCTTTGGCAAGGAAAGCCAAACGCGTGGGCCCTTACTCGTCAGGCTTTGTCTTTCTGGTGGGTCATGGGTTACTTCGTTTTTCTGGCCGTATGGCGACTTGTCGCCGCGGTCGACATCATGCCGTTGGGTCAGGCCATCGGTATCGCTGTGCCTTTCCTGATCCTTGGCGCGATTGTCGGCGGCTTGTTGTTTTTCACCGCATGGGTGCAGGCACGTGCGACGGTCTATACAATCACGGACAAGCGGATCGCGATGCGGGTAGGTGCGGCCCTCACAATCACGATTAATGTGCCGTTCACGCAGATCGCAAGTGCGGATTTGGACCTTCGCAAAGATGGGAATGGCACAATTGCTTTGACCACGTTGGGTGAGGTGCAGTTCGCCTATCTTGTTCTGTGGCCCCACGTTCGTCCCTGGCACTTCCCTGCCAAACCTGCGCTGCGCTGCATTCCGGATGCGGCACGGGTTGCCCGTCTTCTGGGAGAGGCGGCAGAGGCCCGAGTTTCCATGCCGCAGATCGGCATGGTCGACGCACCTGTGGCGGCGGAGTGATGCGAATGGCACAGGTACATACCAAAGTTTACGCCTCGGAAGATCGGATGATTCCGAAGTTCCTGATCCGGTCGATGCTGGCACTGGTTCTGGCGACGCTTGCGATCGCAACCTTTGCCCGCGTGACGGATCGACCGTTGGTGTCTACGCCACCGATATCAGAGGTCAAAGCCGAAGCCGCTCTGATCCTTGAAGCAGATGCATCGTCGGGTGCGGCCAAAGTGTCTTTGGCGGATGGGTCACTTCTCGCGGATCTTTCTCCGGAGGAGGGAGGCTTCATAGCGGGTGTGAACCGCGTGATCGTCCGCGAACGGACCAAACACCGCGTGGCGCAGGGCGCACCGATCCTGCTGCAAGCTTTTGAGAACGGCCGTATGGCCATCACCGACCCCGAAACGGGGTGGAGCGCCGACCTGATGGGGTTTGGCGAAACCAACGCGGCGGCCTTTGCCCGGCTGCTGGCGATGACCCAAGAAGGAGGGAACACCTGATGGGACTTCTAACGAAAGAGATCGAACGTGTGCCTTGTACGGTTGAGGTCAGTCACTGTTTTGAGAGTTTGCATGCGCATGTGCGTTTCGATGACGGATCGGTCATTTATCCGGGCGACGAAGTAAAGGTGCAGGGCCCCGAGATCATGGCGCCATTCGGCGAAGTGGTCATTGAACAGCGGCAGGCCACCATCGTGCGCGCCAGCGCGGTCGAGCGGCTTTGGACCCGGCTGACGGGTGATCTGGAAGTGATGGAGCTTTGCGAATTCTCGTTCTCTGAGGAGGTCACGCTATGAATGTACAAAACGTGAAGCACACCGCAGATGCCGAAACGGTCGAAGAAGGTCTTGCCATCGCCGAAGCGCAGGACAAGCAGTATAACGACGAGATGGCGACCGAGACGGCGATGCAGAACACACTGCTGACACCACGGTTCTATACCACAGATTTCGATGAGCTGGACGCGATTGACGTGTCCTCGGTCCGCAAGGACTGGGACCAGCTGATCGAGCAGATGATGGCCGACCCCAACAAAGGGCACTTCAAGAAGAACGAAGACTGGGATCACATCGACTGGGACGGGATGGAGCCGCAGTTAAAGAAGGAATTCATCGATTTCCTGATTTCAAGTTGTACCGCCGAGTTTTCAGGCTGCGTTCTCTACAAGGAGATGAAGCGGCGCGGGAATAATGAGGACATTACCCAGCTGTTCCAGCTTATGGCCCGCGACGAAGCACGTCATGCCGGATTCATCAACGATGCGCTCCGCGAAGCAGGGTTGCGTGTCAACCTTGGTTTCCTGACGCAAGCCAAGAAGTACACTTATTTCCGGCCCAAATTCATCTACTACGCGACCTACCTATCCGAGAAGATTGGTTACGCGAGGTACATCACCATCTATCGCCATCTCGAGGCGAACCCCCAGCATCGTTTCCACCCGATATTCAAATGGTTCCGCGAATGGTGCAACGACGAGTTCAGTCACGGGGAAGCCTTCGCTTTGCTGATGAAGACGGACCCCAAGCTGACCTCCGGGATCAATGTTTACTGGATCAAATTCTTTCTTACTGCGGTTTACGCCACCATGTATGTCCGCGACCACCAGCGCCCGGCCTTCCATGCCGCACTTGGCGTCGATCCCGATTGGTACGCGCATGAAGTCTTCACTAAGACCTCCAAGCTCTCCGAGCAGATCTTCCCGATCACGCTCGATATCGATCACCCGTCCTGGCAAAAGAACCTTGAACGCTTACAGGCCGCTAATGTGCGGATCGCCAAGGCAAAGGAAGTCGGCGGGATTGGCGGCAAGCTTGCACAGATCGGCGGGTCGCTTGCTGCGGCGCAGGCCTTTGCGGCGCTTTACTTCATACCGTCCAAGAAACATGACGTGCCAAAAAGCGTCCGGATGGAGCCCGCTTACTAAGTGCTGTCGCCTATCGTCATAGCTCTGCTTGCTGCAGTTTTGCTCTGGTGGTTCTCTACCGGAGCCATTCTTGTAGCCGTTCGAGTGGCCGAGCGTGGCGGCAAACGTGCTGGATTGCGCGCGACGTTTTTCGGTTTGCCTTTGCTTGGTTTGGGCGGCTGGGCATTCATAACGACATTGCAGAATTCGTCACTAATCGGTGTGTACGGCGCCTTTTTGGGTGTTTTGGCGCTTTGGGGATGGGTCGAACTGGCCTTTTTGACGGGCATCGTCACAGGGCCGCATGAAGAACCCTTGCCGCCCAATAGACCTGGATGGGAACGGTTTCTGCGTGCCTGGTCCACGATCGCCTATCACGAGGTCGTCCTTACGCTGCTCTTTGCCTTCATCGTTCTGACCGGTCTTGGAGCAGAGAACAGGGTCGGGACTTATACGTTCCTGATTCTTTATCTCGCCCGGATTTCAGCCAAGCTGAACCTGTTCCTTGGCGTCTCGCAGGTGAACATTGAGTTCCTGCCGAGGCATCTCGAACACCTTGGCAGTCACTTCAAAATCGCACGGATGAACTGGTTTTTCCCCGTTTCTGTGACGGTTTTGACCTTTGCGCTCGCATGTTGGATCGAGCGTGTGATCGCTGCTGAAACAGTCTCTGATCAAGCTGGATTTGCACTTCTTGCGGGGCTGACCGGCCTTGCTTTACTTGAACACTGGCTTCTTGTCCTGCCGCTGCCGGATGCGAAGCTTTGGCGTTGGATGCTCCCTGCTCCTGCGCCCAAGACAACCGAAGGGGAAGACAGATGAACTTCGATTACCTTTTCAACACGCAGCTGGACGCGCTCAAGGATGAAGGAAATTACCGCATATTTGCGGAGCTTGAGCGGCAGTGTGGGGCTTTCCCAAAGGCCAAGTGCCATGATGAGG
>JBCCCA010000234.1:0-5200 GCA_039033735.1 Pseudomonadota bacterium
CTGATGAAAAGATAGGCCAACCCGTATTTTCTTTGCAAATTCCGCAAAAGCTCGACGATCTGAACCTGCACTGTCATATCCAGCGCGCTTGTCGGCTCATCCAACACCACGAGTTTCGGCCGCAGGATCATCGCCCGCGCAATGGCAATCCGTTGTCGTTGACCGCCCGAGAACTCATGCGGATAGCGGTGCATCGTTTCCGGATCCAGGCCCACCTCGGTCATGATCTCTGCCACAAGTTCGCGCGGGTTGCGGGTGGGATCGACCTTGTGAATAGACAGACCCTCGGCAATGATCTCTTCCACCGTCATCCGGGGGCTGAGCGAGCCATAGGGGTCTTGGAAAACGATTTGCATCTCGGCCCTGAGCGGGCGCAGATCGCGCGAATGCAGCCCCTGAATGTTCCGCCCCTGAAAGACAACGGGCCCCTCGGACGAGATAAGGCGCATGATCGCCAGCGCCAGCGTTGTCTTGCCTGATCCGCTTTCGCCGACAATCCCAACCGTTTCGCCCGCCCTGACGCTGAGTGTGGCGGCATTCACGGCCTTGATATGGCCCACGGTCCGTTTCAACAGCCCGCGCTGGATGGGGAACCAGATGCGCAGATCATCCGTCTCGGCGATCGTCTTGGCGTCTTCCGGCACGGGGTCAGGCCGCCCGGTCGATTCCGCGGATAGCAGCTTTTGCGTATAGGGGTGCGCCGGCCTATCGAAGATTGCGACGGTTGGCCCGTGTTCGACAATTTCGCCGTCCTTCATAACGTTCACGCGGTTGGCGAATTTCCGAACGATGCCCAGATCATGCGTGATGAACAGCATCGACATGCCGCGTTCTTTCTGGATGCGGGCCAGCAATTCGAGGATCTGCGCCTGAATGGTGACGTCCAGCGCCGTGGTCGGCTCGTCTGCGATCAGAAGTTTCGGGTTGTTGGCCAGTGCCATCGCAATCATCACGCGCTGCCTTTGACCCCCCGACAACTGATGGGGATAGCTTTTTAGCCGGCTTTCGGGGTCGATGATCCCAACCTCGTGCAACAGTTCCAGAATGCGGGCTTCGGCCTCGGCGCCGGTCAGCCCCTGGTGGATCAGCAGCGACTCGGCCAGTTGCTTGTCCAACGTGTGCAGCGGGTTGAGCGAAGTCATCGGCTCCTGAAAGATGAAACTGATGTCATTGCCGCGTACCTTGCGCAAATCGGCCTCAGGGGCCCCGACCATCTCGGTTCCATCGTATTGAACTGAGCCTTCGATCTCGGCGCTGGCCGCAATCAGGTCGACCGTTGACAAGGCCGTGACGGATTTGCCCGACCCGCTTTCGCCCACAAGGGCAACCGTTTCGCCTTCCTTTACGTCGAAGCTGACGCCCTTCACGGCATGGGTCAGTGCACCGTCCTGACGAAAGCGTACATTCAGGTTCTTGACGGTCAGGGTCGCGCTCACTGGAAGGTCTTCCTTGGATCAAACGCGTCGCGCACACCTTCGAAGACAAAGACCAACAGGGACAGCATGATCGCAAAGGTGAAGAACGCGGTGAAGGCCAGCCAAGGCGCCTGCAGGTTCTGTTTGGCCTGCAATGTCATCTCGCCCAGCGATGGCGCCGACGACGGCAATCCATAGCCCAGGAAATCCAGCCCGGCCAATGTGCCGATTGTACCGGTGATGATGAAGGGCAGCAGCGTCAGCGTGGCCACCATCGCATTTGGCAACATGTGGCGAAACATGATCGTACTGTTCGAGACACCAAGCGCCCGCGCCGCGCGCACATATTCAAAGTTCCGGGCCCGCAGAAACTCGGCCCGGACCACGCCCACAAGGGCAGGCCAACCGAACAGGATCATGATGAACACCAACAGCCAGAAACTTCGCCCCAAAATCGCGAAAAGAATGATGATGATATACAGCTGCGGTGTGGAACTCCAAATCTCAAGGATACGTTGAAAGACAAGGTCCAGCCAGCCGCCGAAATAGCCCTGTACAGCCCCCGCAGCGATCCCGATGATCGAGGTGGCAACCGTAACGATCAGCGCAAACAGGATCGACAATCGGAAACCGTAGATCACACGCGCCAGCACATCGCGTTTGGTGTCGTCGGTGCCAAGGTAGTTGTTCCCGTCGGGCGCCGAGGGGGCCGCGCCCTGGATATCGACGATGGTGTCAAAGCTGTAGGGGATCACGGGCCAGATGACCCACCCTTTGTCGACGGGGGTGCCGAGCGCCGTGCCACTTTCGGCCACCTCGGCCAGAATGCCTTCGGGATCATCATAGCAATCGATCACGCCGCCAGTGACGATCAGACACTCGATATCCTCGTACTGATACTGCGCCTCAATCGGCAGATCGCCCCCGAAGGTCGTCTCGGGATAGAAGTTGAAGATCGGGACGTAGTATTCGCCGTTATGCTTGATCAGGATCGGCTTGTCATTGGCGATGAATTCGGCAAACAGGCTGAGGCCAAAGAGAATACCAAAGATGACAAGCGACCAGAACGCACGGCGGTTCTTGCGGAAATTGCGCCAGCGCCGCTGGTTCAGCGGCGACAGCCACATGCGTTGCTTCTCTGGAACGACAACCGGGATCGGGTCGCTGGTGACAGGTGTTTCGGGAAGCTCTTCGCGCAATGCCACGGCTCAGACCTCCCGCTTCTCGAAGTCAATGCGGGGATCGACGAAAACGTACATCAGGTCCGAGATGATCCCGACCAGCAGGCCGATCAAGCCAAAGGCGAACAGTGTTCCGAAGATCACCGGATAGTCGCGCGCGACCGCTGCCTCAAATCCAAGGCGCCCCAGACCATCAAGCGAGAAGATCGTCTCAATGATCAGCGACCCACCAAAGAAAATGCCGATAAAGGCGGCGGGGAAGCCGGCGATGACAATCAGCATCGCGTTCCGGAACACATGGCCGTAAAGCACGCGGCTTTCGCTTAGGCCTTTGGATCGGGCCGTGACCACATATTGTTTCGAGATCTCGTCAAGGAAACTGTTCTTCGTCAGCAGCGTCGAAAACGTGAAGGCCGAGATCATCGAGGCGGCCAACGGCAACGCGAGGTGCCAGAAGTAATCCAGCACCTTGCCGATGGCCGAAAGCTCCTCCCAATTGTCTGACGTCAGGCCGCGCAGCGGGAATATCTGGTAATAGGATCCGCCTGCGAACAGCACCAACAACATGATCGCGAACAGGAAACCGGGGATCGCATAGGCTGCGATCAGAATGCCCGAGGTCCAGGTGTCAAAGGTCGATCCATCGCGCACGGCCTTGCGGATGCCCAGCGGGATAGACACCAGATACGCCAGCAAGGTCGACCATAATCCAAGCGATATCGACACGGGCATCTTCTCAAGCACAAGGTCCACAACACTTACAGATCGGAAATAACTCTCCCCGAAATCAAAGCGCATGTAATTCCACATCATATCGAAGAAGCGCTGATAGGCGGGTTTGTCGAAGCCGAACTCGCGTTCCAGTTCCTCGATGAACTCCTTCGGCAATCCGCGTCCTCCGACATAGCCGCTGTCGCCACCGTCCAGGCTTTCGGTATCCACATCGCCACTGCCGCCCGAGATGTTCTCGAACACGTCGCCCGATCCGTCCAACCGGGCAAGGATTTGTTCGATCGGCCCGCCCGGGACAAACTGGGTCAGCGTAAAGTTGATCACCATGATCCCGAACAGCGTCGGGATGATCAGCAGCAAGCGTCTGAAGATATACGCGCCCATGTTAGTTGAGCGCTCCGTCCGCCTTCAATGCAGCTTCCTTTTCGGTGTCGATCCACCAGAAATCCAGGAAACCAATCGAAAATGGCGGCAGTTCGTCCGGAAAGCCGTACATGTCGTAATGCGCGAACCAGCCTTCCTGCAAGGACCATACCGGAACCATGAAGTAATCATAGCGCATGATCCGGTCGATGGCCCGGATATGGGCGGCCATCTCGTCATAGGTTTCCACATCCAGCAGGCTTTCCGCCAAGGCATCGACAACCGGATTGCAGTAGCCTGCGTCGTTGAACACATCATCCCGGTCTTCGCAGCCAAAACGCTGGGACAGTCCCGAGCCTTCGACCAGACCGACCGCATAGGCCGCGTCTCGCATCTCGAAGTCCTTGTTTTGGGTGCGGTCCTGGTACTGCGCGGGATCGATCCTGTTATAGACGATGTCTACACCCAAAGCCTTCAGGTTTTCCATGTAAGGCAGGATGATCCGATCCATCGACTGCGTGTCTTCGATGAACTCAATCGACAGCACATTGCCGTTCGCGTCACGCAGCAGGCCATCTGATCCGGGCGTGTAGCCAGCTTCCTGCATCAGCGCCAAGGCGGCCCGCAGATTGCGGCGGTCCAGCGGACGTTGGCCACTTTCGTGGGGCAGAAAGGCGTCTTCGGTGAAAATCTCGTCAGGCAGTTGATCGCGGAAGGGCTCCAGCAGCTCAAGTTCGCGTCCTTCCGGCACACCGACGGCCTTCAGGCGCTCGTTCTCCCAGAAGGCTTCGCGTTGCTGGAACAGGCCGTATTGCAGGTTCTCGTTCGTCCAGGTGAAGTTGAACATCTGCCCGATGGCACGCCGCAGATTGCGATCCGCCAGTTTCGGATTCTTCATGTTGAAGATAAATCCGCGGGCCGGGGGCAGGCTCCCATTCGGCAAGGTGCTTTTCACCACCCAGCCTTGATCGAGCGCCCGGAAGTCATAGGCCGTTGCCCAATTGAGCGAGCTGTTTTCCTGCCGGAACGTGACCTCGCCTGCTTTGAACCCTTCAAAGGCAGCGATCGTGTCACCAAAGTACTCAATCCGGATGCTGTCGTAATTGCCACGCCCGACGCGAAAGTAATGGTCGGCGCCCCAGTAGTCCGGGTTGCGACGATAAACGATCTGGCGGCCGACATCGATACTGTCGAGCAAATACTCGCCTGTGCCCGGCCCGACCTCCAGACGGCTTTCGTCCAGGCGGGCGCCTGTTTCTTCGTACCAGTGCTTGGGCCAAGCCGGCAGGCTGCCCATCGTCGGGATCAGGCTGCGACGCGGAACGCCGTCTTTGAACGTGAACTTGATCTTGTAGGGGTCAAGCAACTCGACGCTTTGGACATTTGCATTCACAAAAGCGGCGTAAGACGGCGTGCCCTGTTCTTTCAGCAATTCGAACGCAAACAGGATATGCTCACCCGTCATCGGCTCGCCATCCGAAAAGGTGACATCGTCGCGCAGGTTGAAAA
>JBCCCA010000235.1:0-5003 GCA_039033735.1 Pseudomonadota bacterium
CCGGCTATGTGGCACTTGATGATGTGCCAGCATGACCGAGCTTGTCGCATATACTGATGGCGCCTGTTCGGGAAATCCGGGCCCTGGCGGCTGGGGTGCGCTGCTAGTTGCACGCGACGGCAATACAGTCGTGAAAGAGCGCGAGCTAAAGGGCGGAGAGGCTGAAACAACAAATAACCGGATGGAACTGTTGGCCGCGATTGAAGCGCTGGATGCCCTGTCTCGCCCCACGACGCTGACCATCGTGACCGATTCCGCCTATGTCAAAAACGGCGTCACCAGCTGGATCCATGGCTGGAAGCGAAACGGTTGGCGCACATCGTCTAAGAAGCCAGTAAAGAACGAAGACCTTTGGCGGCGGCTAGATGACGCACAAGCACGTCATGACGTGACATGGGAATGGGTTAAGGGCCATGCAGGGCATCCAGAGAACGAGCGCGCCGACGAACTGGCCCGTGCTGGCATGAAACCGTTCAAAGCTTAGCGGCGGTTCCGGCGTCGGCGTCCAATCGCTTCAGAGGGGATCAGGATCAGTGCACCAAGGGCCCCAATGATGGCATCCACACCTGGTCGACCGAAGGAAATCCCGAACATTACGCCGGCCATGAACAACAGGATCACGCCCCCCAGCGCAATAATGATGGACTGAACGACACCGTGATGGGTGAAATCCCACTTTTCGGCCAGATAGGCGACTATGCCACCGATCACCAAGGACCCCCAGAAAGAAAAGAACATGCCCGCCCCCTGTCCGCTCACAACAGATGTAAGGGCAATTGACCGGAACGCAAAGCCTAGCCCAGCAGACGCCGCGCGATGACCTGCGCCTGAATTTCGGCCGCACCTTCGAAAATGTTCAGAATGCGTGCATCACACAGGATCCGGCTGACTGCGTATTCCAGGGCGAAGCCATTGCCACCATGGATCTGTAATCCATTGTCTGCCGCCGCCCACGCGACCCGCGCCCCCAACAGCTTGGCCATCCCTGCCTCAAGATCACAGCGGCGATCAGCATCTTTCTCGCGTGCCGAGAAATAGGTCAATTGACGAGCCACCATGATTTCAACAGCCATCATCGCAAGCTTTGAGGCGACCCGAGGGAACTCGATCAAGGCTTTGCCGAACTGCTTGCGATCCTGGGCATATTGCATGGATACATCGAGGGCAGATTGCGCAACACCGATCGCGCGCGCCGCCGTCTGGATACGGGCTGACTCAAAGGTTTGCATCAATTGCTTGAACCCCTGCCCCTCAGCGCCACCCAATAGGTTCTCGCCCTTCACTTTAAAGTCGTCGAAATTGACCGTGTATTCCTTCATGCCGCGATACCCCAGCACTTCGATCTCGCCACCCGAAATGCCGGCATCCTGCCAAGGCGCTTCGTCGGTGCCGGGCGTCTTTTCTGCTAAGAACATCGACAAGCCTCTATAGTCCGTAGTGTCAGGTACGGTGCGGGCCAACACCGTCATGACATGGGTGCGCGCCGCATGGGTGATCCATGTCTTGTTGCCGTTCAACACCCAGTCTTCGCCGTCCTTCACACCCTTGGTCCGAAGCGCACCAAGATCCGAACCCGTGTTCGGCTCGGTAAAGACGGCAGTGGGCAGGATTTCTCCCGACGCAAGACCGGGCAGCCACTTGGCTTTTTGTTCGTCCGTGCCGCCGCAAAGAATAAGCTCAGCCGCAATTTCGGATCGCGTTCCCAATGACCCGACGCCAATATATCCCCGCGACAGTTCTTCCGAGACAACACACATCGATGTTTTCGAGAAACCGAAACCGCCATGTTCTTCTGGTATCGTCAGGCCAAACACGCCCATCTCTGCCAGTTCTTCGATGACCGGCATTGGAATGAGTTCATCATTCAGATGCCAGTCATGGGCATAAGGCTCGACCTTGTCTTTGGCATAACGTCGAAACTGCTCGCGGATCATCTCAAGCTCGTCGTCCAACCCGGTGGCGCCGACTGTGATGTCGGCGGACTGTTCGCGCATCAGGGCAACAAGACGCATCCGGGCCGCTTCGGTATTTCCGGCTTGCGTCAAACGCATTACCGCGTCTGTCATCATCAAGCGCTGATCGTCCTGGGTCAGTCCAAGGTCTTGAGGACGCAGGATTTCCCCCTGATTCATCGGCAGACCACCGTAGATTTGCCAAAGGTATTCACCAAAGGCGATTTGATGCATCAACTGCTCGGTTTCACCGAACTTGCCGCTTTCGGCTAAAGCTTCCGCCCAGTTCTGCATTTGGCGGAGCGCTTCGACATAGGTCGCAAGCCAAGCAAGGCCATGTGTTGCAGTCTGATCGGCATCCATAAGCGCAGGACTGATGCGACCGTTGTCGCTCACACGGTGGCGCACAACGTCCTTAGCCCTGTCCAACAGGGCTTCCACAGGCGTAACCGCGTCGCGGGTCAGGTCCAACAGACCGTCCAGAACAGGGGTTTCGCTCATCAAGGAACCGCCATCATGCGCCATATCATACTCCAACAATTCTGCACCCGCGAAGTCCTAAGTGTAATGCAGGCGCAGCGCAAGAAGATTTCACCAGAGGGTGATTATTTGAACAATCGTGACTTTCGCGTTTCTTCTTGGCCTTGTATCAAGGCTCCGATAGGCAACAGCTATGCCGCTCGACCTATCTCTCGCGCTCTTTGTGGCAGCCGCCGCCTTGGCGTTCTTTGCGGGTCTGGTCAAAGGTATCACGGGATTTGCCCTTCCAATGATCATGATATCTGGGATTGGCTCGTTTTTGGCGCCCGAAACTGCACTCGCCGGGCTTATTCTGCCAACTTTGGTCGCGAATGTCTGGCAAGCCATTCGTCAGGGGCTACGGGCGGCCTTTGCATCGGCGCTGAAGCACTGGCGATACGTGGCAATCGCCCTTGTTTGCCTTGTGATCAGCGCACAATTCGTCACGGTCATTCCGACATCCACCTTGTTTCTTGTGCTCGGCATTCCCGTGACTTTCTTCGCGGCCCTGCAGCTTGTTGGGTGGCGCCCAAAGATTGACCCGGCACAACGCAAACGCACCGAGATAGCCGTGGGCGCCTTCGCCGGTGGTCTGGGTGGGCTGTCTGGCGTTTGGGGTCCGCCCACAGTCTTGTATCTAACAGCACTCAACATCCCAAAGATCGAACACGTTCGCGTGCAGGGCGTTGTTTATTCAAGCGGCGCTATCGCGCTGGCTTTGGCACATGTCAAAAGCGGCGTTTTGCACTGGGACAGCTTCGTCTTTTCGGCACTGCTTGTGCTGCCAGCTATCCTTGGTGTTGCAGCCGGTTTTGCAATCCAAGACCGCCTTGATCAGGAAAGGTTTCGATTGGCGGTCCTAGTAGTTTTGGCGGTGGCCGGGCTTAACCTGATCCGGCGCGGCGTCTTCAGCTAATCGCTCCTATCGCAGGAAGCCAATGGAATAGGTCGGCGTCATCTGAAGCCTCTCGACGTAAGCGGCCAACGCACCCGGGTCCGGCTGATCAATGGTCTTGGTTTCGGCTGCGGCCAAACCACCGGTCACGAAGAGCACGTCCAGATCTTCCCCCAGGGCACCGCGCAAGTCGGTCACCGGACCGTCACCAATGGCCAGAATACGCGCGTCCGCCGGCAACGGCCCAAGTTCGGCCAGTCGGCGTCGCGCCAGATCGTAGATCGGAGGATGAGGCTTGCCGAAGTAAAGGCTTTCTCCCCCCATTTCTTCGTACAAGGCTGCAAGTGCACCTGCACACCATTCCCGCTTTTCACCCCGATCCACAACGATGTCGGGGTTGGCGCAAAGCAGCTTCAGCCCCTTCTGTTTCGCTAAGAGAAACTGGGGGCGGTTAACATCCGGGTCCGCGAACGGGTCAAAAGGCCCAAGGCAAACGATGCCGTCGGCCTCCTCAAGCGAAACCTGCTTTACCGTCACAGGGTCCTCGACGACCTTAATCGGTTCGAAAAACGGCTGATCAAACGGCTGCCCTATGAACCAGACCTTTTCGCCAACCATGCCGCGAAACATTGCGGCGCGCGCACTGTCGCCACTTGTGGCGATTGTATCCCAACAATCGTCGGGCACGTTGAACTTGACCACCTGCTTGGCGACTTCCGCACGCGCCCGCGGTGCATTCGTGAGTAGAACCACCTTGCCGCCTTTAGAACGAAAAGTGCGCAGCGCTTCGACTGCCGCTGGAAAAGCCTCGATGCCATTGTGCAAGCAACCCCAGAGGTCACAAAAGACCGCATCATAGCGATCTGAGACGTCAGCCAACGCACGGATTATGGTCATTGGACTTTGAGAACCGGAATGATCTGCTTTTTGCGGCTTACAACCCCTGGAAGGCTGACAAGATCACCGTCCACCTCGGCGCCAAAACTTTTTTCCGCGACAGTTTTGACCAGATCATTGGGCACAAAGAGGATCGCCTCTTCGCTCAGAATATCCACAAGGAAAAAAAGAACCTGATCCACACCATCTTCTTCGGCCACTTCAGCCATGTCGTCCATCAGCCCAGCTTTCCGCGAGAGCACCGTTTGCGGCGACGTCGTCTCAAGAACCGACACACGGAATTTCTTGCTGTCGACTTCGTATTCCTTGCTGTCCATCCGAAGCAATTCAGCGTCAGAATAAGACGACACATCAGATTTTGCGGCGAACATTTCGGCCGCATAGTCGGGAATGGATAGGCCCAATTCGGCGGCCAGTTGTGTCGCCAACTGCCGGTCCACATCTGTGGTGGTTGGCGACCGGAATTCTAGCGTGTCTGACAGGATGCAAGACAGCATCGCACCCTTGATCGCCGTCGGCATCTTGACCGCATCGTCCCCCATCAAGTCGTACATGATCGTTGCCGTACACGCGACTGGACGCACTTTATGTTGATCGGCCCCTTGGTCTTCAGCCCGCCCTGCAGAAGGTGATGGTCAATAACTTCGGTTACAGTGGCCTCATTCACGCTAGCAGGCAGCTCTGCCACGTTGTTTGTGTCAACAATGACGCAGGTGTCGTCGGCACCGACATCCTCAAGA
>JBCCCA010000236.1:0-4923 GCA_039033735.1 Pseudomonadota bacterium
ATGTCCTTGGCAAACGGCAAACCAAATCCAAGCGAGATTTGCGCGCTTGCAAAAACCCGTTGGACAAAAACGATCATGACTTGCTGTAGCACCATCAGCAGGCCCGCCCAGGCCGCGAAACGGCCAACGGTGTTGCCGATCGCCTCAAGCCAGACGACGGACGACCACATGATGGAATTTCGCCAGAACCCAAGGAATGTCAGCAAGATAAAGGCAAGAAAGGCGACGAAGAATAATTCGACCGAGCCGCCATAGTAGATGACCCTCAGAAGGGATTGTTTGGCTTCCTCGGTCTCAATGCCACCAAGCCAGGACAGCCAACTCCCCGGATTGGTGATCGCCGCGAAAAAGTTGACAAAAGCGAGCGCCAAATTCTGGAAGAACCAGAGAATTCCCTCAAGCACGCGCACCTCCCCTTCAGCAAGTCCTGCCTGTCACAGCAAACAAGCCCCCCGAGTGTACGGGGGACCTAAAATTTTTAAAGGATTGATTTAGGCGCGCAAACGGTCGCGCTGTGCACGCAATGTGCCTGTCGATTTCGTCAACCAGCTTGAGCTTGCGTCCAGCGAAGCGAAATACTCATCGTTCACCTTCGCGAAAAGCTCATCGCCCATAAACTCTGCGAAGACAGCTTTGGAGGCTTCAAACATAGCGTCCCAAATTTCATCAGAGAACTCAAGCGTCTGCACACCACCGGCTTGAAGACGCTGAAGTGCGGCACCATTGTTGTTGAGGTACTGGCTCAGGTTCCACACGTTTGCGTGGCCTGCAGCGACCTCAACAGCGGTCTGATGTGCAGGTGACAGGTCATTGAACACGTCGAGGTTTGTCGCGACGGACAGGCCGGCACACGGCTCGTGCATACCAGATGTATAGTAGAATTTCGTGATTTCCTGGAAACCAGCCTTCTCATCTGCCCACGGACCAATCCACTCTGTGCCATCGATGGCACCGGACGCCAACGCCTGGTACACTTCTGCGCCCGGCAGGTTCTGAACCGATGCACCCATTTCGCCAAGCACGCGACCGCCAAGACCAGGCATCCGGAACTTGAGACCGTTGAAATCCTCGGCAGAGGTGATTTCCTTGTTGAACCAACCGCCAGCCTGCGTACCGGTGTTACCTGCAAGGAACGACTTCAGACCAAAAATTTCGCCTAGTTCGTCATGCATCGCACGACCGCTACCGTGGTAATACCAATTGTTGAGTTCTGTCGCGGTCATCCCAAATGGGACAGCCGTGAAGAAAGCGTACGCTGGATGCTGGTTGATGAAGTAATAGTCAGCCGCGTGATACATGTCGGCCTGGCCGGATGTCACCGCGTCAAACACTTCAAATGCACCAACGAGTTCCCCGGCAGCCTTCACTTCAATCGTGAGTGAGCCGTCGGTGATGGCCGTGATGTTGTCCGCAGTCTTCTGTGCGGCGTCGAACACACCAGCCAAGCCACGGCCCCAGGACGTCACCATTGTCAGTGTCCGGTGGCCGGCTGCGTAAGCCGGAGCGGCAAGCGTGGTCGCTGCGGCGGCCGAGCCACCAAGAGCGGAATTTTTCAGAAAAGAACGACGATCCATTAAGAACCTCCCATGTCAGTCATGCCCGCCTTTGACGGGCGGATCGTTGCAAGTGTGGCCGACCATAGATTGACATTTACCAAGCGCAATACCCGGTAGTGAGTAGCTGACGGGCAAATTTTGGTCTTTTGCCTAATGTTAGCGCAAACTCTGCATCCTTTTCTCTGTCCTCCTTCCTCCAAACCGGGATAATTCCGGGATCGGAATCACAAATGGGCCTCGTTATCGACCGCTTGGATGGCAATCAGTATTCCCGGTATCGCCGCAAGTTCCTGCTCGCCGCAGCGCTTCCGCTGATCGTTGCGATATCGGCCATCGCCATTTTGGTGGCGCATCAGGCCCGCACGCTTGCGGATCGCGAAGTTGTTTCGCTTGAGAACGCACTGCTCGAGGCCAAGAAGGAAGAACTGAAAAATTATATCTCGATTGCCCGCACCGCAATCGGGCCGGTCTACGGCAATGCCCTGCCGGATGATGAAGCGTCAAAACAGGCCGTCATGCAAAACCTCGCCGCCATGATTTACGGGCAGGATGGGTATTTCTTCGTATTTGATTACGATGGCACCAACCTGGTTGCACCGCGACAGACCCATCTGATTGGGGAAAACTGGCTGGGCCTAGAGGATGTCAACGGCGCGCCGATCACCAGAAGCTTTATTGATTTGGCGCGTTCAGGCGGTGGATATCACACACTTCTTTGGCGCAAACCCTCAACCGGCGAACAGGCCGAGATGGTGACTTATGTGATCGGCTTGCAGGATTGGCGTTGGGTGCTGGGCACTGGCATCTTCATTGATGACATACGCGACACCGTCGCCGCTGCACGGGCCCAGGTCGAGGCGCGAGTCGAACGTACATTCCTTTATATCGGGTTGATTGCACTAGCCGCATTGCTGGTGGTTTTCGCCTCAGGACTTCTGATCAACATTCGAGAACGCTCGCTGGCGGATGCCGCACTGAAGAAACTTGCACAAAGGATCATTGACACACAGGAAGAAGAACGCGGGCGCGTTGCGCGTGAATTGCATGACGGGATCAGTCAAATCCTTGTCAGCGTACGCTATGCGCTTGACCTAGCGGAACGCCGGTTTGTCAAAGGCGATGCGCGCGCGGGTACAAGTCTGCGCAAGGGGATTGCCAGCCTGACAACGGCCATTCAGGAAGTCAGACGGATCAGCCGCGACCTGCGCCCCGGTGCTCTGGATGATCTAGGGCTTGGCCCTGCCCTGAAAAACCTGGCGGACGAATTCGGGGAACGGACCGGGGTCAAAACTGAATTCGAGACGGTCGTGTTTCGAAATCGGCTAGATGAAGATGCCAAGATCGCTTTGTTTCGCGTCGCGCAAGAGGCGCTTACAAATATCGAACGTCATGCCGACGCGAGCCACGTTCAAATTCGCCTGTTCGGTCATCGCCGTGGCGCCACGCTACGCATACAGGACAATGGCACCGGATTTGCCCGCAACCAGCGCGAGGGCGGCCTTGGTCTGCGCAACATGCAGGAACGGGTCGAACAACTGGGCGGCACACTGCGCATTCTAAGTGCGGAAAGCGGTACATCGATCGAAGCCGAAGTGCCCCTGACACATCTGCTATCTCCGGCCACACCGGCAAAGGAAAGTGCATGAGCGAGACCATTCGCGTGATGATCGTGGACGACCATGCAATGGTCGCCGAAGGGATTGAGGCGATCCTCGAAACCTATGACGACATCACAGTGATTGCGACAATTTCGAACGGCAAGGATGCGATCATTCAGGCCCAGCTTTTGAAGCCGGATATCATCTTGCTGGACCTCAACATGCCGGGCGTCACCGGACTGTCGGCAATCGAGATGATCCTTGAACAGCAACCCAACATGCAGATCATCATTCTGTCGATGCATGACAGTCCGGAATACGTCTCGATCGCGCTCAGCCACGGGGCGCGAGGCTATCTTCTCAAGGATGTCCCGACCGAAGAGATCAAGACCGCCATCGACTCCGTCATTTCGGGACAGCAATATCTTTGCACGGGCGCACAAGCTTCCTTGCATCCAAGCGACGTAGATACACGTGAAATCCTTACGTCACGCGAGCAAACAGTCCTGCTTGAACTGGCGCAAGGCAAATCAAATAGAGACGTCGCCGAAACGCTCGAGATCTCGATCCACACGGTCGAAACGCATCGTAAGAACATAAAGCGCAAGCTTGGGATCAATTCGACCGCTGGTCTGACCAGATATGCGCTGGAGCACGGCGTTTTGCAGGGCACAGGCCAGCTCTAGGCGAACCCAGTCCCTTAAACCTAGGGTCGTCAATCCACCGTGATCCGCGCCTCGGTGTCGACAAGCGCCCCAAGTAATACGACATAGGCCGAAAGCCAAAGCCACGTCAGCAAGATCACCACCCCGCCGAGGCTTCCAAAGCTAGCGTTATAATCCGCAAAATACGTTACATAGAGCGAAAAGCCGATACTGCCCGCCAGCCAGAGAATGGCAGCCAGCGCGGACCCTGGCGTGATCCAATGCCACCGCCGATCCCCAGGCGGCTGGTCCGGGCCGAAGTAATAGGTCACAGATAGTCCGAACGGCAGAAGAACGCCCAAAACCACCCACCGCAAAGTCCGAACCGCGTCCGCCGTCGAACCGGGAAGCAGTTCCTCGGGCACAAAGGCCAGGGCCGCTGGCGTGACAACCAGCAGGATGAACATAATGGCAGTTCCGAAAACAAGCGCTGTCGTCAGAAGTAAGGTCGTGGCCCAAAGCCGAATAAACCCACGCGTTTCAATGACATCACACGCCACGTTCAAGCCATGGATCAGGGCGGTCGTTGCCCGCGTCGACAAATAGATCGCGATACAAAGGCCAATGGCAAACGCCAGCGACAAACCATCACTGCTTGCACCCGCCACCTTGGAGGCCTCGGACACCAGGATACCCGCCGCCTCGGCCGGGACAAGACGGGTTATGGTCTCAAGTTGTGCGACGACGGCACCGGGTTCGATAAATAGACCCGCCAGTGCGATCACTGCCGCGATGGCCGGAAACACGGACAGCAAAGAATAAAACGCAATGCCAGCGGCAATGATGCCGATCTTGCTTGGGCCCACGCGGCTGCCTGTTGCCCATAGGATTTGGAAAAGCCGTCTCACGCGTCGGCTCATACACCGTATCCGCACAATCGCAACCGCGTCGCGACCTCAACGACGCGGAAGGGACGTTCAAGGGAGGGCGTCGCGCGCCCTTCAGACATGTCTCAGCAAAAGCGTCAAGCTAAGGTACCAATATGCCATCAGGTAACTGCGCATTGGCGACAGTTCGTGGTGGGTAAAGAACGTAGCGAGTATCAAAGATATTGGTGACCGGTGC
>JBCCCA010000237.1:0-4875 GCA_039033735.1 Pseudomonadota bacterium
CGCTCATCCGCAGAATACTCTGCGGCGATCCGTTTGATCTCTTTGGCAACACCTGAATAGATCGGTCCAAGCGCCTCAAACAGGTATTGTGTCGGATGGACAACGATCCCTCGCCGGTCGTCCGGGTCACGTTCGCGCCTCGCTAGGTCTGCTTTTTCCAAGCGGTCCAGCAACGTCGTGACAGACCCGGTGGTCAAACCCAACTCGGCTGCGATCTTGCTTGGCTTAACCGGCGCCTCCGCGAGCATGTTCAAACAGCGCAGATCGTTCCGGCTGACCCCCACGGTATTGGCCGCGTTCGTGTCGAGTCGGTCAATGCTTACGTACAATCTGCGGCAAGCTGCAACAAGGTCTAGGGGGGTCGCTTCTTCGGAAGATGGCATAGCCGATTATCCATTTAGCTTGACAGTCAAGTTACTTGATGTAGACTATCGTTCAATTGGTTTTGGAACGCAAGAACCGTGGAGACTGAGATGGAAATCGCGCTTTATATCGTGCTCGGGTTGGCTGCCCTTGTTGCCCTTCTTTCCGCACTCGCGCCCACCAGGGTTGAGTACACCGAAGAGATCACAGTCGATTCAACGGTTGAGCAGGTCTATGACGATATACGCCTCCAAGAGCATCTGATGCGTTGGTCGGCTTGGCCGAAGGAAACCAAATCGACCTGTACCGTCGAAGGCGCGGATGGAGAAACGGGTGTCAAGACGGTGTTCTTCACAAAAGGCAAACGGGTCGGCCATCAGGAAGTCGTGTGTCTCAAAGAGAACGAGGAAGTCGCTCTGACACTTGTTGGTCCCGGTCCCCCGCACACACCGAAACTGACCTTCGAACTTCGTCCCGAAGGCGAAGGGCGGACACGTGTATTGGCCCATTTCGTCAATGAATTGCCGCGTCCGTTCAATGCGATCTGGAAGTTCGCAGGTCTCACGGAATGGACGAGAGAGATGCACCGAAAGGACCTCGCCGGTCTTAGGGCATTCTCCGAGCCGCCGCACCGAGACATGAACGGTGACGTTGTCGGACGCCCTCCGAAGGGCGAAAACCCTTATGAGCACAACAAACGAGCGGCGTGATCGAAGCATGAGTTATTTCACCCATGATTTTGTCGGCGAAATTGCCCTGCATGGTGTCGGAAAGTCGCGGGTGATCACCTACAAAGTTCTGTTCATGCCGCCGCGATTTGAGGCCGAATTGCCCTTCCAGAGGTACCCGCGGTTGAGGGTCGAGGGTGAGATCGCTGATGTCCCGGTGCGCGGCGCATGGATGCCGGTAGGTGACGGGCGGCGCTACTTCATTGTCTCACCCGACATCAAAGCCCATACCGGTCTGGACGTCGGCGACGAGGTTGAAATGCGATTCAGGATGGACGACCAGGATCACATCGATATGCCTGTCGCTTTGAACGCGGCTTTGAAATCAGACGATGCCGCGTCGGCGCAATGGGACAAGCTGACAGCTGGGAAGAAACGAATGTTCACCAACCACGTCTTCTCTGCAAAGACCGCACCCACCGAACGACGCCGAGTTGACGAGGCAATGGCAGCGATCACAGATGGGATTACGCTCCGCGACCTACAAAGACGAAAGAAATAGGTTCTTCCTAGCAAATAATGCTGCCGTTGGCGTGGGCGTACTGAACGGCAGCTCCGTCCGTACAGCAGACTTTGTCTGTTGTTCTACCGACTTCGCGAGGGCGACCGAGTTTGAAGGCACCTTGGATGGGGTTGACCCGACAGAGGTTTAATCGTTCTAGACAAAGACAAACGCCGCGCTGTTGGGGCGCGGCGTTCATCGTTGTGGGGTAAGGGCAGGCCTTACTCTTTGGGCTCTTCGTCGCTTGCTTGCGTCTCCACGCCGGCCGTTTCGGCCAGTGCTTCGTCGTCCGAGGCGGCGGCGCCGATGTCGTCGAACAGCTCTTGGATTTCGAACTCGGCAGCGGCTTCTTCTTCGGCGGCCAGGTCAGCGATGTTTTTGCCTTGCGCTTGCAGCTCGGCCTCCTCGGGCGAGCGCGCGACGTTCAGCGTGATCGTGACAGACACCTCTGGGTGCAGGGTGACGGTGGCGTCGTGCAGGCCCAGCTCTTTGATCGGGGTTTCAATGACGACCTGCTTGCGGTCCACGGTGAAGCCTTCGGCGGTGGCCGCCTCAGCCGCGTCACGGGTGGTGACGGAGCCGTAGAGGTTGCCGCCATCGGAGGCTTGGCGAATCACGATGAACTGCTGACCGTCCAGCTTGTCGCCCAGCTGTTCCGCTTCTTTGCGGGTTTCCAGGTTGCGGGCTTCAAGCTGCGCCTTTTGGTTTTCGAATTCGGCGATGTTGCTGGCCGAGGCCGACAGCGCCTTTTTCTGGGGCAGCAGATAGTTGCGGGCATAGCCAGGTTTGACGTCAACGACGTCGCCCATCTGGCCCAATTTGGCCACGCGTTCGAGAAGGATGACTTGCATGTGCTTGGCTCCTTACTTCACGGCGTAGGGCAGCAGGGCGAGGAAGCGGGCGCGTTTGATGGCGCGGGCCAGTTCGCGTTGCTTCTTGGCCGAGACGGCGGTGATACGGGAGGGGACGATTTTGCCCCGCTCGGAGATGTAGCGTTGCAGCAGGCGCGTGTCTTTGTAATCGATCGTCGGTGCGTTTTCACCGGAGAACGGGCAGACCTTGCGGCGGCGGAAAAAGGGTTTAGCGGCCATGGGTTAGCTCCTTCTTAGCGGCGTTCACGGCGCTGTTCACGCTCGTCACGTTTCTGCATCTGGACGGAGGGGCCTTCGGCATGTTCGTCCACTTTGATCGTCAGAACGCGCATGACGTCGTCATGCAGACGCATCAGCCGTTCCATTTCCTGCACCGCGGACGCAGGCGCGTCGGTGCGCAGAAAGGCATAGTGGCCTTTGCGGTTCTTGTTGATCTTGTACGCCATGGTTTTGACGCCCCAGTATTCATTGTCCACCAGGGTGCCGCCATTGTCCGTCAGGACAGTTCCGAAATGTTCGATCAGGCTTTCGGCTTGCGTGCCCGACAGGTCCTGGCGCGCGATCATGACATGCTCATACATTGGCATGTGAGGTCCACTTCTATCTAGGCGCATTTCATAGACGGGGCCATGTGGTCCGCCGGGCCCCGGCACGAGAGACTGCGCGGTACGGTGTGATCGGCGGACAGCGCCGTAAAGCATGGGGCGCGGCGTGATGCAAGGGCACGTCTGTCGCGGCGTGTGTGCGCAGGTGCCTGCGCAATTCCGCGCCTGCGCCGCAATGCTGCCCGCTTTGGTTGCAAGAACATGGTTAACGGGATCATAGTTAACGGGTTGCGAGACCGGTGAAGTGGGACAGGTGCGCATGACAGCCACGAGCGATTTTATAGATTGGGCCGAGCGTCCGACACCCGCGCCGCTTGCGCAGCGCTGGGTGCACCGCTTTGTGCGCTCGATCCAGGCCATTTTGGGTGGCGGCTGGGTGATTGGCGGCGTGCTGCTGTGGGCGATGCCCGGTGCGACCGCCAGTTACGATGTCGCGCTGTTGAAGATGGGTCTGACGGTGATCCTGTGGATGAGCGGCGCCTTGATGCTGTATGGGGCGCTGCGCCCGGTGCCGTGGGAACAGGTGGATATTGACCTGGTGCGCCGCGAGGTCCGTGTGCGCGGCGTCGGCGGAACCGAAGATGTGCAGATCTGCCGTTTCAGCAAGCTGGGCCGGGCCGAGATGACGGACGGTGTGATTGGCCTGTGGGGGCCGGATGGGACCTTTTGGGCGGATGTCGATGTGCCGGATGCTGATGTGCAGCGGCTGTTAGTGTCGGCGTTGCGGGATGCTGGCAAGCTTTAAGGTTGCCAAAAGTGGTAACACTCCACGCGCCGCATTATTCGGCGCTGTTTCTGTTCGGTTTTGCGCATCTTGCTGCGCGCCGGTGACGGGTTGTCGCAGCCGCCATGTGCGCCATTTTGTGCTGCGTACACACCCCAACTCGGAGATCCCGACATGAAATCTTTTGTTCTTGCTGCGCTGCTTGCAGGCACGTCCACTGCGGCCTTGGCTGCGGAAAAATTCAATCTAGACGCGAGCCACAGCCAGGTTCTGTTCTCTTATAACCATATTGGCTATTCGACCACATTCGGCATGTTCTCCGGCTTTGAGGGTGAGATCATGTTTGATGAGGCGAACCCGGCCAATTCGTCGGTCACAGTCTCCATGCCAACCATGAGCATGTTCACAGGCTGGGAAGCGCGTGAAGCTCACTTTATGTCTGACGACTTCTTTGGTGCCACCGAAGACGACATGATCACCTTCACCTCGACCAATATCGAAGTGACAGGCGACAACACCGCCCTGATCACCGGCGATCTGACGATGAACGATACGACGACATCGGTCGTTCTCGACACGGTGCTGAACAAAAACGAACCCTATCCGTTTGGCCAATTCCAAGGTGTTCCAAGCCTGGGTTTGACCGCAACGACAACGCTGCTTCGCTCGGATTTTGGAGTGGGCGCGTTTGCTCCGGCGGTGAGCGATGAGGTTGAGGTGACCATCTCAATCGAGGCGAACGCGGCGCAAGGCAGCTAAGAAACACATTTAGCTAGGCAGAGGCCGCCCCCAGGATATTGGGGGCGGCCTTTTTTGGTGCGGGTCAGGAGGCGGGTGCAGGCTGGGTGCCCCGCGCAGCGGTCAGCGCAATCGACACGCCGACGGTAAAACCTAACGTGCCCTCATCCTGCTGGCTGGCGCCAATATTGAAGCCCATGCGGTTCAATTCTGTGCTGCCTTCGGCCGTTGCGACGTTACCATCGACGGTGATGGTGATCGGAAAGCTGACAGGCTGAGATTGATCTTTGATCGTTAAGGTTCCGACGGCGGTGTGACCGCTGGCGTCGGCGATGATGTCGGC
>JBCCCA010000238.1:0-4845 GCA_039033735.1 Pseudomonadota bacterium
GCACGTTTCGGCGTGTTTGACATCGCCGTTCCGGGGGCTCCGGTTCTGTCCCTCGTGCATTCCTGTGACAGCCGACAAAATCGCTGCACAACGATGTTCTGGGACAGTGTGGGCTGGAACAATCGCGCCGAGGGCCCTTTGGAACTGTTCGTCTTCGATGTGGTCACACATCCCGATGTTCTTGGGGCCCAAGCGGAGTGGTGCGCCCGCCGTCCAGATGTGTCCGCCGAAAGCGTCTGGTGCAGTCTGACAGAGCAGGACGGCATGCGTTTCAAACCCGCCTCTAACCTTCGCGGCCGAGAGGCCGAGCGGGACACGCGGTGTCTTGCGACCACGACCGGCCAGATCGGGTGCGCCGTTACTCATGATGTTGCGCCCGGCGTAGCGGCACTTCTTGCAGGCTTCGCTGGCGACGAAATCACGGCCCGCACCATCTTGCGTGGCAAGCGCGATCGGGCGGAGGCCCTTTGGGCCAGCATGACCACGACATCTCAACCATAAACGCCCGTGGATAACCTCTTGGATAACTGTCACCGTCCTGTCATCCTCTGCGTCTAAATGTTCCGCAAATCGGGGGCTTGTCAGGCGACAAACGCCAGATATAGTGCCTGTGAACGGTTGGGGCGGGTCCCTCCGCTCTGACGCCAAAGGACTGAGGCAGCAGGGCGTGTACGGAGTCGCAGATGACCGGTGAATTCAGAACGAGTTTCGTACGCGAGCCCAATAATCTGAGGCATCACCCGGCGCTTGTGTTGAACGCCGACTACCGGCCCTTGTCCTACTACCCCTTGTCGCTTTGGCCCTGGCAGGACGCTATCAAAGCCGCCTGGCTGGATCGCGTCACCATTCTTGCTGAGTATGACGAAGTGGTACGCAGCCCTTCGACCGAAATCCGCATTCCGTCCGTCGTGGTACTGAAGGATTACGTCCAGCCACAAAAGCGCGTCGCCTTCACGCGATTCAACCTGTTCCTGCGTGATCAGTTTTGCTGTCAATATTGCGGCGCGAAGGGTGAATTGACCTTCGATCATGTGGTGCCGCGCGCACGCGGCGGTGTGACCAGCTGGGAAAACGTGGTCGCCGCCTGTTCGAGGTGCAACCTGAAGAAGGGCTCGAAAAGCCTGTCGCGCGCGGGCATGTCGCTGCGCAAACCACCGCGCCAGCCAGGGGCGGAAGAGTTGCGCAATCAGGGCCGGAAGTTTCCACCGAACCATCTGCACGAGACTTGGCTCGATTTCCTTTACTGGGACGCCGAATTGGAGGCGTGACGGTTTTTTGATGGATCGTGCTCCGCTTTCATTTCAGGGAAGCGGTTGCTAACATCTGTCATGGCTGATCCGTTTTTTACCCCGGTGTCGGGATTTGAACTGCCGCGCTTTGCCGGTGTGCCGACGTTCATGCGACTTCCCCTTGTCCCGCCCGACCATGACCGCTTCGGCGAGGTTGAGATCGGATTGATCGGCACACCCTGGGATGGCGGGACCACCAATCGGCCAGGGCCGCGCCATGGTCCGCGGCAATTGCGCGACGCCTCGACCATGATCAGGGCCGAACACCCCGTCAGCGGGACCCGCCCGTTCGAAGCGGCGCGATGTGCCGACCTTGGGGATGTCGGGCCGAACCCTGCCAGCATTACGGACAGCCTGGACCGAATGGTTGCGTTCTATCAGACCGTCAAGGCCGCGGGCATTCGACCTTTAACAGCGGGCGGCGATCACCTGTGTTCCCTGCCGATCCTGCGGGCGCTCGCGGATCAACCCTTGGGCATGATCCATTTCGACAGCCACACCGACCTGTATAACAGCTATTTCGATGGCCAGTTATACACCCACGGCACCCCGTTCCGACGCGCGGTCGAAGAAGGACTGCTTGACCCCAAACGCATTGTTCAGATCGGCATTCGCGGCACGATGTATGACCGCGAAGACATTGATTTCGCAGAGGCAGTTGGCGTTCGGATCATCCGGATCGAGGAGTATTTCAGCCGCGGCACGGCAGATGTCATGGCCGAGGCGCGCGAGATCGTTGGCGCTGCCCCGATCTATGTCAGCTATGACATTGATTTCATCGATCCCGCCTTCGCGCCGGGAACAGGCACGCCGGAAGTGGGTGGACCAACGGCGTTTCAGGCGCTTGAGGTGTGCCGTTATCTCACCGGGCTCGATATTCGCGGAGCCGATCTGGTTGAGGTGTCACCGCCCTTCGATGTCTCAGGCGGCACGGCGTTCCTTGGCGCGTCGGTAATGTTCGAACTGCTTTGTGCAATGGTGCAATCGCATACCGTTTAGGACGAGAATGTAAGACTGGGGTCGAAGGGGCAGGCGGCTGACTAGCTGGCCTGGCCTAACTCACGTTCGCCGCGCGCCACGCGTTCAAGATGCTGCACCGTGCTGGGGTTTTCGACACGCCATTTGTAAAACGCGCGATACCCTTCCAGATTGACGCTGTGCTGCTGTTGGGCCGCAAGCTGCGTATAACCCGCGCGATCCAGACCTGGCACGAAGGCCAGCTTGATCTCCTGATAGACCGCGCTGCAATACTGGACCTCCTGTATCGACAAAGGCCGCTCGGCGGCCATGTTCGAACAGGCGATATGCGTAACGATGAGTGTGAGAAGTTCGTTTGTCATTTGGCCAACTCCGGCTGAAAGCGGGCCTCCCTGCCGGTAGTTTTGCCGCAAGTGGTAAATGCAGTGTTAGCGCTAGAAGCGCAGCACGCTGGATTTGAGCCGTGCTGACCGAAAATTTGGCAGCTTTCTCGTCACTCAGCACAATTTGAATGCATTACGCCGAACAACTTGCGCCGCCAAGAACGCAGAACTTGGCGCAATGGGGGTGATTCAGTTGCACCGGGCGTTCTGCGTCTTCGAGCGTTACGCCAAGCTCGAATTGCGGATCATAGGGCAACAGTGTGCAGGCCAGCACCGCGGGCGCAGCGGCGCCCTTGCGCTTGATCACCATGCGCGACGAGGCACACATGACGTCCGTCGGCGACTTGTTCAGAATGCCCCAGCATGCGGTGGTGATTTCAGGAACATCGACCGTTTCGTCCATTTCTGGAAACAGGACGGTGGTACCTGGATTATGGGCGTCAATGTCGAAGCCTTCGCGGTCATAAAGGGCGCCATAGCCTGTGCGCGCGGTCGCTTCGTCTTCGTGCCACATGGTGCGCCCGGCCACGGTCATGGTGACACCGGTGTCCCGAAGCCATCGCATGCCGATCAGGCTTTTCTCGAATGCGCCGTCGCCGCGCTCCTGATCGTGATATTCCGCCGACCAATGATCAAGCGAGACGCGGAGGGTCAGGCGGTCGCCATAGGTGTCCGCCAAATGCTTCAAGCCAGCCTTCACTGACTTGCGCATCATCGGGCGCATGGCATTCGTCAGGATAAGAACCTTGTAACCACGGGTCAGGCAGGCTTCCGTCATCGCGATCATCTCGGGGTTCATGAAAGGCTCGCCCCCCGTGAAGCCGATTTCGGAAACGCCCCAGTTCCGGTCCTCAAGCTGATCGAGATAGCTTACCACCTCGGCCTCTGAGATATAGACAAGGCGGTCATTCGTCGGAGAACTCTCGATATAGCACCCCACACATTCGATATTGCAAAGCGTTCCAGTGTTGAACCACAGGGTTTCCGGTTGGCTGAGCGCCACAGAGGCCCGCTTTTCACCTTTGGCTGTAAACTCGGGGTCCTGGAACTTTTGAGGGTCCAGTTCAGAGATTGTGTCTTTCATGAGAGCCGTCGTCCTTCGTTGACGGATGTGGTAAGCCACGGAAACGGCGAGCGAAAGGAAAAGCTGGCAGGCGTGACAAACTTGTGATGTTCCTGTGCCATCTGGACTTTGGCCGATGCGGATTGTATGCGACCTGAGAATGTTAGCGGTACCAGAACGCTGAAATAGGAGGCGCCGATGGTTTCTCGGGTCATTCCAGTCGAGAATTTTGATCTCGTGATTTTCGGGGGTACAGGCGATCTTGCCCGCCGGAAGATCCTGCCGGGATTGTTCCGGCGCTATCACTCGGGACAAATGCCGCCCGAAGCGCGTATCATCGGGGCGGCGCGCTCTGATATGGATCGTGCCGCCTATCAGGCGGAGGTGAAGGCAGCGCTTGAAGAATTTGTGCCCGCTGCCGCCCGTAGTGACGACAGCGTCGCAGGGTTTCTGGACGGGATCGACTATGTGACAATTGACGCGATGGGCGAGGCCGGGTGGTCCGAGCTTTCGGCCATGCTGCGCTCGGATGTGATCCGGGCCTTCTATTTCTCGGTCGCGCCTTCGCTTTTTGGTGCCTTGGCCGAGCGTTTGCATGGCCATGCCTGCGCTGGTCCGTCCTGTCGGATCGTTGTCGAAAAGCCGTTCGGCCGCGATCAGGAAAGTGCGCGGGCGCTGAACAAGACCTTGCGCGACCATTTCGACGAAAGCCAGATTTACCGGATCGACCATTATCTTGGGAAGGAAACCGTCCAGAACCTTATGGCAGTGCGCTTTGGCAATGTCTTGTTCGAGCCGCTCTGGAATGCGCAATACGTCGATCACGTCCAGATCACCGTCTCGGAAACGGTCGGCGTGAACGGGCGCGGCGCGTATTATGATAAGTCGGGCGCGATGCGCGACATGGTGCAAAACCACCTGATGCAACTTTTGTGCCTGACCGCGATGGAACCGCCGTCGCGGTTTGATCCGGACGCGGTGCGCGATGAAAAACTGAAAGTCATCCGTGCGCTTGAGCCCGTTGAGCCCGAACACATCGTGCGCGGGCAATATACCGATCCCGAACCCGGTCAGGGCTATCTGGAACAGGTGGGCGACCCGGACAGTCTGACGGAAAGCTTCATCGCGATGA
>JBCCCA010000239.1:0-4819 GCA_039033735.1 Pseudomonadota bacterium
GCGATGGAAACGCCAGTGGGGATTGGCAGGATGTTAACGATGGCCTTGCCGCGCGATGTCCGTCCCCCCAAGGGCAGGCGCCAGGTCTTTAGCTTGTAGACCATGCCATCCGTGGTGAAAAACAGAAGCTGCGTGTGCGTATTGGCAACGAACAATGTCGTGACAACATCGTCTTCCTTGAGCGAGCCACCCGACAGCCCCTTGCCGCCGCGCTTTTGAGAGCGGAATTCGGCCAGCGCGGTGCGTTTGATATACCCGCCCGCCGTAACGGTCACGACCATATCCTCGCGCTCGATCAGGTCCTCGTCTTCCATGTCGCCGGACCATTCAACAATCTCGGTCCGACGCGGAACGGCGAATTTCTCGCGCACATCACGCAATTCGTCCGAGATGATGGTCAGGATACGTTCCCGACTTGAAAGGATATCGAGGAAGTCTTTGATCTTGGCGGCAAGTTCCTCCAGCTCGTCGGTGATTGTCTTCACCCCAAGCTGTGTCAGGCGTTGCAGTTGCAGATCCAGGATGGCGCGCGCCTGACGCTCGGACAGGTTATATGTCCCATCGTCGTTGACCTTATGGGTCGGGTCATCGATCAGCTTAATGTAGTCGACAATATCGTGGGCAGGCCAGGCCCGCGCCATCAGCTTTTCGCGCGCCTCGGCCGGTGTGGCACTGGCGCGAATGCTGGCAACAATTTCGTCGACGTTTGAAACGGCGACGGCCAAACCGCAAAGAAGATGGCTGCGTTCACGCGCTTTGCGCAGTTCGAACGCGGTGCGGCGAGCAACGACTTCTTCGCGGAAATCGATGAAATAGACCAGGAAATCGCGCAAAGTCAGTTGTTCGGGCCGACCGCCGTTCAATGCCAGCATGTTGCAGCCGAACGATGTCTGCATTTGCGTAAAGCGGAACAATTGGTTCAGCACCACTTCCGGTGTCGCATCGCGCTTCAGCTCGATCACAACGCGCACGCCAACCCGATCGGATTCGTCCTGAACGCCCGAAATGCCTTCCAGCTTCTTCTCGCGCACCAGCTCGGCGATCTTTTCGATCATTGACGCCTTGTTCACCTGATAGGGGATCTCATCAAGTATGATGGCATAGCGGTCTTTGCGAAGCTCTTCGATCCGGGTTTTGGCGCGAATGATGACGCTGCCGCGCCCTTCAAGATAGGCTTTGCGCGCGCCAGAACGCCCAAGAATAATCCCGCCCGTCGGGAAATCGGGGGCGGGAATATGCTCCATTAGCGTTTCGGTCGACATGTCGGGATCATCGATCAGCGCCAGCGTGGCGTCGACAACCTCGCCCAGATTATGGGGCGGGATATTGGTGGCCATGCCAACCGCAATGCCCGCAGCGCCATTCACCAACATGTTGGGATAGCGGGCGGGCAGAACCGTCGGCTCTTGTTCCTTGCCGTCGTAATTGTCCTGAAAATCAACGGTGTCTTTGTCCAGGTCCGTCAGCAATGCCGTTGCTGACCTGGCCAATCGGGATTCCGTATAACGCATCGCAGCCGGGTTATCGCCGTCCATCGAGCCAAAGTTACCCTGACCGTCAATTAGCATCAGTGACATCGAGAAATCCTGCGCCATGCGCACCAGCGCATCGTAAATCGCGCTGTCGCCATGCGGGTGATACGACCCCATGACGTCGCCCACGGATTTGGCTGATTTGCGATAGGACTTGTCGTGCGTATAGCCGCCTTCCTGCATCGCATAGAGGATGCGGCGGTGCACAGGTTTCAATCCGTCACGCAGATCGGGGATGGCCCGCGATACGATCACACTCATTGCGTAATCGAGGTAGGACGCCCGCATTTCGTCTTCGATAGACACGCTTGGGCCGTCATAGGGCGGGCGTGCCGGTGGCTCCGGATCGTCGGTTTCTGGGGTGTCGGTCAAAACTGGATGCCTGCTATATCTCGTTGTTTCTTCTATATCACCTACGAGGGGAGGGGGGCAAACCGTTCTTTTGGGTCTGTTCGAGGTGTTTCGCCCGCCGCGTTGTTTCTCAAATTGCCTATGCGGCAGGCGGGATTGCCCTGGCTTTACTCAGCACTCGACCCAAAGAGTGCTAACAGACTGTTTTCATTGAAAAGTCACAATTGCCATGCCTGAATAGACCTCAGAGCAGAATATGAGGTTGCCCATGAGTGTCTCGGAAACGGAACTTTTGTTGAAAGGCTACGGTCTGACGACAGCCGAATTCTTTTACCGCATGCCTGACTTTCAAAGCGTGCTGAACACCTTTGTCTGGCAGGACTACGATATTGCGCCGGATCACCCCAAGCTCTTCAAGTTCATCGAATACTGGCAAGGCGAGCTTGAAGGCCCGCTTCATTCCGTCCGCTTCGTGCATCGCAAGGAACTCGCAAGCGGCGAATGGCGGAACATTACGGGTGAGTTCACGCTTCACTAAGCCCAGAGCTTGGATGCCTCAGCCGGGCGCTCGCGCCCGCTGCAATGCGGTCAGCCAGAGCGCCGCAAAAGCCAGCGAGATCACGGCGTTCCAAGACGCCATAGACAGCCCTGCAAACGCCCAGGCCACCTCGTCGCACATGACAATGTCGTTTGGCCGATCCAACGACAGAAGATCGTCGCCTGTCAGCCCCTCAAGCGCATTTCCACCCCCCGAGCACGAGGTCGGGCCTTCCCACCAGCCGCGCTCCACGCCGGTATGATAAAGACCAATGCCTGCGGTCGTAAGGGCCGAGGCGGCACCGGCAAGCGCCAACAGCACCAGGGGGCCCATAGCAAGGACAAGCACGCCCATCGCAATCGCAGCCCCGTGGGGCCAACGTTGCCACAGGCACAGTTTGCACGGCGCGTAGCCCAAGGCTTGAAACAGGAACGCGCCAACAAGCAGGGCAAGCGAGCCGAAAGCGGCAAACAGCATCATATTGCGTGCAGTCATAGGCCAAGCCACCCTTTCACAAGGCTTGCAAGCGTTGCGCCCGCAAAGATCAGCGTGGCGATCCACACTGTTCCGATCACGGCGCCCACCAAAACAAGAATGCCGTCGCGCTGCAACAAACCCATCGAAACAAGGACGACCGCAAAGCCCGGAACCGTATTCGTGCCGGGCAAAGGCACAAGGATCGAGGCACTGAAAAGCACCAGCGCGATGCCAACAAGGCGATCCACGGGTGGGCGCGTCAATACCCCAAGGCGCGGACGGCTCAGGGCTTCGACCCGCTCAAGCCAGCGCCGCGCACGGTCGGCAAGGCTTTGAAGGCCAGCCTTTGTAACCTCTCGCGCGCCAAGGCTGGCCGGTAGCCAGGGGGACCGGCGGCCCAAAACGATCTGCCCCGCGACGAACATCAACGGCAAAGCAACGACTTGGGGGATTCCATAAAGAAACGGGATGCAGCAGGGCAGAGCCAGAATCAAAAGGAAAAGCCCGAACGCCCGTTCATGAAGCTGGGCCAAAATCCAGTCCAGACTGACTGCGTCATCGGTGGCGTCTTCCGCCAATTGATAGAGCCGACGCGAGATTGGCATGTCGTCAAAGGACTGCGCGTCCATGCGGGCGTCTCCTGTTCAATGCGCGCTTGCGACACTCGCCCTACCAAACCGACGTCCGGCACACCACTGTTCAATTTCGACCGGGTGGCCATCGGATCGTGCAGCCGTGACCCGCCACCGGCGCCGACGCCGTTGCCGTTATAGCACCGCTTGTGCAGTATGATTTAAGTAAAAGAGTGATGCGAGGGAGTGGGGCATGCGTTGGCGTGGTCGCAGGGGCAGTTCAAATATCGAGGATCGGCGGCGCAGCCCGGCGCGCGCAAGCGGGGGGCTTGGGATCATCGGTATCCTGCTCGTTCTTGGTCTTGGCTATGTTTTCGGCGTCGATGTGACGCCCTTTCTGCAAAATCAGGGCGGTGCCGGTCTGCAGCAGGGCAGCACGGAGTTGACGGATGAGGATCGCAGGGCCGGTGAATTTGTCAGCGTCACCTTGGCCGATACCGAGGAGGTCTGGACCGATATCTTTCAGCAGCAGATCGGTCGCCCCTATGACCCGGCGATTTTGGTGTTGTTCAAAGGCGTGACCTCATCACCTTGCGGCAATGCCAGTGGTGCGACTGGCCCGTTTTACTGTCCAGCAGATGAGAAAGTGTATTTGGATACTAACTTTTTCACCACACTCGAGCGTCAGATGGGCGCAGGTGGCGACTTTGCAGCCGCATATGTCGTGGCCCATGAGGTCGCGCATCACGTACAGCAAGAGCTTGGGATTCTCGGTCAGGCGCATCGTTTGCGCAGCCAGTTGAACGAACGGGAATCGAACGCCATTTCCGTGCGGATCGAACTTCAGGCAGATTGCTTCTCGGGTGTTTGGGCGCGGCAGGCCGAAGCGCGGTTCGGGTCATTGGAGCGGGGCGATATTGCCGAAGCGATGAATGCGGCCAAGCAGATTGGCGACGATGCCCTACAGCGCAATGCTGGCCGCGTTCCCAGTCCGCATACATTCACGCACGGGACTTCGGAACAGCGGCAACGCTGGTTTGCGACCGGATACCAAACGTCAGATGTACAGGCCTGTGATACCTTTGGAACCGACCGGATTTAGGACTGCGTGATAAGGGCGAGGGGGAACCCGTTCATTTCACATTGATATATCAGTTGCCTTGGCATGGATCGTTTGCAGCGGTCTCTGCGACAGGTCATGCAAGCGCTTTGATATACTAATATATCAAGCTTGGCTCATGACCTTTGCGCGCCTATGCGGTCCGATCCGGGCCAGAATTCCCAAAGCGATCCCGACATTCACCAGATTGAAGGCAAGACCATTCCAGATCGCGGCGTTGTAACTGCCC
>JBCCCA010000240.1:0-4787 GCA_039033735.1 Pseudomonadota bacterium
GTAAACAAATTTTTCTAGAGAAACCTATCTTGAATACATTCTGAACCATGGGGTTGAAGAAACTTCCCCAGCATTTGTAGCCGCTACTTTAACGTGCGATGCATTGGTTGGAACTTCTGTTTCACTTGCCGGAATGGATGTTTCAACTGTTTTTAAAAGGCCGCCGTTCTCATCTGAAAATTGGATAGTAAACGTCGTGCCTGGGATTACGCTCTCCACATTCCAAAGGAAAAGGCCGTTGCCAGTGGCTTCGATCTGGGCATGCGTCATTGCCAAAGCCACCGCTTCATTTGTTGATGCTGTAAGCTCTTGACGTAGGGCATCGGCACGTGCCCCAGCAGCTGGTATGACGCCTGCAGCCGTACTGTACCAAAGGAATGCCATAGTGGGATTGCGCGCAACCCCTTCACCGGCCTCATAGATCTGACCCAGATAATAGGCGGCTCGCGGGTCTCCTTTTGCTGCCGCAACAGCATAGGCCGCCGCCGCCGCACGTCCGTTGGTCCGACCCAGCGTAACGGCCGTGCGCAAGACGCTCGATGCATCCGTTGGCAAGTCGGCAACGCTTTGGATGAACGGCACGCTGGCGACATTTTGGCTGGCCTCTGCGGGAAGGGTTACCGCCACAGCGGGTGCCGATAGGCCCGTCACGCGCGGCGCGATCAGGGTCGCGGCAACGATCAAAGCGCCAAGGCTTGCCATGCTCAATCCGCGGGACATGTTCGACCGTGTCTTGCGTGACGCACTAGGCGCTGTGATTGCCTCTGATGCCCGCACCTCGAGTGTGGCAGCCGCAAGTGTTGGCGTTGGCGCAGCGCCTGCCGGTGCAAACTCGGGCCAGTCGACCTTGGCGCGCGCCTCGCGTTTCCGCCGCTCTTGTTTCTGCATCTGTTGCCGCTTGATCGCTGTTTCCAGTCGAAACTTACGCTTGGGCTCGCCCCGTGCGAGACGGTCCGATTTAGGCAGCGCCCGATCGGAAGTCGTTGCTTTTGCCAGCGGATCGGCGACCGATGTCGCGTCGGCGCGAGCGGCGATCCGGGTGTCAGGCGCCATCGCCGTTTCCGTGGCGACGTTGGGCTTGGGGTCTGCGACCGGTTTCCGCCGGACCTTGCCACGCACCCTCGCCTTAGGGATCGCGTCGGTCTTGGGATCTGCTTTGCAGGGCTGACCAGGCGCGTTCAATTGTGTCTTCAGGACCAGCGGCGCGGCCGCTGGTTTTGCTTTGGCTGGCCGCGAGGATTCAAACCGAACTGCAGAGCAGGGCTGCGCCTTGACCGGAGTGTTTTGAGCGGGCGCGACCGGGCGCACAGGATCGCATAGCTTTGCTTTCGCCGGCGGCATCGTAGGCGCTTTGCGTTTGTGAAACTCCAGCGCCCCAATCAATGCGCCTGGCACACCTTCGGCGCGAGCCAACATCCGCTCGCGCTGATCGGCGTTCTCGAAAATGTCGGTGGTTCCATGCTGCGCAAGCCATTCGTCGACAAAGGCGTTCGCATCTTTCTCGTCCAGCGGCCAAAGCTCGAACGCCGGCCCGGTGGCACCTGGTGCAATAGATTGAATATCCTGTTCAAATCCGGGATGCCCGACTAGGACCAGCTTGAACACAACATCACCACCATCTGGCGGATGGGACATCCGGATCAGCTTGGTCAACGTGTTGTGATGCAGGCGATGCGCGTCATCGATCACAAATATGGGGGCAACCTTCTGGCTATACGTATTCGCCAGCCCCATAACCGCCTGGCGCACAGCACCGACAACATCATCATCCAGAACACGCGGTTCTGTGAAAACCGCAACCGCTTGATCCAGCATAACGAATTCGACGACTTCTTCGATAAGTCGCGATTTACCAACGCCGGATTTACCCAGCATCAGCGTAATATTTGTCAGGCTGTTGACCGCAAATTCAAGTTGGCTCGCCGCGCGACGATGCGCTTCAGTCCAAATGAAACTCTGCTTTGAAACTGCGAAATCAACCGTCAGATCGAAAGCTTCGCCAACGTCATTTCGCTTCGAATGACCTTGCATAATCATCAATTTTACACTCCCAAGTCCTTGAAAGCAAAAACACGCCAAACAAGGACTATCGCACACTCATGACCCACCTTTAGTGTGCCGTAATTTCAACAAAATTTCAACTGTTTCATCGAAAATCGAGCCGTCCCTGCGCGGCATGCAGAGCGTCTGTCACTTGAAAACAACGCAGGGTCACTTGTTTTGCGCCAAATCGGCCAACATTGCTATGTTTCGCTGGCGCCTGGGGCTATTGTCTCCGCGAGCAGTGCAATAATCCATAGCCAAAACGGCATGAAAACATGAAAAAATCGCCCGTTTTGCCAGTATTTCTGGCCATTTCCCTTGCCGGGTGTACAGCGCTTGGTCCGGACTACAGCGCACCCGAAATTCAGTTCGAAAAAACGTTTGTCGGAGGCGCATCGCAGGACACGCTCCAAGCGTCGCAATTGGCGTGGTGGCGTTATTTCAACGATGCCGCGTTAAATGATCTTGTCTCGATTGGGCTTGATCAGAACCTCGATGTAAAAGCTGCCCTCGAACGAATTGTAGCCGCGCGCGAAAACACACGTCGATTTGGTGTGTCGCAACAAGTGAATGGCGACATTAGCTTGACCTCCCGGCGCAGTCGAAATGATGCGGGGGATTACAATACCGACACGAACGCAACTGCAGACGCATTCTTTGTGTTCGACTTATTCGGCGAATTCAGCCGTGGTCGGGAAAGTAGCCTGGCTGAATTGGAAGCAGCTGAATTCGATGTTGGCACCGTAAGGCTAGCCTACTTGGCCGACGTTGTTTCCAGTTACATCCTTGTCCGGAATTTCCAAACATCCGCCAATATCACGCGGCAAGCGATCAGGGCGCGGCGCCAGACCCTCAGCTTTGTAGAAGAACGCGCCGCAGTCTCTGACAGCACCCAGCTTGAAGTCGCTCAGGCACAATCGCTGCTGGCAAATGCTGAAGCGTCCCTGCCCCTATTCGAGGCGCAAGCGCGCGTGAATGCGTTTCGCATCGCCACCTTGCTGGGGATGCCGACAAAGTCGGTTCTTGAGAAACTTGGAGTAACGACGAAGATACCGTCGCCATCTGGCGGCTTGGCCATCGGCGAACCTGCGGATTTGCTACGAAACCGGCCCGACATCAGGGCGTCTGAACGCAGGCTTGCTGCCGCCACGGCGGAAATCGGAGTGAACGTCGCGCGCCTTTACCCGGCCCTTCGGCTCAGCGGCGTGGTAAGTGCTGGCGACACGGACAGTTGGTCATTCGGTCCCACCTTGGACCTTCCAGTCTTTGATCGCACCACGCGGGATGCGACCCGCAACATCGCCGTTTCGGACGCAAAGCAAGCCGAGCTCACTTATCGCAACGAGGTCAATATCGCGGTCGAAGAAGTGCAAACCGCGATGGCCCTGACCGACGCACGACAGCGCCAGTTCGCGGCCTTCACCAAGGCTGTTTCGACAGCCGAACGCGTGAAAAGCCTGTCGCAACAAAGCTATGAAGGCGGCATAGTGACTTTGGATGAAGTCCTGAATGCCGAGCAAACACTTCTGGCCAACCGCCTGGACCAGGCGGCCGCGCTCAGCGAATGGTCACAGGCCTGGGTGCAGATGCAAGTCTCGCTTGGCAAAGGCTGGCAAACGACATCCGCCACAACGCTCGCCGCTTCGCTCAAATAGCAGTCACTGTTCCCGGAAAGCACGTCCCATGCTGTCCTTGATCGGTTTGACAAGATACTGAACAAACGTGCGCTCGGCGGTTTGAATCATAACCTCGGCGGGCATGCCCGGTGTGGGAACGAAGCCTTCGGCACGGTGCATTTCCTCGGGCGATAGATTGACCCGCGCCACGTACACCTCGCGCGCCGTTCCATCCGTCGTGCTGGTCACAGCATCAGCCGAAATATAGATCAGTTTGCCCTTCAGAACCGGTGTCGTCCGCTGGTTCAAAGCTGACAGACGAACGATCGCCTCTTGTTCAAGTGCAATGTCGTCAATGTCGTTCCGGGCCACAAGTATCTCGACAATCAAAGGCGCGTCTGACGGCAAAATTTCCAGAATGGGATTGCCAGATTCAATCACACCACCCGATGTGTGATAGTGCATCCGCACGACCGTTCCGCTGACCGGCGCGGTGACTTCGGCGCGTTCAAGAACGTTGCGGGCCTTGCGCGATTGTTCACGAATGCTGTCAAGTTCCGCCTGCACCGCCTGCAGGTCATCCAGCGCCGACTGGCTGTATTGCGACACCGCCTTCTGGATCTGTGTCTGATACTTCAAGACCATCTGATCGATCTCATCGACCTCGGCTTCCAGGCGACCGATCTGGCCCGTCGCCTCGATCTTAGCACGTTCCAGCACGTTCATTTCGGATCGGCGGATCAAGCCCTTGGTCAAAAGCGACTGCTTGTCTTCGAATTCCTCTTCGAGGATTGCAAGTTGCTGTCGATGCGAGACCAGTTGCACCTCGTAACCCCGCGCGCGAATGGACAGCGCGTCGATGTTCCGTTCAAGCAGCGAGACATCGTTTTCCCGCGCCCGGCTCGCGACGTCAAAGGCAAGTTTCTGACTGTCTAAAATCGTTGCGATTTCGGTGTTGGACCGCATTTCCAGCACTTGGTCCGGAAACCGAATGGCGTCATCCTGACGGTACTGCGCCAAAAGCCGCGCTTCCATCGCTTCAAGCCGGGCCTGCCGGATGTATAGCTCGCGTTCATTGGCTTCGGCCGCGGTCTCATCAAGGCTCAGCAGCGTATCACCCGCTTTGAC
>JBCCCA010000241.1:0-4753 GCA_039033735.1 Pseudomonadota bacterium
AATGTGTCATAGAGCAGGCCTACGACGGGAAGGCGGCGGTGCAGCCACTTTTCGCCCCCCGTGACCGGTTCATAATGATCGTGTGGAATTCCAGCCATGGTGTTCCCCCTTAGCCCAGAACGATTGTTGTAGCGTCTTCCCACCGTGCCGGCGGCACAGGCAGGTTTTCAGGCGCGGGACCCTTACGGATGCGGCCTGACAGATCGTAGTGCGATCCGTGGCAGGGGCAGAACCAACCGCCAAATTCGCCAGCATCGGCAAGTGGCACACAGCCCAAATGCGTGCACACGCCCATCTGAACGATCCATGCGCCTTCTGCTTCGCCTTCGGGCGAAGGCATCACGCGGTTTGCATCCGTTGCCGGGGCATCCGGGTCGCTCAGGTTCATATTGCGCGCCGACGGATCGGGCAGGGAGGAGACATCCACCTCATCCGCCGCAGCGTCTTGCAATTCGGCACCGGTGCGGTGACGGATGAAAACTGGTTTTCCAAGCCACTTCACCGTAAGCTGCGTGCCCGGCTCGACGCCCGAGACATCAACAAAGATCGACGACAGTGCCTGTACATCGGCAGACGGGTTCATCTGGTTCACAAGCGGCCAAACAGCAGCCCCTGCGGCGACAACACCAGCACCACCTGTCGCATAATACAGGAAGTCCCGGCGCGTGCCTGTGTGGTCATCTGGGTGCGACACAAGATTCTCCTTACTTTTCAGGGCGTTTGGCCCAATAGATAAACAGTCGGGCCAAACCCCCGACAATCTTCGGTGCTATCTAGCGCCGCGGGCTCACCTCGTCCAGCGGACAATCCCGCGCACCCGTTGTTTTGCATGGTTTAGCGTGGGGTTCCTTAACAATCACAGAACGTTGATATGGCGCACAAAAAAAGCCACCGGGTTCCGGTGGCTTTCGCAGCAATGCTGTTCGGTGCGCCTTAGGTTGATTTGCGCCGGAATGCCCCGAACAGGCCCAGCCCGCCAAGCAGGAAAAACGCCGATGCTGGAAGCGGCACCGCCGAGATGCTGACATTGTCGATAAGGCCACCATAGGTGTCCTGCTTGCCGATCGCGCTGAAGGACAGATTGTAAATGCCGGCTTCTTTGACTTCAAACCGGCGGGTCACCTGTGCCCAGCTCTGACGGATAAAGAGCCCGCTTGGACCCGCGACCTGATCCAGCAGATAGTCCCCCACGCTGAACTGGATCCCGTTGGTGTGGTCGCTGGTAGTGCGCGGCGCGTAGTAGAAAGACAGATCATACGTGCCCGCCTTGAAGGCGATTGACTGGGTGATCGTCGAGTTCGAATTGCGGCCATGGCTGTCAAGTTCGACATAATGGTTGCCTTGGTGTGCATCGATGCCGCGCAAAGTCGCGTTGCTTTGAATTTCCATCCCGGCGCCGTTCGACGTGGTCCAGCCTTCGATGGACTTATAAACCTGCCAATTCCGCTTGCCGCTGAAACCCGGCGTTTGTTCAAAACTGCCGTTGACCACGGTCGCAGCCGAAGCTCCACCAGCGATGGCGGTGGCAAAGGCAGCCGCCAGAAGTACAGTCTTGGTCGTCATCATTCCTCACATCACTCGCAACCGTGGCTTGGGCCACCGGAGATGGATGATTGTTCAACCCGCAGAAAGCAAGAAATTTCGGGTCATGCGCAGTTTCACGGTACTCTTAAGAAATAAAGGGTTAATGGAAGGTTTATTGTTTCGACCCTGGCGCAACGATCCGGTGTGAAACCGGTGGGTTGTTCACGCCGAACCCGCACCCAAGCGAGGTCAAGGGAACGCGGTTGTTGCGGCGCCGGGTTGCCAAGGGGGATATTTTGCCATGATCGCCTGAAAGCGGGCCGAGGTCTTGAAAGCCTCAAGCCAACAGGTTGTTGCGCGCCAAGGCTGAGCCGTGAACCATTCCAGATCGGTATGCGCGAATTGCCGGACAAAAGGCAGAATAGCCATGTCGGCAAGGCGCGGCGCATCGCCAAAAAGATACGGCTTGTCGCCCAGCTGCGCCTCAAGACGCATCAGAAACGCGCCCGCCGTCGCGCGTTCGGCGTCGATGTCGACATCCGGATAGCGGACCGCGTATTTGGTCCGGTCGAGCGCCTGTTTGAACGGGCCGTCCGCTTCCTTGATCAACGCATCGCCAACACTGGGCATGGCGCGCCAGTCTTCGGGGTCGTTCTGGTTCAAAGCCCAATGCATCACATCCAGGCTTTCCTCGATGACGGCTGTACCATCGACCACCACCGGCACCGTGCCTTTGGGCGACGCGTCCAGAAAGGCCTGGGGTTTGTCGCGCAAGTGGATTTCGCGCAGCGTGACGGGGACGCCTGCGCTTGCGATAGCAAGGCGCGCGCGCATGGCATAGGGGCAGCGCCGGAAGGTCCAGAGGACGGGAGCGGAGTCGGATGTCGGGCCCGCCATTGGCTAGGCGCCCGGGTGCGGTTGCGCTATTGGGCCGGGCCTTGGCGCCTGCGGTGACGTTTTTGGCCTATTTTTTTCAAGAGGAAGTGGGCTGCCGCACAAATGCTTGTCCGTTTGTCCAGAAATGGTCGTTCGGATCAGCGTGCCTTCGGGTTGTGGCGCCTCGAATTTGACCTCGGTGAAGTCCTCGGCGCGTCCCATATCTTTACGCTCCGTCAGAACGGTCACGGTCCGGCCTTGTTGCGCGGCAAGGTGTTGGGCAACGGCCGCTTCACCTGCGCGGCGCAAGCGGGCCGCCCGTGTTTTGATCGCGCGGCCATCGACCTGCGGCATGCGGGCCGCTGGCGTGCCGGGGCGGGGCGAATAGGGAAAGACATGCAGCCATGTCAGGCCGCAGTCTTCGACCAGCTTGAGCGAGTTTTCGAACATTGCTTCGGTTTCGGTCGGGAAGCCTGCGATGATGTCGGCGCCCAAGGTGATGTCTGGGCGGAGTTTGCGGGCTTCGTCGCAAAAGCGGATGGCGTCATCGCGCAGATGGCGGCGTTTCATCCGCTTGAGGATCATGTCATCGCCGGCCTGCAAGCTGAGATGCAGATGGGGCATGAGACGCGGCTCGGTGGCAATGGCCTCCATCAGCGCGTCGTCCGCCTCGATGCTGTCGATCGATGAGATGCGCAACCGGTCAAGATCGGGAACCAATTTTAGGATACGGCGGGTCAGATCGCCCAGACGTGGCGTGCCCGGAAGGTCCGCCCCCCAGGAAGTTAGATCGACACCGGTCAGTACCACTTCGTGGAACCCACGATCTACCAGCCGTTTGATCTGATCGACGACGACGCCAGCAGGCACCGAGCGCGAATTGCCGCGGCCATAGGGGATGATGCAAAAGGTACAGCGGTGATCGCAGCCGTTTTGTACCTGAACATAAGCGCGGTGGCGCCCGAACCCATCGATCAGGTGGCCTGCGGTTTCCGTGACCGACATGATGTCGTTGACCTGCACCGGTTCGGTGTTTCCCGTGGTCAGGCCTGCCCAGGTCTGGAGTTGCATCTTTTCGGTATTGCCGATGACCGCCGCGACTTCGTCCATGGCGGCAAAGCGCTTGGGCTCGGTCTGAGCGGCACATCCGGTCACGATGATGCGGGCGCCCGGGCTTTCGCGGGCCAGCCGTCGGATGTCCTGCCCGCTTTTGCGCACGGCTTCTGCGGTGACCGCACAGGTGTTGACGATCACGGCATTGTCGAGGCCCGCAGCCTCGGCCATTTCGCGCATTGCTTCGCTTTCATAGGCGTTCAGGCGACAGCCAAGGGTATGCAGACGCGGCGGCTTCATAACACGCTGGCCAACCAGTCAGCGGTCAGCACGCCGTCATAGACATGTGCCGTGGGGCCGGTCATCCAAACGCCATCGTCCGTCCACTCGACCTGAATCTGACCGCCGTCCAGATCAATCAGCACCTTCCGTCCGGTCAGGCCACGGCGATGGGCGGCAACAGCAACGGCGCAACTTGAGGACCCAGACGCAAGGGTGATGCCGACGCCGCGTTCCCAGACGCGCATGCGCAGATGGTCCGGCGCGATCAGCTGGGCAAATTGGACATTGGTGCGTTCCGGGAAAAGCGGGTGGTGTTCCAGAGCGGCGCCGCGCGTCGCAAGATTGACGGCGTCCACATCATCGACGAAGAAGCTGCAATGCGGGTTGCCCATTCCAGTCGCACTTGGCGCGCCGTCGATGGGCAATTCCAGCGTGTCCATCGCCTTGGCCAATGGGATGTCCTGCCAGTCGAGCAGGGGCGCGCCCATATTCACGCGGACTTTGCCGCCTGTGTCTTCGACCGGCAAAAGCCCACGTTCGGTCCGAAGCGTCAGCGCGCCAAGTCCGGATTCGTCCATCAGATGCCGCGCGATACAGCGGGTTGCATTTCCACAGGCTGCGGCCTCGGACCCGTCTGCGTTGTAAAAGGTCAGTTTCGCGGCCACCTGCGGGTCAGGCTCGATCACCGCAAGCTGGTCAAACCCGATGCCCCGGTGTCGGTCCCCGATTGCACGCGCCAACGCCGCCGTCATCGGCGCCCCGCCTGTGCGGCGGTCGATCACGACAAAGTCGTTGCCAGCTCCATGCATCTTCATGAACGGCAAAGGGGTGTGCGTTTTGGTCATCCACGCGCATATAGACGGGATTGTGCAGCCTGAAAAGGCAGGCCTATTCGAGGATGTTCGTCGCCACACGCAATTCGCGGGCCCGCTGGGCGTCCATGATCCAAAGGCGATTGTTCGGCACTTGATAGGCTTTCTCATTCACCGTCGGAAATCCCATCTCGCCCCAATACTTC
>JBCCCA010000242.1:0-4736 GCA_039033735.1 Pseudomonadota bacterium
AGAAGGACAGACAGGGCGGCTTCTCTTTGCGAGCCTGGGTGAGGCCCCTGGTTTTCGTCCTGGCGACTTCGTTACTGTACGGATTAATGAGCCTCCGCTAGAACGCGTTTCCCGCGTCCCGGCCAGCGCTGTAGATGCCGGCGGAACAGTTCTGGTGGTTGGCGACGAGGAACGGCTGAACGTCGCATCTGTTGATGTCATGCGACGCGAAGGCGACGATGTGCTGATCCGAGCACGGAGTCTGGAAGGGCGCGAAATCGTTGCCGAGCGGACACCGCTTCTTGGTGCGGGCATCCGTGTTCGCCCGGTACGACCGGGTGCACCTTCTGCCGAACCACAAGCGCCGGAACTTCTAGAGCTTGATCCGGATCGTCGAGCCAGACTGGTGACCTTTGTCGAGGGCAATCAATTCATGCCGGCGGAAGCAAAGGCACGCGTACTGGCGCAGCTGAAAGAAGAAAAAGTGCCGGCTCGCGTCGTTGAGCGCATTGAAAGCCGTATGAACTAGTCAGGAGCAAGGTATGGCACGAGACCTGAGCAAAGCGGCCGGCGGGATCCTGTCCTATTTCGTCCGCCACCGAACAGCAGCCAATTTGCTATTGGTGTTGCTGCTGGTCTCGGGTCTGTACGCCGCGCCGCAAATGCGGGCACAGTTTTTCCCGGATGTCATTGTTGACGACATTGATGTGCAGGTCTCGTGGGATGGGGCGGGCGCCGAAGATATCGATCGGTCGATTGTCCAGCTTCTTGAGCCAGAATTGCAGGGAGTTGAAGGCGTCACCGAGACAACGGCAACATCGCGTGAAGGCCGGGCCTATTTCTCGCTCGAGTTCGAGCCGGGCTGGGACATGGCGCGCGCGCAAGAGGATGTGCAGGCGGCCCTCGATACGGTAAATAACCTGCCGTCTGAAGCGGAAGACCCGGCATTTCAACGGGGTCGATGGTCAGACAGGGTGACAGATGTGGTAATCCGCGGCCCGGTCGGCGTCGACCAGCTTGCGAATTTCGCGGATGAATTCACCTCGCGTCTCTTTGCGGAGGGTATCACGCGCACGACAATTCGGGGCCTTGCGGCGCCTGAAACGATTGTCGAAGTGACGTCGCTTGATCTGATCCGGCACGATCTGACGATGCAAGAAATCGCGAATGCAATCGCGGCTGAAACGGAAGCCAACCCGGCTGGTGATGTGTCAGGCGCGCAGCGTGTCCGGACCGGGGTCGCCAAGCGGTCTGCTGACGAGATTTCGGACATCGTCTTGCGAAGCACGGATGAGGGTACTCAGCTTCGAATTGGCGATGTTGCGCGCGTGTTGGTCGAAGGTGTTGACCGCGATCGCGCCTATTTCGTTGGCGCTGACCCTGCGATTTCCATCCGGGTGGACCGCTCGGCCAGTGGCGATGCGATCCGCATGCAAGGGGTCGTCGAAGATGTTGCGGCCGAGATGCAACTTACCCTGCCTCAGGGCGTCGAGATCAACCTGATCCGTACACTCTCCGAGGGCATCACAAGTCGTCTTAACATTTTGCTTGAGAATGGGCTGATGGGCCTTGGTTTGGTTGTGATTCTGCTGTTCCTGTTCCTGAACGCACGTACAGCATTCTGGGTTGCTGCTGGCATTCCCGTTGCGATGACGGCGGCCGTTGCAATGATGTTCATGGCGGGCATCACACTGAACATGATTTCCCTGTTTGCCTTGATCATTACGCTTGGGATTGTGGTCGATGACGCAATCGTGGTGGGGGAGCATGCCGACTTCCGCGCGCGGCGTTTGGGCGAAGACCCGGCGATGGCGGCTGAAAATGCGGCGCGCCGCATGTTCACACCGGTTTTTTCGGCAACAATCACAACAATCATCGCGTTCTTCGGTTTGGTGGCCATCGGCGGGCGTTTTGGCGACCTAATTGTCGACATTCCCTTTACGGTCATCGTGGTCCTGATTGCGTCGCTGATTGAGTGTTTTCTCATCCTGCCACATCATATGAAGCACGCCATGGTCCACACGGCGAAGGCGCATTGGTATGATTGGCCTTCTCGGCAGGTCAACAAAGGCTTCCGTTGGTTCCGCGAAACTCTGTTTCGACCCTTCATTGCCGGGGTTATTTGGGCGCGCTATCCGGTGATTGCGATGGTCTTTGTTCTGCTGGCCAGCCAAGCCTCGCTTTTTATCCGCGGCGATGTGTCGTGGCGCTTTTTCAATGCGCCCGAGCGCGCTTCGGTAACTGGCAACTTTGCTATGGCACCAGGCGCCACGCGTGAAGATACCCGTGATTTCATGCGCACCTTGCAACGCACCGTAGAAGAGGTTGGCGCACAGTACGAACAAGAGCATGGTACAAATCCGATCCAATTTGCTTTGGCAGAGATTGGCGGAACAAGTGGCCGTGGCTTGGCCGGACAGGAGACCAAAGAATCCTATCAGCTTGGTTCGATCGCAATTGAACTGATCGATGCCGACCTAAGGCCCTATTCAAGCTTTGCGTTTGTGGCTGAATTGCAAGACGCGGTTCCGCGTCATCCCCAGTTGGAAACCGTGAGCTTCCGGGGATGGCGGTCTGGACCGGGCGGCGACGCCATCGATGTCGAGCTTTCTGGTGCCTCGTCCGAAGTTCTAAAGGAAGCGGCCGAGGCTCTGAAAGCGCAGCTTGCCGAGTTTGGCGAAATCTCAGCTCTGGAAGACTCGCTGTCCTATGACAAGGAAGAACTCATTCTTCAGCTGACCCCGCAAGGGAAGGCTTTGGGGATAACCATTGATGATCTTGGTCGGACGTTACGCGCACGGTTGAATGGGATCGAAGCGGCGACATATCCGGATGGGCCGCGAACGGCAGCTATTCGCGTCGAACTTCCCCCTAATGAGCTGACAGCCGACTTTCTTGATCGCCTTTTGATCCGCACGGGTCCCTCGGCGACCGGGGAAGGTACCTTTGTGCCGCTTGCAGATATCGTAACGGTTGAGCGGCAGACGGGCTTTTCGGTCATTCGCCGCGAGAACGGTGTGCAAGTGATTTCGGTTACAGGCGATATTTCAGAAGACGACGCTGACCAAGCAACGGCAATTCAGGAGCAGTTGGTCGAGAACATTTTGCCAAAACTGGAAGAAGATTTTGGAATCTCGACCTACACAGCTGGATTGGCCGAGCAGGAACGGGACTTTTTGTCGGATGCTATGACCGGTCTGGTGTTATGCCTTGCTGGCATCTACCTAACGCTGTCCTGGGTCTTTGCAAGCTGGAGTAGACCTTTCGTCGTGATGGCCATCATCCCGTTCGGCCTGGTGGGTGCGATCTGGGGCCATTACGTTTGGGATGTGCCTCTGTCCATGTTTTCGGTCGTCGGTCTAATCGGGATGGTCGGCATCATTATCAACGACAGTATTGTTCTGGTTACAACCGTGGATGAGTACGCTGAAGACCGGGGGTTGTTCCCAGCCATCATCGACGGTGCAGCAGATCGCTTGCGCCCTGTATTTCTAACAACGGCAACTACTGTGCTTGGCCTTGCGCCACTTCTTTATGAATCGTCTCAACAAGCGCAGTTCCTACGACCGACCGTCATCACCCTAACATATGGATTGGGTTTCGGTTTGGTCCTCGTGCTTCTGGTGGTTCCTGCGTTTCTGGCCATAGGGCACGACGTGGGTCGCAACGCACGCGCATTGCGGCGCGGCCTGAGTGTCAGTGCACGTGCGCCCGGCATGGTTGCTTTGCTTAGCCTGGGTGTGATTGGCGCGGCGGTACTTTTTGCAGCCACCCTCGGGTCCGCCATGATTGGACGCGAAACACTAGGCATCTTTGGCGACGTTAGCTCAATTCCTGTCGCGCTTGGATTGTTCATCGCGGGAATGGCAGTTTGGACCTTTGCGCTTTGGCTTATCGCCAGCTTGCGATTTGCGCTGTCGAACCGAGCCTAGCCTAGCCTAGCGGCACCCGCGCATCTCGACTGCACGGCCGTCACCAATCAAGGTCAGACGTACATCGCTGCGTGCCAATGAAAACGGTTTGGCATTGGGCGGAACCATTTCAACCTCTGCTGTCAGAGTCTGACCGCTTTGGGTCATGTCTGAGGGCGAAACCCAGACTCCAGGTGTTGCTGTTTCGATCACCGCAATCTCGGCGTTAAAGGTGGCACCCGCGGTGGTGGCCCGCATCCGAATTCCATCCGCGATCGGCGCAATCTCGCAGTCAAAGGCACCAGCTTGCGCTGGTTGGTTCTCAAGGCTGTCTGCGATCCCGGCATGGTGTGCGCCAGCGGCTGGAAGTATTGCTGTGAGTTGTAACGTCATTGGAATGCAGATCTCTTCACACACGCCGATCTCGATTTCTGCCTGCAAGGCGACGGGTGCAGTCCGATCCTTGGCTTTGATAACAAGGGGAAACACGACATCGCTGTCATACCCGATTGAGGTCAGGCCATTTTGAACCATGATCTTCGGAACCGGATACCGAACATCGACACTTTCAAGGTTTTCGGACCCCGACCAGTTGAATCGAGGTGGAATGCCACCACCGCCCGGGGCGCGCCAATAGGTTTTCCAACCGGGCGCAAGATCGAGAGAAAGGCCCGACATGTGAAGACCGTCAGCCTCACGCCAGCCAGACAAAAGCGTTCCATCCACAGGTAGCCCGGACGATTGTGCAAATGCGGGCGACATGGCGGTCATTGCAAGTATGGCTGAAAGTGTTTTGAACATATCGCTCAATATCTATTTCTTCGCCTGTGTGGGAAATCACATTCG
>JBCCCA010000243.1:0-4661 GCA_039033735.1 Pseudomonadota bacterium
CAAATCCGTTGGCAGCCATTCTTTCGGGCGCGATGATGCTTGATTACCTGGGGGACAAAGCACAGGATGCAAGGCTTGCGGACGCGGCCAAGCTGATCGAAGACGCGATAGATGCGGGCTTTGTGGCCAATGCCTTGCGCCCGATGGAATTCGGCGGCGACATGGGCACCAAAGCTGTTACCAGTGAGGTGCTGGGACGGTTGCAATAGGACAAGCGATGAAAACACGTACACGTGTCGTTGTCATCGGTGGCGGTATCGCTGGCTGTTCTACACTCTACCACCTGACGGAGGAAGGGTGGAGCGACGTCATGCTGCTGGAGCGTGACGAGCTGACTTCGGGCACCACGTGGCATTCGGCGGCGCAGGTGACGAATTTCGGAATGACGCAAACGATGGTGGGGCTCAAGACCCACTCGATCAACTTGTACCAGACCCTTGCCGCCGATCCCGACTATCCGATCAACTATCACCATGGCGATGGTGGCATTCGCCTTGCCAACACCGAAGCGCAAATGGACGGATATCGTCACTTTGCTTCGATGGCGCGCGGCATGGGGGTCGACTTCGAAGTGATCGATGCCGAGGAGTGCGCGCGGCGGCATCCTTTGATCTCAACCGAAAACCTGGTGGGCGGATTATGGGATCCGTCGGATGGCGATATTGACCCCGCGCAGTTGTGCCAGGCCTTGGCACGACGTGCCCGACGCGCGGGCGCAGAAGTCCACCGCAATACACCGGTGACCGGGCTGCGGCAGCTTCAGGACGATACGTGGGAAGTTGAAACGCCCAAAGGTACGGTTCACGCAGACATCGTCGTGAATGCCTGCGGTTACAGGGTGAACGAAGTGGCGTCGCTGATGGGCGTTCACCATCCCGTTGCCTCGATGGAACATCAGTATTTCGTGACTGAAGAAATTCCCGCAATCCGCGAAGCCGGGCACCGGATGCCCTTGCTACGCTGTCCGATCAGCGACTTCTATTCCCGACAGGAGAAGTTTGGCCTTCTTGTCGGGTTTTACGAACAGGACTGCAAGACATGGGGCATGGACGGGATCGACCCGAACTTCACCAATGCGCTGTGCCCTGACGATCTGGATCGGGTGACCGATGTGCTGGAGGGCGCGTTTTCGCGCATGCCCGCATTGATGGAGGTGGGCATCCATACGATCGTGAATGGCCCGATAACCTATACGATCGATGGCGCGCCGCTGGTGGGTCCAATCCCCGGCAAGCGGAACGCCTATTGTATCATCGGCCTTCGCGCCGGGCTGGGGGAAGGCGGCGGGCACGGCTGGTTGTTGGCGCAACAGATTGTCCATGGCGAGGCGTGCTACGACACTTGGGGTCTTGATCCGCGCAGGTTTACGGGTCACGGAAACGTCGAATTGACGGCGCTGAAGGCCATCGAGGACTATCAAAACGAATTCCGCTTTCATTTCCCGCACGAGCATCGACCGGCTGGACGCCCGATCAAGACCACTCCGCTGACGCCAGTTTTGGCGGCGGAAGGCGCAGCGTTCGGCGTCGTGAACGGATGGGAGCGGATCGACTATATCAAACCCGCACCCGCGTTTTCCGAGACCCACGGCTTCCATTTCAGCGAGGTCCACGAGGTCGTCCGGGACGAAGTGTTGGCGGTCCAATCCGGTGTTGGTCTGAGCGAGGTTAGCGGGTTCAACCGGTTCGAGATTACGGGCGCAGATGCCCATGATTTCCTGGATCGCCTATCGTGCGGCTTTGTCACACGCAGACCCGGCCGGGTCGGTCTGTGCTACCTTTTGAACGACCACGGTATGGTCAAGGCAGAAGCAACCGTGGCCAATCTGCCCGGTCCAGCGCCGCGTGTCTGGTACGGGTCTGCTGCGGCGGCCGAACAGCACGACATGGATTGGCTGCAGGCACATCTGAACCCGGGCGACGATGTTCACATTCGATCGATGACCAACGAATGGACTGCGTTGGTCTTAGCTGGCCCAAAAGCGCGCGATGTCCTTGCGGCGGTTTCTCGCAGCGACTGGTCGGCAGACGCTTTTCCCTGGCTTTCTGTGCGAGAGGCATTCATTGGCATCGCGCCTGCCGTGGTGATGTCCGTCAGTTTCTCCGGCGAACTTGCTTATGAAATACATGTCCCAAACAGTCAGCTTTACGCCGCCTATCTGGCGTTGCGCGAAGCAGGTGGGTCGCACGGACTGCGTCTTTTCGGAGCCCGCGCCATCGAAAGCATGCGGTTGGAAAAGGGGTTTCTCCATTGGAAAAGCGATCTGCTGACCGAGTTTGATCCGTTTGAGACCGGCCTTGATCGCTTTGTTCGACTGGATAAGGGACCGTTTGTTGGCCAGGACGCGCTGCGTCAACGTCACGCAAACGGACCTGGCAAATGCTTTGTGACACTTAGCATCGATTGTGATGACAGGCCCGCGCACCCCGGGGCATCGATTATGTTGGATGGTGTGGTCATTGGAACCGTCACTTCGGGGGATTGGGGGCACCGGACCGGTTTGAACCTTGCGCTTGCGTTCGTTGACCCAGCCCACGCAGCCCATGGCGCAGAGGTTCAGCTTGATCTGTTAGGCGAAACCTTCAACGGCACGGTAATCCCGCCTGGCCCCTACGACCCCGATTTTGCCTTGCTAAAGTCTTGAGTTGCCTAGTTCACCTTGAAGAACCACCTCACCATGGTCAGGAAAGCATCATGCGGCACCGACGCGGGCGTCGCCTCGAACCTTGCCATTCGACCGACCACTTCTACCGGTTTCAGGAAGTTTTCGACCTGCTGATAGGTTTCACGACTTGAATAGTCGTCGAACAAAATGGTCGTGTCGCGCTTGCAGCCCATCAGCACGGCCGCAAAGCAGGCGCGCCGAAAACGGCCGTCAATCAGAACGAGGTCCGGATCAAAGCCTTCGTCCCAAGGCCGCAGCACGTATTCGGGATAGTTCTTCCAGCGGCGCCCGTCTTCCGGGTAGCCCCATTTTTTGGTCTTGCCGATATTGACCCACTCGGCCCGCGCACGCGCCGGATCGACACCGCGCGTTTCCAGCAGTTTGTTCAAATCCGCACACCATTTCCGGTCGCTTTCGATGCTCAGGACCTGGGCTTCGGTTTCACACGCCGCATATACGGTCGAGCCTCCCGATCCATATTCAAGAATGGTCGAGGCACTTTGATAGGCCGACTTCAGGATCGTGCGTTCTTCGTCGGGAAATGTCAGTTCGAACTCTGCCATATACCATGTGAATATCGGCTTCCTGACGTTCTACAAGAGGCAATCGTTTCCGATCAGAAAACAGTGGGCTTTGGGCATCAAACGCCGAATTGCTGTTCCGCCCAATTGCGGTTGGCAGTATCCACGGCCGAAGAGACGCACCAACGCACGCTAGATCACTGCCTTGCATCAAACGTGCCATTAACTAAGTTGGGCTGAAGGAGCACGTCCATGGCCCGCGCCGCAGCGAAGTTCGCAGACGAGATCGAGAAGCCTCCGGCAGAGCTTTTCGGCTACCAGTTTGCTCTCTTGCCCAAGACTGACTTTTGCCTGAATGGATTTGTTGCGCGTCCATTCGGGACCCGCAGTCTGTTGCACTGCGAACGGCTTGCAGTCGCCAGCTTGCTAGATGCAAACCAGAAAGAAATCGGTGTATGCCTTGGCATTGCGATCGACGCTGAAGGCACTCGCGTCAACGAAGGCTATAGGCTCAAAGCGCTGTTGGGGGGGGCGCCTGATTTCTGGACTGTGGTCGAGGATTTCGCAGTTGGATTGGCTGGCCGCTGGCTGTTGATCATCCGGGATGGCAGCGACGACACGCGGATATTTGGCGATGCAAGTGGGATGTATAATTGCGTCTACGATCCGGTGGCGGGCGGGGTTGGCTCGACCCTGTTGCTAAGCCTTCTTCGGGACATCGAAGAGAACCCGGCCGTCGATCATACACGCACGGCAACTGAAAATGCGCGTCTTCCATTCGGCCACACCCGTGACATCCATGCCAAGCGTCTGGCGGTGAACCATTACCTGCGTCTTGACGACTGGTCCGAGACGCGGTTTTGGCCAAAAGCAGGGACGATCTGCGAAGCCGTGGCCGGAACCGAGAGCGATGTCATCAGGTCACTTTGTGACCGATTGGCCGCTGTTTTCACTGGAATCGTGACAAGTGTTCCAAGCTCGGTTGGGATCACAGGCGGCAATGACAGCCGAAACATGGTCGCTGCAGGTAAGGGCTCGCTTGGCCATGTCCGACAATTTTTCACGTGGACGCACAGTTATAACAGCCGGTTGGATTATCGCAGCGCGTCGTTGGTCATGAATACGCTTGGCTATGATCTTGAGCGTTACCCCACGAATGACGAGCCGTTCACCGCAGACGAACTGGCAGCCCGAACAAAGGCGCACCAGATCTCAACCGGATTTGCAGTCGGCCCGCACCAGTTCTTCAACAAGAACTACTCTGCCCAACCTGATCCGGGCGGCGTGGTTTTAACGGGAAATGTGATGGAGGCGTTGCGCGCCGCCCATTGGCGGAACCCCCGTCCACCCGCCGGTAACTTTTTCAAGTTAAACCGCGGCCGACATCATGTTCGAAAACGCCCTGACGCCGGAAAATGAGTATATCCTCGACATGTATCAGATCGGCTATTTGTGTGATTCTGCGGAGCTGACAG
>JBCCCA010000244.1:0-4596 GCA_039033735.1 Pseudomonadota bacterium
CGATATGATGATCCACGACTTTGATATGGCTGCTTTTCTGTTCGGCATGCCGGCGCGGGTTATGGCGCATGGTGCGTGCCTTGTTGACGATATGATTGCAGCCGCGGGCGACATTGATACGGCCGTTGTGACGATGGAATATGATGATGGACGTCTTGCTACCATTCGTAATTCGCGCCGCGCCGCTTATGGGTACGACCAGCGCGTCGAGGTTCTTGGCTCAACTGGATTGATCGCGGCCGAGAATGAAACTGAAAACACTCTCGTCCGTAAGTCTGATGCCGGGTCGATATCCGCCAAACCGGTATACTTCTTTCTTGAGCGTTATAGGCGGGCGTTTGCGAACGAGTGGTCGGCTTTTGTCAGCGCGGTCATCGACGGAACGTCGGTCCCCTCAACTATTCAAGATGGCGTCAATTCGCTCGCCTTGGCTGAAGCTGCAAACATCTCGTTCACTGAACACCGGCCAGTGGACTTGGTCCCGGAGATGACCCAAGCCTAAGCAGAACTCCATCGAATTGCGGTGCCTCATTCGGTTGGTTAGACCATCAGCCTATGCGATGTGGTTGGATACGTCCGGCGCATCGATGCACCAGGCCGCCGATCGCGCGGTGGCAGGCTGATCGCCTCGATGCGGCCCGTCTGTGCGACCCGTTCCAATGCGACCAGTGTTGTTACATCGGCAAGACCTTCGTACCCGTCGGGCTCGGGCGGCGTACCAGATAAAATACACTGTGAGAAATAGTCTGTTTGTCCAGCAAAGTGATCTGTCTGCGGAAAGTAGTGCTCGACAACTTCACCTGCCCGGAAGTGCCGAACTGTCGTCGGGCTTTGGAAGTCGTAGGCGCGTTCCACCATTAACTCGCCTTCGGTGCCGGCAACACGGAATACATCAAGGTCTGCCGCTCCGAAGCTTGCCGTGAATTGCGCAAGGCGTCCTTCCGGAAAAAGCAAGGTCGCGGCAAAGGTTTCCTCGACCTCACCGAAGCGCGGGTCATCGACCTGGTTCTTAATCGCCGAGACGCTGAGCGGCTCATCCTCGAACACGTGGCGCACCGCATTCAGGCAGTAAATGCCGATATCTTGCAGTGGTCCACCCCAATTTGCCGCTTTGAGCCGGTGATTGCCCGTATCGGCGATAAAGGAAAACATTGACGAGAATATACGCGGATCACCGATGGCACCGTCGCGGATCAGTTTGAGCGCGTGCAGATTGCCCGGCTCGTTATGCAGACGATAGGCCGTCGCCAGATAAACACCGGCCTCCTCGGCGGCGGCGATCATTGCCCTACATTCCTCGACTGAGACGGCGAGCGGTTTTTCGACAAGAACATGCTTGCCTGCTTTTGCGGCGCGGATCGCATACTCGGCATGCAGCCCGTTGGGCAGCGCAACATAGACCGCATCGACCACGTCATCTGCCAGCATTTGATCATACTGGTCGTAACTATAGATGTGCTCGATTCCGTAAAAACTGGCGAGCTTGCTCGCTGTATCCGTATTGCCCGTCACGATCGCCGTCAGGCGTGAATTTTCCGCCTGGGCTGTGCCTGGCATAAATGCGATCTGGCTGATCCAGCCGGCGCCGACGACGGCGTAACGAATACTCATCTTGCCCACACTCCCTACTATTCTCGACAATCATTTATATTTTGGCCGGACGGAAAGGGAAGTACGGCGCTATTTTGGCTTCAGGTCGCCCAGCAGAACTTCAGGTTCTATTACGGTCGTGACGGGGTCGGCAGAACGGGCCCCTTTCAGAGACGCCAGGATCAAGTTTGCTGCCGTCTCGCCAATTTCCTGTCGTGAGGTGCGCGATGTGACAACCTTTCCTGGAAACGCATCAAGGAGTTCCAACCCGTTGAAGCCGACCAGTACCATCGTTTTGGGCACCGCAATTCCTGCATCGATGCAATAGCTCAGGCCGCCTATCGCTAAATCGTCGTTCGAGAAATAAATGCAATCGAGATCAGGGTGATGTTCACTTAGGTCTTTGGCCAACTGGCGACCAGCAGCAACCGACGATAAGCCATCTGCGATTTTCTCTGTGACCAGTGTCTGGCCGTGTTGATTGAGTGTGTCCACAAATCCGCGACGTCTCTTTTGCGCACGTGTATCCTTGTCGATGTTACATCCAGCGTAAGCGATCCTTTTCCGGCCAGCGGCAAGAATGGCTGTGGCCATGTCTTGCCCGGCTTTGGCGTGCGAGAATCCAACACAGGAATCCACTGGCGTGCCGTCAACATCCATTATCTGGACGATGGGCACATCGGCATCCAGCAAAAGCTTGCGCGTCTCCTCGGGTTGGTCGAGGCCGGTTACGATGAGCCCACCAGGTCGCCATGACAGCATGTTGCGCAAGATTTCGTTTTCTTTGTTCGGATCATAATCGGTAACGCCAAAAACCGGTTGGAATCCGGTCCCCACCAGCGCGTTGGTCACGCCGGACATGACTTGCGGAAAGACGATATTTGACAAGCTTGGTACGACCACACCAATCAGGTCCGAACGTTTGCTCGAAAGCGACGCCGCTAGGTGATTGCCGAAGTAGCCGATCTCGCGCGCCGCTTTTCGGACCTTTTGAATGTTGGTTGAAGACACATCTTTATCGCCCCTCAACGCGCGCGATGCGGTCATTTTGCTGACGCCCGCTGCGGCTGCGACGTCCTGCAGTGTCTTCTTGCTCTTCATGTGTTCAGTTCGATAACGCGGTCATTTTACCGGATATCGCCCCCTCCAGAACAGCAACCTAAATGGTTCTTGCTGCGTAATCAAAACAAACAGTCGTCTTGACAGAAGCAAAGTGGCGGGCGTACTGATCACGATACCGGTATCGATACCACAACAGTGCGATCCTAGGCTCGGGCGCGGGAATTGCTGCGGCAAAATTACCTCCCGCCGACAAATTGCGCTTCCGTGATGCGTGGCAGATTGTCGCCGGGTATAGGGAGGTTTACATGATTTCTGACGCCACTGCGCCACAGAAGATTCTTGCGTTTGGCCTGGGTTCCATGGGCTTGGGCATTGCAACCTCGGCCGTTCGTGCAGGTCATCTGGTCTGGGGCATCGACATTGATCCTGCCCAAATCGAAAAGTTTCGCAGTGAGGGCGGACAAGCATCCAACGCGCAACACAACGCGGCCACGGCCGACGCTGTTATCGTGTCCGTTCTCAATGCGGCGCAAACGGAAGAGGTTTTGTTTGGCGAACATGGGATCGTCGCGAAGATGAAAACCGATGCTGTTGTTATCTCCTGCGCCACGGTACCACCCGCGTTTGCTCGAGACATGGCGGCGCGTTGCGAAGATTACGGTGTCCACTATCTTGATGCCCCCATTTCCGGTGGGTCCAAGAAAGCTGCGTTAGGACAATTGACGATCATGGCGGCGGGTTCCCCTGCGGCGTTTGCCGCGTCACGGGCTACATTGGACAGCATCGCAGAAACGGTTTTTGAGCTAGGCAATAAGGTTGGTGCCGGAAGTGCAATGAAAGCGGTGAACCAGCTTCTGGCTGGTGTGCATATTGCAACCATGGCTGAAGCTGTAGCGTTCGGAATGACGCAAGGCATATCGCCGGAGACGTTCGTGAAAGTCATTCCGAAATGTGCTGGGTCAAGTTGGATGTTGGAAAACCGTGCACCGCATATCGTCGCTGGTGACTACACACCGCACAGCTCGGTAAATATCTGGCCAAAAGATTTGGGCATCGTGCTTGATATCGCGCAATCGGCCGAATTCGGTGTTCCGATGACAACTGCGGCGCTTAAGCAATTTGTCGCGGCTGCCGCAATGGGGCTAGGCAGGGAAGACGACGCCGCCGTTGCTAAGGTCTACGCTAAGAATGCTGGCCTGAAACTTCCTGGTGTCGAGTAAAGCTGGATGAAATGATGACAGCTGTCCTTGGGTGTATCGCCGACGACTTTACGGGCGCAACAGATCTGGCTGGCCTGCTGGCACGAAGTGGTGTGCGTGTGTCCTTGCATATTGGTGTTCCGGACACATCCCCGAGTGATCCTGCACCGTTCCAAGTCATCGCGCTTAAGTCGCGCACCGTTCCTGTCGATCAGGCCGTCTGGGAAGCCCGCGCAGCGCTGGCCTGGTTAAAGGCAGCCGGCGCACAGCGCTTCTTCTGGAAATACTGCTCGACATTCGATTCCACGGACGAAGGGAATATCGGCCCGGTTGCCGAGGCCCTGATGGCTGACCTTGGCTTAACCCAAACAATCTACTGCCCGGCATTTCCAGAAAACGGACGGTCGATCTTCATGGGGAACTTGTTTGTTGGGCAACAGCTGTTGGCGGAAAGCCCGATGAAGGATCATCCACTGACCCCGATGCGCGATAGCAACTTGATGCGGCTTCTGGCACCGCAAGTCACTAGACCGGTCGGGCTTGTTGATCGTCGAATTGTTGCAGATGGCGCGAACGCGATCAGTGAAGCGCTTACGTCATTGGATGCGCGAGGCGTGGCGCATGTGATTGTCGACGCGGTCGCGAACGAGGATTTGAACGCCATCGCCAAAGCATGTCGCGATCTGGTCCTTATGACAGGAGGCAGCGCGGTCGCGATGCCCTTGCCGGTGCTTTATCTTGCAGA
>JBCCCA010000245.1:0-4552 GCA_039033735.1 Pseudomonadota bacterium
CATATAGGCAAAAGCGCCTGCACAGGCGATCAGGATCATCACCATCGACGTGGTCCGCACCGATGAGATCACGGCCGTCTTGAAGGCATCCCACGACAGGCTGCGATAGACAACGAGCGTAACGATAAAGGCGTACATGGCGCCGAACGCACCGGATTCCGTGACAGTGAACACGCCTGACAAAACGCCGCCCACGATGATTACGGCGGTCAGCAGACCGGGGATGGAGCCTACAAACGCAATCGCAAGCGCGGTCCAGCCCGGAAACTGCTCGGCCTGATAGCCACGTTTGACGGCCACGACATAAGCCGCAATCGCAAGGCAGCAGCACATCAAAATACCGGGCACAACGCCGGCGAGGAACAGTTTCGAGATCGACACCGCGCCACCCGTGGCCAGTGCAAAGATTATCATGTTGTGGCTCGGCGGTATGATGATCCCAGCGATGGATGACGTCACTGTAACGTTCACGGCGTAATCGGCGTCATAACCTTTGTCTTTCATCACCGGGATAAGGATCGAACCCAGAGCCGAGATGTCGGCAATCGCCGAGCCGGAAATACCGCCGAACAGCATCGATGAAAACACATTGACGATCCCGAGACCGCCCCGCACGGCGCCCACGGCCGCTTGGGCAAAGCGCACCAGCCGGATGGCGATCCCGCCGTGGAACATCAACTCGCCGGCAAAAATGAAAAACGGAATGGCCATTAGGGAAAAGACGTTGATGCCCGAGACAATCCGCTGGAATCCGACAAACAGTGGCAACCCCTCGAAGCCAAAGGCCGCAAGGGCCGCGATTCCCAATGCGTAAGCCACCGGCGTGCCGATGATGACGCAAAAGGCAAAGGCCCCGAGAAGTATCATAAGTCCCATACTTAGCCCTGATCTATGTTGTCTTGCCGCTGATCTCGGCCCAGAAACAGACGGATCAAATGACCTGTGGAAAACAGGAATACCAACGCGCCGCTGATCGTCATCGGCAGCGAGCGCAATCCTTCGGACCATTGGATAAGCGGGATCAGAGTGTTCCATTTGAATTGGGTCAGCTCAATCCCGTACCAAAACATCATGATGCCAAACCCTGCCATCAGAACATCCGAGATCACCACAAAGACGGTACGCACGTATGACGGCACGAGATTACGAAACACCACTACGGAAAGATGCGTGTGATTGTGAACGCCCGCCGCTGCGCCCAGAAAAGCAATGACCATCACCAGCAGCAATGACACCTGCTCGACCCAGGTTGGCGTATCATTCAGGACATATCTGCCGAACACCAACCAGGCGAAAATCACTGTCATCACGACAATCGCAATTCCCGCCAGCAAGACGCATGTGCGCGCAAGCAAATCCAGCAACCTGTCCATATACCGCAGGAACACGGGCGGTGCGGTCGGTTTTTGCATGGAGCCTCCCCTGAAGCAAAGCGCCCGGCGTCCAAAGGTGGAGCCGGGCGCTCATCGTTTGTGTATGACGTTGGCTTATTCGGTCGCGCGCGCGATCTCGACCAGTTTCGTCATATCCGGATTGGCGGCCAGATAGTCCGCATAGACTTTGTCCATCGCGGACTGAAACGGTGTCTTGTCAGCGATTTCATTCACCTGGATACCTGCTGCCTCGACGTCTTTGCGCGCCTGCTCGGATCCGATCGTCCACTGCTCGCGTTGGAAAATGGCAGCTTCCTCTGCAGCCCCGCGTATGGCGTCCTGCATCTCGGCCGAGAGCGCGTTGAACTTATCGGTATTCACGCAGATGCACTCTGGAATAATCAGGTGCTCGGACAGTGAGTAATGCGTTGTCACCTCGTAGTGGCCGACGTTCTTGAAAGATGGGAAGTTGTTTTCCGCACCATCCACAACGCCTGTCTTCAGTGCCTGCTGCACTTCCGAGAAAGCCATTGGCGAGGGGTTTCCGCCCATCTCGGATATCATGGCGGTATAAAGATCGTTATTCATCACGCGAATCTTAAGGCCCTCGACATCCGCGGGAGTATTGATCGGCTTCTGGGCGTAGAAAGACCGCGCTCCCGCATCAAACCATGCCAGCGGTAAAACACCTGCGTCCCCCATTGCGGCCCCCATGATGTCGCCCGCTTCGCCTTCAAGAACGCGGAACATGTGCGGCACGCTTTTGAAGATGAAAGGCAGCGAGACCAGGTTGGCTTCCTTCACCATCGGACCGATTGGGCCAAGATTGAAATTGCCGATCTCGATGGCGCCAATGCGGACCTGCTCAAGTGCGTCGGGCTGAGACCCAAGCACGCCACCGTGGAACACATCAACCGTGACTTCGCCCGCAGTGGCAGCGTCTACAAGCTCGGCAAACTTGTCCATGGCGGCCGTGTTCGGGTGACCGTCGTTGTGAATATTCCAAGCGCGCCAGCTTTCCGCGGAAGCCGACGTGGCAACCAGAGCAACAGCGGTCGCTGCCGCAAGAAGTGATTTCGTAAAAGTCATGGGTTCTCCTCCCCCTTTTCTATGGACAGGATCTGGGCGTCTGTGTTTCAGGGAGGATGAAAGCAATAGGCTCCGTCTCCTCCCAAAGCCGGAATCACTGCTGACCTCATGAAGGCACTAGAATCCAAGATATGTCAATTCTGGGATACTAGAATGCGTTCTTCTTTGGCGAACGAAATGACCACTCCCCAGAGGCTGAACCAGAAAATCTAGGCGACAAGAAGGTGATTAAATTATAATATACAGTAAGTTAGAGGTATTTCTTCATAAAAACCTTTGATCATTGAAAGAAAGACATGGAAATTGGGACGCGTCCTCTGAAAAGAAAATGGATCAGCGTTCAGGCTGTTCCGCGTTCGGGTCGGTTATTGTCGATGTTGAATTTCATGCCATCCAAAAGCTCGTCAAGATCGGGCCGCGCCGCAGGTCCGTTTGAGATATCGACCAACATCAAGGTCCCGTCGGGACGTATGGCAAATGCACCAGGCTCGGCGAACAAGCCGGTCGTTTCAGCATCCGACAAAGGCGTCGAGACATAAAGGCCCAGCGATCGCATCTGTGCTTCGCTCATGCCGTAGCAAAGATCAAAATCCCACCCGAATTCTTCCAGATCTGCCGCCGCCTTTTCTTCGGTATCCGCCGAGACGACAATGACATCCAACACTGCCGTCCAAGCGGGCAGCGCGTCGTTCAGCTTGTTCAGGAAACGTTTGCAGCGCGGGCAGTGCTTGCCGCGATAGACAAACAGCATCGTCCAACGATCCTTCGACTGACCAATCACACGTCTCTCGGAACGTCCAACAACCGCAAAACTCATTTCTTTAACTTTTGCGCCCACATTGGGCTTCGCAGTCGTCATGAGAATTCCTTTCAGTCGTCCCGGCCATTCATCAGGCATTATCACCAGTCCCTGGCTGTCACACCCGATTGCCCAATTGGAAAGTTGATCGCAAGACGTTTCGGATGCCCCTTACAAGTGCTTCGCCCAGCACGCATCATTTGCGGCCGTCGCGAAACGGGGAAAGCAGAGCTTCCACCAAGCGACTGAAACCGGATAGCGAAACTGCTGCACCAATTGAAGTCAACCGTTGTCGTGGAGCGAAACGATCAGCACGACGTCCTCTTTGTCCACTTTCCGATAAATCTTTTCGGACCCGTCTGGAAACTGAACAGAGACCCCATGAAGCGTCATCCACCGATTTTCGTAAGGCGTTGTTCTTCTTAGTTTTTTATGTCGGCCGAACCTTACCCTTCATGCGTACCTAAAACGGACACTGGCGGCTCGTCGGGGCTCGTGCAAGTTGGGGCCACTATGCGTTCCCGAGCCAAAACACTGAGCACCGCACCCGAAGCTGCTTCGGTATATCCAAGGTAAAACACTGACATTGCGCAAAATGGCGGAGGCTCAGGGATTCGAACCCTGGGGACGCTTTCACGCCCGCCGGTTTTCAAGACCGGTGCATTCGACCACTCTGCCAAACCTCCGCCGGGGCGGTTTAGCGCCTTGGGTGCGATTCTGAAAGCACTGCTTCGGCAGGGCATTGCGACATAACACGCTGTTGTCTTTCCTTAACGCTCGCTTGCGAGTAGACTGTCAAAAAACGGCAGAGCAGAACCGGCAAAAGTCGGGGCCAGAGGAGCAGAACATGAAGCGCGTGGCGGTACGGGCGGTCTTACTTCCAGCAATACTCATCGGGCTTGCAGCCTGCGATGAAGGGTTCAATCTTGGCGGCGGTGGCGCAAGCAACGTCGATGGCGCCGCACCGGCAAGCCTTGCCGCGCCAGACAGCGCGACACGCGATGTGGAACGCCCGGATATCTTCTCGACCACCGAAGAGGCGCTTTGGGATGGTCGACCCTCGTTGGGAGGCATTTGGATCGCGCATCCGGATGTGACCACCGCCGAGCGTGCGATCATCACGAACAACACCACCAATCAGCGCATCGCCGCCGCCCTGTTCCGCCGCGAGCGGAATAACCCGGGCCCGCAGTTGCAATTGTCATCAGATGCTGCAGCTGCCTTGAACATTCTGGCCGGTGCGCCAACGGAAGTAACCGTTGTCGCCGTCCGGCCTGAGGAGGTTGAAGTC
>JBCCCA010000246.1:0-4505 GCA_039033735.1 Pseudomonadota bacterium
TCCGGGTCGTCGGTCAATAGTCCGAAATCAGCACGGTCTATGGTGTCATAGCGTGCGACCAAAGTCTCAAACGGCAGCACAACTTGACCCAGCGGGTTGCCATAGTCGCCATAGATGCCAAGGATCACGGTCTCCCAGTCCCCGGGCAAGGGCAGCCTGTCACCCGGCGACAGGTTTTCGCGCCGCGCCAGTTGTTCGTTCACCAGGGCGCCGTCGCCCGTTGCAAGTCGGTCCCACGTGTTGGGAAAGGCGTCGAGCAATGGCCAGTTGTCGGAATAGACCGCATGGTCGACCACACCGTAAATCTCGCCGGGGGCGCCCAGGATGTCGCCCTCGATATGCCAGATCGGCAGCACCTCGACCCCGGCCTCGTCCAGATACTGGCGCATGTCAGCCGCTTGTCGTTCATCTGCGACGGTGACGTAAAGATCGCTGACCAGCCGCTGGTCCAGCCAGCCGGTAAAGGTGGCGCGGAAGCTTGAGACCATGGTGCCGACGCCGATATTGGCGGCAAGTGCCAGCATCAGGGCCATCAGCGCCAGCGACAGACCGGGCAGTTGTTGCCGTGTGTCCGCCCAAAACCATTCCGCAAGAGCGCCGCGTCCAAATCTGGCAAGCCCTCCCAGCATCAGGCTCAAGACCGTCGGCAGAGTCAGTGCGGCCGCAACCAGAAAGCCGCCCAACAGGACGAAGCCGCTGACCAGCCCACTGCCCGCAAGATATGCGATCAAGGCCACCGCCAGAGATACGGTGGCCAAGGCCAGTTGCCAGCGCCGTGTGCCGGCGTTCACCATCGCCCAGGCCCGCGGTTTTGCGGGCGCAAGGGGCGGCATTCGGGCCACTTGCACCAGCCCGTTCACTGACGCCAACGCAGTGCCGGCGACCGCGATCGCCAGCCCGCTGAGCCACCAGGTGGGCGATAGGGTCAGCGTGCCTTCCAAGGTCGCGCCATAAAGCCCGCGCAATGTGGCGGCCACATCCGGGATCAAGAGGCTGGCAATGACATAGCCAAGGATGATCCCGAGGACCCCAGCCACGACAGCAAAGATCATCAGTTCGGTGACCAGCATCAAAACCAGACGCCGTGACGTCGCTCCAAGCGCGCGTAACGTTCGAAACATCGGTCTGCGCTGTTCAAAAGCCAACCCGACGGCCCCGTTCACGATGAAAAGTCCGACAGCGAAGGACAGCAGCCCAAAGGCCGTCAGGTTCAGGTGAAAACTGTCGGTCAAGCGGCCCAGATCCTCGGCCGTTTCGGGTCGTTCGATGATCAGCCCGGGCGCGATTGCATTTAGCTCTGGTCGGATAAGCGGTTGATCGGGCAACAAAATCAATCGGCTATAGCCTTCGTTCTGCACGATGTCGCGGGCGACCGAGATGTCCGTCACCGCCATCCCCGGCGCGATCGCGTCCGAGGCCTGAACCGGACGGCCTAACCCCGACAACCGCGGAAGGGTGGCGCTGTTGGTCAGAACCGCGCCCCCGTCGCCCATCACATCCGTAATGCTGTCTGGCCCGATGGCCGCCCCTATTGTACTTTCGCCGGGTGCGGTAAAAGGGTCGATGCCCAAAAGCCGGACGCGCCCCTGTTCGGTCGGGATCCATCCGTCAATCACGGGGCTGACCAACCAACCGGCACGTCGAAGCGCAATGAACGTCTCATGCGAAATCGTGTCCTCGACCGCGACCAGGTTTTGCAGCCCGCCGCCCGTAAGCGTGTCCGCCGCCGCATCATAGCTTTTGCGGGCTTCGGCATTGATTGCCTGAACGCCGGACCAAAGCGCCGTCGCCAAGGCAAGGCCAAGGATCAGGGTCAAAAGCTGGAACGGGCGCCGCCGCCAGTGGGACAGAAGCGCGGTCAAAACAGCGCCGGTCATGCCGCAATGCGCCCGTGACTGAGGTGCAGGTGGCGGTCCGCACGCTCTGCAAGTTTTCGGGAATGGGTGACCAACATCAGCCCGGCACCGGTGCGGGTCGTTTCGGCCAAAAGCAAGTCGAACACCGCATCCGATGTGGCCTCGTCCAGGTTTCCCGTCGGTTCGTCAGCCAGCACAAGTCTAGGGCGGTGCATAAGGGCGCGCCCGATGGCGACGCGCTGTTGTTGGCCGCCGGAAAGTTCCTCGGGATATTTGCGCAATTGATCTGCGATACCAAGACTATGCGCCATGTTCTTGATGTCATCAGGAGTAAGGCTCGACCCGGTCAGCCGCGCCTGGAAGCCAAGGTTCTGCGCGACACTAAGCGATGGAATCAGGTTGAACTGCTGGAACACAATTCCAATCGTATTGCGCCGCAGAGCTGCGCGGGCTGGGTCGTCCATCCCTGCCAAAGACGCGTTGCCGATTGTCACATCACCGGCATCCGCCGGCTCAAGCCCGGCCACGATGTGCAGCAGAGTAGATTTGCCCGATCCGCTTTCACCGGTCAGCGCGACGGTTTCGCCCGCGTTCAACGAAAGCGAAACGCCGTCAAGCACCGGTTTTTCGACACCGGGGAACCGCTTGGTCAGGTCTGAGACGTTTAACAACATGCCCCGTACCTATCCCGTTTTGCTGGCAGGTACAGGGCTTGGTATGTGTCGCGCCCCTTTGCCGCGCCACAGGCACGGTTTGTGCTTTTCCTTACGCCAGACGCTTCATATGGTGGCGGCATGAAACAGCCATCCTTCATCCACCTTCGCGTTCACACGGAATACTCGCTGTTAGAGGGCGCGGTTCGTTTGAAGGCGCTGCCGGGCCTGTGTGCCAAGGCCGACATGCCTGCCGTCGCGGTGACGGACACCAACAACATGTTCGCGGCGCTGGAATTTTCGGTATCGGCGCAAGAGGCGGGTATTCAACCGATCGTTGGGTGTCAGATTGACGTGCAGTATCAGCCAGCTGGGCTGGGCGAACGCGAGACGAAACCCGCGCCCGTCGTGCTGCTTGCGCAATCGCGTGAAGGGTATGAAGGGCTGATGAAGCTGAATTCGAGCTTGTACCTGCGCCAATCCGACTGGCCGCATGTGACAGTGGCCGAGTTGGCCGAACATGCGAAGGGCTTGATTTGCCTGACGGGCGGTGCCGATGGGCCGGTCGGGCGCCTTTTACAGGCCGGCGCACGGGATGCGGCCACGGCGCTGATCGCGCAGCTGGCCGAACTCTTTGAAAACCGTCTCTATATCGAGCTTCAACGCCACCCTGGTGATGGCGGCGCCTTGCCGCAATCCGAAGCGGTTACCGAGCCTGCTTTCCTGGATATGGCCTATGATTTGGGCTTGCCGCTTGTGGCCACAAACGACGTCTACTTCCCCGAAGCCTCGCTTTACGAGGCGCATGACGCGCTCATTTGTATTGCCGAAGGCGCTTATGTCGATCAACAGGGTGCCCGGCGCAAACTGACGCAGCAGCACTATTTCAAATCTTCGTCCGAGATGAAATTGTTATTCAAGGATGTGCCGGAAGCCATTGAGAACACAGTCGAGATTGCGAAACGCTGTGCGTTTGGTGTGGCACGACACGACCCGATCTTGCCGAAATTCGCCGAGGATGAGATCGACGAACTTCGCCGACAGTCGCGTGAAGGGCTTGAAGCGCGCCTTGCCGCAATCGAACCCGCCGCCCCACGCGAAGAATATGAAGCCCGGCTTGAGTTCGAACTTGGGATCATCGAGGGCATGGGGTTCCCCGGCTATTTCCTGATCGTGGCCGACTTCATCAAATGGGCCAAGGACCAAAGCATCCCCGTCGGGCCGGGGCGCGGGTCGGGCGCTGGATCGCTTGTTGCCTATGCGTTGACCATCACCGATCTTGATCCGTTGCGGTATTCGCTACTTTTCGAGCGTTTTCTGAACCCCGAGCGTGTCAGCATGCCAGACTTCGATATCGACTTCTGCATGGACCGCCGGGAAGAGGTCATCCGTTATGTGCAGGACAAATACGGTGCCGACCGCGTGGGTCAGATCATCACCTTTGGCGCGTTGTTGTCCAAAGCAGCTGTCCGTGATGTGGGGCGCGTGTTGCAGATGCCGTATGGGCAGGTAGATCGCCTTTCGAAGTTGATCCCGGTGGAGGGCGTCAAGCCAGTCAGCATTGAAAAGGCGCTTGCCGACGAACCGCGCCTGCGGGAAGAGGCGAAGGCAGAAGAGGTCGTGGACCGGCTTTTGACCTATGGTCAACAGGTTGAAGGGCTGTTGCGGAACGCGTCGACCCATGCCGCCGGTGTCGTGATCGGAGATCGCGCGCTGGACGAGCTGGTGCCTTTGTACCGTGATCCCCGGTCCGAGATGCCTGCAACGCAATTCAATATGAAGTGGGTCGAGCAAGCTGGGCTGGTCAAGTTTGATTTCCTGGGTCTTAAGACTTTAACTGTGATCCAGAATGCATTGAATTTGTTGAGTCATCAGGGTGTCATAATTGACATTGGGGCAATCCCGCTGGATGATGAGAAAACCTATGACCTCTATTCCAAGGCGCGCACCGTTGCTGTGTTTCAGGTGGAAAGTTCGGGGATGATGGACGCGCTCA
>JBCCCA010000247.1:0-4440 GCA_039033735.1 Pseudomonadota bacterium
GTTTTCGGAGACGTCGCGACGGCCTCGGGTTTGAATATGCGCAATTGACATATCTCAATCAAACGAATAGATTTGAGTCCATCTTTCAATTTTACTGAAAGCTCATCATGAACGCTCCGACAGCACCCCGAGTGCCCCTTCTCGACCTCGACCTTTTGAAAACGCTGGTGGCTATTGCCGATACCGGAAACTTCTCAGCCGCGGCAGCACAAGTGCATCGCACCCCGTCTGCAGTTTCCATGCAGGTTAAGAAAATTGAGGAAATTCTGGGCCGACCGGTCTTCATTCGTGACAGCCGATCGGTCGACCTGACGGATGACGGGGCCTTTCTGCTGGAACATGGGCGCCGGATGCTGGCACTGAACCGCGAGGCTGTAGCGCGCTTTGTCCAACCGGATGTGCAAGGCGTTGTGCGCCTTGGTGCGCCGGATGACGTCGCAGAACGCTTCCTGGTCGACATGCTGCGCCGCTTCAATGAAAGCCACCCGCAAGTGACCGTGAACGTCACTGTTGATGGGACAAGCCGGATGATCGACATGCTTCGAAAGGGTGCACTCGATCTGACCCTTCTGACCTGCGAAGCTGGTTTCCGCGAAGACGGGGCCGAGATTCTGTTCCGCGAACAACTGGTTTGGGCCGCTTGCAAGGGTGGTGTGGCCGCAGAACAGGTGCCCTTGCCCGTAAGTGTCTGGGAAGAAGGCTGCGCTTGGCGGAAGGCGGCCCTTGAGGAACTTGACACACTTGGCCGTCCATGGCGGGTTGCGTTTCAAAGTGCGCATATATCGGGTCAGCGGGCGGCTGTCCTGGCGGACCTTGCCGTTGCACCTATCCCCGTTTCGTCACTTGGCGGCTGTATCGTTGAAGCACCCGCGCGTTTCGGCCTGCCCAAGCTTCCAAGCTATTCACTTGGTCTTATGATTGCTGAGGAACCGAACCCAGCCGTTGTAGCCGCCGCAGATCATTTACGCGCCAGCTTCAGCGGACGCTAAAAACGGCCCTCGAAAGGGCCGTTCCTTAACTTACAGACGGAAAACCTTGCTATATCCCCAGAAACGGCTGTGCGATGCGCGGAACCAGCCCCTTGAACCGAAGTGGCGCATCCGTTGCGGCAAGGCAGATGCAATCTTCACCAACCACGGCAACCGGCGTGTGGTGTAAATCCTCGTTCGCAACTTCTACGTCGCCGCGTCCAAAATATCCGTCTTCGTCTTCGAAAGCACCCTTAAGCACCATGGTCAATTCCAAACCGCGGTGACCATGGTCCGGCATCGCGGTCCCGCCAGGGATCGACAAAAGCCGAACTTTGTCTTTGCCCTTTGTTTTCAAAACCGCCTGCATTACGCCGCCGCCAACAGAACGCCAATTTACTCTGTCGAGGTCGCCGCCGACATAGTCTTGTACGGGCAGTGGGAGAACATTGCTGGGCACGGCACGGCGGACCGGCGCCGGGTCTAATGGCAGCGTATCAATCATCGCGAAAGTCACATCAAGCGCGTCGTCGGACAAAGCGACTGCGTCGCATTCTTCGACCAAAGCGCCGCCGACCGCTTCGAAGCTTTCCAGTCGCGCGCGACACTCGTCGCAGAGTGACACATGCGTTGCCACCACAAGACTGAACCCTTCGTCCAACGTTCCGGCCGCATAACTCATTAAAAGCGCGTCGGAGAGATGATGATTGATCGTTCCCATACCACTTATCCCATTGCATGGCGCAACCGCTCTAGCGCCAACCTTATCCTTGATTTGATCGTCCCCAACGGAAGCCCTGTCTCATCGGCAATCTGAGCATGGCTCAAATCACCAAAATAGGCGCGCTGGATCAAAACCCTTTGTTTCTCCGGCAACTCCGCTATGGCCGCTGCCAATTTGTCACTCTCTTGCCGAAGCGCCAAGACGTCCGCTTGGTCCGGCTCGGCTTCGGGCCCCCAGGCTAAATCCTCTGGCTCTGGGCGTTTCATGCGCCGAAGCGCATCGATTTTCCGGTTCCGCGCAATCGTAAACACCCAGGTTGATACACTTGCCCGCGAGGTGTCAAACATATGTTCCTACGTCCAAAGTGTCGCCATAACCTCCTGCGTACACTCCTCAGCCAAACCTTCGTTTGCACCGGATTTCATCAAAAACGCCTTCACCCGTGGGGCAAAATGGCGAAACAACTTCGCGAATGCCGAACGGTCTTTTTTATCGCGCACGCGCGCAACAAGATCGACGAATTCTGCATTCTCTGACGACGGAATTTTTGACATAGGCGGAGGCATCGTGCGCGCACCATAGCTTGCTGGTGTCGCAGGTACAGTCCCTTCCTCGATGGCTATATCCGTCGGCATTTGTGATCATTACGGTCGGGCCCTCAAGTTGGATCATTTATTCATCTGAAACGACAATTTTTCACGTACTTCCAATGGTTGATCCATTTCGGCAAGGTTGCCGTAAGATAGTGTGGATGAGGACGGGACCAGGAGCAGACTATGCCATTTGAAGAACGCGGGACGACCGCACGACGTATTGCGGTTATCGGCGCGGGTATTTCGGGCATGGGCGCGGCCTACCACCTTGCAGACGACCATAACATCGTCTTGTTCGAAACCGAAAAACGACTTGGCGGGCATGCCCGTACCAAAATGGCTGGGAAGCGTGGCGATCAGCCGGTCGATACTGGGTTTATCGTTTACAATTACCACACCTATCCAAATCTGATCGACCTGTTCGACAAGCTTGATGTGCCTGTGTCCCCAAGCCGGATGAGTTTCGGTGTGTCAACCCGCAGCGGCCGCTTTGAATACGCCTTGAACAGTGTCGACACCATCTTTGCGCAACGTCGTAACGCAGCAAACCCCCGGTTCCTGCGCATGGTGCGCGACATCATGCATTTCAACAAGAATGCCGAAGCCACGCTGACACCCGGTATGACCATCGGCGATCTGATCTCGAAACTGCGCCTTGGTTCGTGGTTTGTAAGGCACTATTTGACACCGTTCTCGGGCGCGATCTGGTCGACGCCAAAACTTCAGATCCTGGACTTTCCAGCGGATACGATGGTGAAGTTCTTTCGGAATCATGGGATCCTTGACTGGAATGAGAACCACCAATGGTACACGGTCAAAGGTGGGTCTGTTGAATATGTGAAGCGCCTCGCCGCCAATATCGAAGCGCGCGGGGTCGACATTCGACTTGGGGCAGAAACGGATGCTGTCCGACGCACGCCGTTCGGAGTTGAAGTCAAATGCGTCGGCGGCGACTGGGAACCCTTTGACGATGTCGTTTTTGCAACGCATGCGGATGACACGCTGAGTCTTCTATCAGATGCAACCGGTGTTGAACGGACGGCTTTGTCATCGATCAAGTACCAGCCAAATCGTGCCATTCTTCATGCCGACACAAATGCGATGCCAAAACGACGCAAGGTCTGGTCCTCATGGTGTCATGTCGAGAACGGGACGGGCGAAGATGCCCCCATCGAACTGACGTATTGGATGAATTCGCTTCAACCCATCCCGGACGACGATCCTTTGTTTGTGACACTAAACGCGCAGGGGCAGATCCGGGATGAACTCATCCATGATGAAACGACATTCCGGCACCCGGTCTTTGATCGCGCTGCTGTCACGGCACAAGACACCGTTAGGGCCATCAATGGTCAAAACCGAACTTGGTTCTGCGGCGCATGGATGCGCTATGGGTTCCACGAAGACGGTTTGGCGAGTGCGGCCGACGTCGCGAACCTGATGGCTGTAGAAGCCCGGATGGGTCTGGCCGCAGAATGACCCGCGCGCCGGAACATATCCGGGGCACGACCTTTCATGGTCGCAAGGGCGAGACGCAAAATGCGTTTCGCTATTCCGTTGACTATGTCTTGATCGATGCTGAAGCAAACACCCCAAAGCCAAGCTTGTTCAAGCGAAATGAACCCGGTGCTTTTGCCTTGCACGACAGCGATCACGGCGGAGCACCAGGTGCAGGGCGTGCCACAGGGTGGGTGCGCGAAGTACTGAAGGATGCGCCGTTCAAGGTCGCCCGGATCGAGCTCTTGGCGCAGCCACGCGTCTTTGGTCATGTCTTTAATCCGGTCTCGTTCTGGCTGATACGGGACGCGGATGAAAAGTTGCGCACGGTCATTGCTGAGGTCACCAATACTTACGGTGATCGGCACTCGTATTTGTGCAACCGCGATGATTTCGAACCGATCACGCGCAGCGACACACTGAAGTCGACGAAAATCTTTCATGTGTCGCCGTTCCAACCCGTCGAAGGCGGGTATCAATTCCGCTTCGATATCGACGCCGAAAAGATAGGGATATGGATTGATTATACCGCAGGCAATGGCGGGCTGCTGGCGACACTGACAGGGCGGCGCGAGCCTTTGACCAACAAGGCAATTCTTCGCACTATGATGCAACGCCCATTCGGCAGCCGCCGCGTTTTGGGATTGATCCATTGGCA
>JBCCCA010000248.1:0-4359 GCA_039033735.1 Pseudomonadota bacterium
CGATCATCCTGACCACGCATTACATCGAAGAAGCCGAAGCCATTGCAGATCGGATCGGCGTCATTCGCAACGGGTCGCTTCTGTTGGTTGAACAAAAGGATCGCCTGATGGACCGACTTGGCCAGAAAGAACTGCGGATCCAGCTGAAAAACGCCAACCCCACAGTGCCCAAAAGCTTGTCGTCCTATGATCTTGTGCTGGAGGATGCCGGGCGAGTCCTGAGTTATAGCTACAAGACGGGCGAGGACCGGACCGGGATCACGCGCCTGCTTTCCAGCTTGCAAGCCGAGGGGCTGGTGCTGGCGGATTTGGCAACGCGCGAAAGCTCGCTGGAAGACATCTTTGTCGATCTGGTCCACGAAGGAGACACCCCATGAACTGGAACGGCATCGCCGCCATCTGGCGTTTCGAAATGGCCCGTTTCTTCCGGTCGATTGTCCAATCGGTTGTGTCGCCTGTTCTGTCCACATCGCTTTATTTCGTGGTGTTCGGCGCCGCGATCGGCAGCCGGATTCCCGAAGTCGAAGGCGTGTCCTATGGCGCGTTCATCGTGCCCGGTTTGATCATGTTACCGGTCTTGCAACACGCCATTCAAAACGCTGGCTTCGGCATCTATTTCCCAAAGTTCATCGGAACAATTTTTGAGGTGCTCTCGGCCCCGCTCAGCGCTTTTGAGATCGTTCTGGGTTATGTGGGCGCCGCTGCGGTCAAAGCGCTTTTGATCGGATGTATCATCCTTGGGACATCGTTTTTCTTTGTCGACATCACGATCCAGCACCCGATTTGGATGATCGCGTTCCTTGTGCTGACATCCTTTAGTTTCGCGCTTTTGGGCTTTATTCTTGGGATCTGGGCCAGAAGCTTTGAACAGCTGAACCTCGTGCCCTTACTTGTTGTCACACCACTCGTCTTTCTTGGCGGGTCTTTCTATTCGATCACCATGCTGCCGCCGGTCTGGCAAACAATCTCGATGTTCAACCCGGTCCTATATCTGGTGTCCGGGTTCAGGTGGTCGTTCTTTGGCATCGCAGATGTACCGGTCGCAGCCAGCCTGGCGGCTATCGTGTGTTTCACAGCCGCATGCCTCGGCGTCGTCTGGTGGATGTTCCGAAGCGGGTATCGCCTGAAAAGTTAGAGCGGCGTTACCACGCAATCCCGGTATTGCTGGGCGGTCAGTTCCGGATCACACAGCCGCGTGGCCTCGGTCATCGTAGCCGCGCTTGCCGCTGCGACTCCCCTGCGAAGGCATTCATCGACAGGCGCCTCAAGGGACAGGTACAGCGTGAAGGCGCCGACAAAGCTATCACCAGCGCCGACTTTCGAGATCACGGGCGCCGGAGGGCTGACCCCGTGCCATGCACCATCTTTCGTCGCCATGACCGACCCATCTGGACCACGTGCCACGACAACAATGCGCGCTACGCCTTTTTCGATCAGGCCACGTGCGAATTCAGCCGTATCGGACCGCGTCCGAAGCGGCCGACCCGCCAGTTCCTCGCCCTCTTCTCCGTTCATCCGCAGCACGTAGAGCGACTCGCGGGGTTGTTCCGCGAGATGGAACAGCGCAGGCCCCGAGGTATCGACGATCAAACGCGATCCGCGGCCCGCTACGTGATCCGACAGGATGGACGGAAAATCTTTCGCTACGCCCGGCGGCTGACTACCCGACAAAACAACAAGCGTATCACCGCTTGCAGCTTGATCGACAGAGGCCAGCGCGCGCGGCACGTCATGGGACTGCCAAACTGGACCCGGCATCACAAAACGATACTGGTCGCCGCTGGTCTCATCGATAACGGACATCGATTGACGTGTTTCGCCAGGGCCCTGGAACGCGACGGTGGGCACACCTTCGAGTGCCAGAAGCTGCAAAAGGTTTGCGCCTGTCGAGGCCCCGATGGCAACCAGCGCGGTTGCCTGACCGCCCAGGAGCCGGATGGCGCGCGCCACGTTGATTCCGCCCCCGCCCGGATCGATTTGCGGCTCGGAACACCGCAGTTTCACACCGGCCCCTATCCCAGGCGCGGTGGTGCAATAATCCACTGTCGGATTGAGCGTGATCGTCAGTATATGCGCCGTCATCGTGCAGGCTCCCTAAGCGGAGCGAACATGAACCGCTAGCGCAACCACAGCAAGAGGTTTTGCGCCGCCTTCGGCGTCGCGGCGCCGGGGGCTCCGCCCCCGGACTCCCAAACGCGCATCCCGTTGAAGGAAGATCAGAGCGTTGGCTTTTTCATGAGAAGCGGCATGACATCGGCCATTTCCGGCCCGCGCGTTTGACCTGTCACGGCAAGCCGCAAAGGCATGAACAGCGCTTTCCCCTTGCGGCCCGTCGCCTCTTTCACCGCAGAGGTCCATGTCGACCACGTATCGTTTCGGTAAGGCGGCTCACTCAGCATGTCGAAGGCTTTCGCAACGAATTCGCGATCCTCGTCGGCGACGATTGGGGGTGCATCGCCCTTGAAGATAGGCCACCACGCACCGGCTTCAGCCCGCGTCGCAACGTTGCCCCGAACGGCGGCCCAATAAGCAGGCTGAGTTTCTGCTGGAACAGCTGCCAAGTTCAGATGATCCGCAACATCTGATGCCTCCAAGGATTGAACGACCCTGGCCGTGAGCGGCTTTAGGTCTTCCTCATCAAATTTGGTTGGTGCAGACCCGAACTTGGTGACATCAAACCCGTCAATCAACTCCTGATGCGTACTGCGCAACTCCACCGGATCAGACGACCCAAGCCGGGCCATATGCGAAAGCATCGCCATCGGTTCGATGCCCGCATCCCGCAAGTCACGCAGCGCAAGGGTCCCAAGCCGCTTCGACAGCGCCTCGCCTTGAGGGCCCGTCAGAAGCGAATGATGGGCAAAATTTGGCGCCTGAAATCCAAGCGCTTCGATCATTTGTATCTGGGTCGCGGTGTTCGTCACATGATCCGAACCCCGTACCACATGTGTGACACCCATGTCGGTGTCGTCAACAACGGACGCGAGAGTATAAAGCACTTGCCCATCCTGACGGATCAGCACAGGGTCGGACACACTTGCGGCATCGATCGACACGTCGCCAAGAATGCCGTCCGTCCATTCAATGCGCGCATGGTCTAACTTGAATCGCCAGACGCCCGCGCCGCGCTCCCGACGAAAAGCATCCTTGTCAGCGTCGTTGAGCGACAGTGCAGCCCGATCATAGACCGGCGGCTTACCCATATTGAGTTGTTTCTTGCGCTTTAGATCAAGTTCGGTCGGTGTTTCCCATGCTTCGTAGAACCGTTCCTTCGCTCGCAGCGCGTCCGCAGCCTCGGCGTAATGTGACAACCGTTCGGACTGGCGCTCGACCCGGTCCCAGGTAAGCCCCAACCATTCAAGGTCTTCCTTGATCGCTTCGACATACTCTTCTTTCGACCGCTCGGGATCGGTGTCGTCGATGCGCAGGATGAACGTCCCACCGGCCTTTCGCGCAATCAACCAGTTGAAAAGCGCGGTCCGAAGATTTCCGATGTGAATGTAGCCCGTAGGCGAAGGTGCAAAGCGGGTGACTGTCATGCGCGAGGCTCTTTCATAGCACGCGGGTTTTGTCCATATCTGCTGCATGAGCAAGGACGACATGACCGCACCGGATGCGTCTGACATCGAACGCATGGCGCTTGCCTGTATCGAGGCTTTGCCCGATGCCTTCCGCGCTCCAGCGGAGGCTGTCATCTTGCGGGTCGAAGACTTCGCGGATGACGCGATGCTTTCCGATCTGGAGATGGCGGACCCGTTCGAGTTGACGGGGCTTTATGACGGCGTGCCTTTGACGCAGAAATCCATCTCGGACCAACCGGATCGGCCGGATATGATCTGGCTTTTCCGGCGCCCCATTCTTGATGAGTGGGTAGCGCGCGGCAATGTCACGATGGCCGAGCTTGTCTCGCATGTCGTCATCCACGAACTGGCACATCATTTTGGATGGTCCGACGACGACATCGCAAGAATCGATGAGTGGTGGAGCTAAAGCGACGGAATACGCGTTAACGGAAACGTAAATGGACATTTTGCCCAATCGCGTTAATTCCAGGAGACACCTTGTCTGAGAGGAGACACCCATGCGGAACCCCAAAATCACACGGCGTTCGGCCCTGACCGGCGCTGCCGCCCTTCCCCTTGCAGCCGGCCTTAGCACAACTGCCGCACGCGCAGATGGTCATGCAGCCGCAAAGAGTGCCATTCACAACACCTTCGCACGAGGTGACTTCACCGTCTCAACGCTGCTGGCTGGGACACGTCCCGTTGGCGACATTCAGACCATTTTCGGCATGAACGTCACGCCGGAGGAATTCGCGTCGGTCAGCGAGCAGAACTTCCTTCCAACTGACCAAGCGCA
>JBCCCA010000249.1:0-4352 GCA_039033735.1 Pseudomonadota bacterium
CGTCAATCGAAAACTCGTAAAACAACGCGCCTTGCGCAACCTGCCTCGGTCCCATCATCGCATTCAATCTCCCAAATCACCTAGAAAACTGAATCAGTCGACAACGGCTATTTCGGGGCACTTTTTCAACACTATCCGGACGAAGCTGCCATTGCCGCAACGTCCGCTTTCGTTTTGGGTGGACGCTCAGATGATCCACCCAAAGATATACCCCGCTGCCAACGATCCTAGAACCGCGAGCAACAGATAGAGCAAGAACGGCTTGAGTTTGAGAACCGGGGCAATAGCCATCGCACCCCAGATGCTGACCACACCGCCCGAGACAAGGAAGGCCATCGCGGCACCCTCGGACATGCCATTGTCAATCAGTCCGCGTGTCAGCGGCAGCGCGGCATAGCCGTCGATATAGGCGGGCGCGCCGACAAAGACGGCAGCAGGTATGGCCCACCATTGATCCTCACCAACATAGGCGGCAAGTGCCCCCGGAGTCAGTGCGGCGTTCAAGGCGTATTCGGCGGCGAACGCAGGGATCAGGCAGATCAGGATAAGCCGGGTGGTCGCCCAGAACTGTTTGCTGAAGGACCGCCGCCGCGCTTCAGATCGCCAAACCCATGGATCGAAGGTCTGAACTCCGCCACATCGCGCAGCGCTGAGTTGGCGTGCGAGGCCGTTGTCACGCAGCGCGTTCAATGCCCAGGATCTCTTGGCGAACAATCCGGTAATCGCTCCTCCAAACAGACCCAACCCGATCGCCGAGAGCGTCTTGCCAACAGCGAAGCTCAGACCAAGGGTCGCGGCGGTTGTCGCGAGCATCGCCGGGTCCGTGATCGGGGAAGACAACCAGAACGCCATGATCGGAGCCAACGGCACGCCCGCCGCCAACAGTCCGGCCATCAATGGCAGCACGGTCACACCGCAGACGGGTGTGATGGCCCCGATCAGCGATGCGGCCACCACGGTTCGCAGCGTCCTGCCCTCGAATGCGCCAGCGATGTGAGCATCCGCGCCGCTGGCGATTATCCACGCTGCAAGAAGGATGCCAGGAATTACGATGGGGGCAACGACGATCAAACCCCACAGAACAAACATCGCAGCATTTGCGACGTGGTCCGGCCAAGCTAAACCGACACATACCAACAGAAGAAGGCACGCGCTCCATATCAATAACTTCTTGTTTGAATGTTGGCGGGCGACGGTCTGATCGGACATCGGATACTCCTCTGCACTTGAAAGATAGCGAGTGGAAAGGTATATGAAAAACGAATAGTTTAAATTTCAGGTATTGAAAAAACCAATGGAAAATCTGGACAGCGATTTGCTGCGCACCTTCGTCGCCGTGACCGAGGCTGGAAGCGTCACGGAGGGCGCGGCCCGCATCTACCGGTCTCAATCCGCGACCAGTCTGCAGATCAAGCGCCTTGAAGCCATCCTTGGACAACCCGTTTTCGAACGCCACGGGCGCGGCGTCATCCTCAGTGACACGGGACGTCGCTTGTTGCCCGTTGCACAAGAAGTGACAGCACGCCTCGACGCTGTGTTGCGAGATATTTCCCAAGATGCCGTAACCGGTAAGCTCCGTGTTGGCATTCCTGATGATCATGGACGGGCAAAGCTGTCGGAGATCATCGCGGCGTTCACACGCCACCATCCGAAAGTCGAACTGGAAGTAACCTGTGCTTTGAGCGCGAATTTCCCAGAAGCGCTCGACAAAGGATCGTTGGACCTTGCGATTTTCGAGGTGAAACATCCATCGCGTCATGAAGAAATCCTGTACGAAGACCCGACGTGCTGGGTTTCGTCGACACATCGGACTTTTGCAGACGATGAAAGCTTGCCAGTGGCCTTGTTCGATCACGCTTGCTGGTGGCGCGACGCCGCAATCACGTCTCTAAAGTCCCGTGGAAAGCCATACCGCGTCGTCTACTCCAGTCAAAGTGTGTCCGGTGTGATCGCGGCGGTCGAGGCCGGGATCGCAATTGGCCTTCTGGGCCGCTCGTCGCTTCACTCGGGCCTGTCGGTGGTGAACGAAACACTGAATTTCGAAAGCACGCCTGCTTCCAAATTGGTGATGGCATCGAGTGAACGACAATGTTCCGGGCCAATCGACGCTATGAAAACAGCTATCCGTGCAGCTTTTCTGGCCAGCGTTTCAGAAAGCGGCCGTTCGACCAAACGCAGCGAATGAGCAAGTTGGGCTCGGAGCTGTTGGTGGGTGCGTTGGGCATTACCCCATAGCCAGTGTCTGCTTTTGCTATGTCGATCTCACCGAGACCTGTAAGCCGAAAGTCTCTTTTGCCCCAATAAAGGCCGACCGACTCAATAAGTTAATCAAAGACACCTGCTCCGCGCCCATTCCGCCACCCCGTCGTATTTGAACGCATCCCTTGTCGCGCTTATGTCAACGGGCGGTGGCGCAAAAGGCGATTGTGGCTGCCAGACATTTGGTGACGCCGCGCAGGCACGCAGGAACCCTTCTCCCATGGCTCAACTTCAGATCGTTTATTGGCGAGATATCCCCGCGCAGGTGATGGTGAAGGCCGGGCGGCGCAATCAGGCCAAGCGGGAATTGTCGCTGCGCTTTACCGAGGCCATCGACATGGCCGCCATGCGCACGGGCGCTGCGGAATCCGAAGACTATCTGGCCGAGTGGCGGCGCGGAGACCCGGTGGACGTGGGCGACGACCTCGAAGCCGAAGCCGAGGCCGCCATGGCAAAAATTGAAACCGACTATGACAAAGACCGGCTGGTTGCGCTGGTGAAAAACGGAGGCCGCGAGGCATGACCCAAACATCAGCAGCGCATATCGACGCCCCACGTATTGATGCTTCAATGGAAGTGTCGGCCAAACACGTCCACGACGGCAAATTGCAGCCCGGCATGATGCCCGATGGCACGCGCGTTTACATCACCGATGTGGGCGTTGACCCGGTGGACGCGATTACCGACGCCTGCCGCAAGATCGAGGCCTTCGGCTATGTCGCCGTGCCCCATATCCCCGCCCGCCGCATCGAGTCCCAAGGTGCTTTGGACGCCCGTTTGGGAGCCTTGGCGAGCGAGGCCGGTGTGCGCGATATTCTCATCATCGCCGGCGAAGCCGACCGGCAGATGGGGCCCTACAGTTCGACCCTCGATGTGTTGAAAACAGGCTTGGTCAAACAGCACGGTTTTGCCCATATCGCCGTCGGCGGCCATCCGGAGGGCAACCCGGCCTATAATGGCGCAGACGTCATGGCTGTATTGGCTGAAAAAGTCGCCCGCGCGGCGGATGAAGGCGCGGACGTGCGCATCACCACGCAGTTTGGGTTCGATGGTCCGGCTTTCGTAAAATGGGCGCAGGCCGTGGCCGACGCGGGCATTGATGCGCCCATCCATCTGGGCGTGGCCGGTCCTGCCCGCATCACCACGCTGATCAAATATGCCGCCATGTGCGGGGTGGGCAATTCGCTCAACTTCTTCAAAAAGCGCACGGGTGCTATCGCGCAACTGGCCACCAAACACTCGCCGGAAGATGTGGTCAGCCCTATCGAACAGGCGTGGCGCGAGGGCGTTGGCAATCTGGCCCAACTCCACGTCTTCCCCTTCGGCGGCCTGCAAGCCTCAGCCGATTGGCTGTACGACCGCGGCAGCTACGTGAAGGCCGACACGGCGGCTTAGAGCCAATCACCGCTTCTTTGAAGCACTGATTGTCTCTAGCTTGTTGTTTTAACGCGGTTTCTTTCGCTCAAACGATTCCGTTTGAACGGAAACGGCTTTATGCGTCAGCCGCTCTCACCCCGCCAGTGCGAACGAGCGCACAACTGGCAATTTAGGCTGCTGACGATCCAACTCCGCACGAAACGCCCGCACGGCATCGGCCGCTATGTCGGAACGGTTCAGCGTGTAGATATGGATCGCCTCCACCCCGTTGCGGGCCAGGTCCCTCACTTGAGCCTCCACCAATGCGCGGGCCACTTCGGACTGGGCGTGGCGGTCGTCTCCGCAGGTCGCAAACCGCTTGGCCATGTCATCGGGAATGGCCGCACCGCAGGTCGCAGCGAATTTTACGATCCGCGCAAAACCATAGACCGGGATGACGCCCGGCACGATGGGGATGGTGACACCCGCCGCCAAGGCCCGCTCGCGGAAAGCGTAAAAATCGGCATTGTCAAAAAAGAACTGGGTGATCGCACGGTCCGCACCCGCCGCCTGTTTGGCCAGCAGCGCGTCCATATCGCTTTGCGCAGACTTGGCCTTGGGACGCGTCTCGGGATAGGCCGCCACCGAAACGTCAAACCCGTACAGCGCCTTCGCGTAGGCCACCGCCTGCGCCACGGACGCAAAACCGGCATTGCTTGGCACTTCGTCTTCCACAG
>JBCCCA010000250.1:0-4332 GCA_039033735.1 Pseudomonadota bacterium
CACGCGTGAAGAATCCTCTACACCAAGTCGCAAGAAGGCACGATCATCGAACCGGCTTCTGACATCCGCAGCGTTCCTAAGGATTGGTGACAGGTCACGCAAGTCGAGCAAGTCTGTAACGTCGGCCATGGCGCGGAACTCGGGGGCATCATAGTGCGCCATCGCCCACTCTAGCCCCTCAGCTTCAAATGAAACCTCGATCATTTGGGAAAGCTGTGCGACTTCTTCCGCTTTGGTCAATTCATATCGGTATTTCTGTCGCCGTTGGTTTGTTTCAACTGCCTCAAGAATTGCGAAGACGTGATCGCCATCCGCGCGTCGCGCAGCACGCACGCGATCAGAACTGGTCTGATCCGCGTCCTCCGTCTTTGGTCTCGCTCGATGCTTCGTAACCAGCGTTGTCACCACCCAAACGAGTGACAACCCCACCACCAGAAAAGCACCAAACATGACCTTACCGTCAATGACTTGGGATAATATCATCAGGGCGTTCTAGTTTTGACCAATCTGGAGTGGCGTTACTGATCCAGGAAACTCCGCAGTTTACGCGACCGGCTTGGGTGCTTGAGCTTGCGCAACGCTTTCGCTTCGATCTGACGGATCCGTTCGCGCGTCACGCTGAACTGCTGCCCAACTTCTTCGAGCGTGTGGTCCGTGTTCATACCGATCCCAAAGCGCATCCGCAGCACGCGTTCTTCGCGTGGTGTAAGCGAAGCAAGCACACGGGTTGTGGTTTCCTTGAGGTTTTCCTGAATAGCGCTATCGAGCGGTAGCACTGCATTCTTGTCCTCGATGAAATCACCAAGTTGGCTGTCTTCCTCGTCCCCGATGGGGGTTTCGAGGCTGATCGGTTCCTTGGCGATTTTCATCACCTTGCGGACCTTTTCCAGCGGCATTTGCAGCTTTTCGGCCAGTTCCTCGGGCGTGGGTTCGCGGCCAATCTCGTGCAACATCTGGCGGCCAGTGCGGACGAGTTTGTTGATCGTTTCGATCATGTGCACAGGGATACGGATGGTGCGGGCCTGGTCCGCGATAGACCGGGTGATCGCCTGACGGATCCACCATGTGGCATAGGTCGAGAACTTGTAGCCACGGCGATATTCAAACTTATCCACGGCCTTCATCAGGCCAATGTTGCCTTCCTGAATAAGGTCAAGGAACTGCAAACCACGGTTGGTGTATTTTTTGGCGATGGAGATGACGAGGCGCAGGTTGGCTTCGACCATCTCTTTCTTGGCTTGGCGGGCTTCTTTTTCACCCTTTTGGACCTGTTGCACAATGCGACGGAATTCCGAGATGTCGAGGCCCACATATTGACCGACTTGCGCCATGTCGCTGCGCAACTCTTCGACCTTTTCGGCGGAGCGTTCGATGAACATCTGCCAGCCTCGGCCGGTCTTGCCACCCATTTCGTCCAGCCAGCCGGGGTCAAGTTCACGACCGCGATAGGCGTCAACAAACTCTTTGCGGTTGATCCGGGCCTGGTCAGCCAGTTTTACGATGGCACTGTCGATCTGCATGATACGACGGTTGATGCCATAAAGCTGGTCAATCAACGCCTCAATCCGATTGTTGTGCAGGTGCAATTCATTGACCAGCAACACGATTTCAGCGCGCAACTTTTGGTATGTCTCTTCGTCGCCTGTCGAAAAAGAGCCATCCTCGTTCAGGGTCGCCGAAATGCGGCTGTCCTGCATTTCGCTGAGCATGGCATAGTCGTTGGCGATGATATCGAGAGTCTCCAAAACCTGCGGCTTCAGAGCAGCCTCCATCGCAGCAAGCGACATGTTGGCCTGTTCATCTTCATCGTCGTCATCGTCCTTGGCGATGGGATTACCATCCGCATCGAGCTCCGGACTGCTTTCGGTCTTTTCTTCGGTCGAAGTCGTACCGGCGGCGGCGACAACAGGTTCGGACACCTCCTCGCCCTCTTCACCCATCTGATCGCCAAATGTCGCCTCAAGATCGATCACGTCGCGCAGAAGAATTTCTTCGCTCAGAAGTTCATCGCGCCAAATGGTGATCGCTTGGAATGTCAGGGGGCTTTCACACAAGCCCGCGATCATTGTGTTGCGACCCGCTTCGATCCGCTTGGCGATTGCGATCTCGCCCTCGCGGCTCAGCAGTTCGACACTGCCCATCTCGCGCAAATACATGCGAACCGGGTCATCTGTGCGATCAAGCTTTTCTTGACCCGTCGCGCCCAGCGTCAGATCGCGCGTACCCTCGGTGGCGACCACATCGGTCGACCCTTTTTGCTCTTCTTCTTCGGCTTCTTCATCTTCGATGATGTTGATGCCCATCTCAGAGAGCATCGACATCACGTCTTCGATTTGTTCGGAACTGACCTGATCGGGCGGCAGCACGGTATTAAGCTGATCGTATGTGATGTACCCTTTTTCGCGGGCTTCACCGATCATCTTTTTGACCGCGGCCTGACTCATGTCGAGAGACATCTCGTTGTCGTGGTCGTCGGTCTTTGAATCTTCGTTCGTGTCTTTCGCGGCCATACTGGGCTCCTTCACCGGGGCTCCTGAGCGATTCGCTTGCCCGAATCGCTTCCGAGAATCATTTAGTGCTCAGGGTGATTCGGCCACCCTATTACATGCATTTTCCTAAGGAAACGCGGCCAAAACGCATCACCGCTTTGGCTTGGAATAACTTATCTGGTCCATCAGTGCTGCAAATGCGCTGCGTTCGGTACGACTGATTCGCGCGCCGTTGTCGCCGGTGTCATATTCAGCGTTGTCCTCTTTTCCACTTCTGCTTGCATTTTGCGCTGCCGCCGCAGCCTGACCAAGCCGCCAGGTCACGCCTTCATCTGCGACGCCTTCCAGATCCTGCATCGCATCTGCAATCTCTGCATTCAGTCCTTTGACCGCGTTCAGTTTCGCAAGCTCTTCGGCCACAGTCATACGGGCCATGTCGGCATTGCCGGGTGTACGGATACAAGGGACAATTGCCACATGGCGCGATGACATCAGGTTATCAAGGGCTTCGGGGCCAAGAACGCTCAGAATCTTTTCGTGCAACACTTCTGCACCCAGATTTGAGTACCGCAGAATCAGATCGCGCAATACGGCATGGTCCGGGTCTGTGCAGCTCAGGCTTTCCAACCCGGTTTCGAAATCCTCGGCCACATCCGGTGTTCCTGCCAGAACAGCCAGAATGACCGCCTCACGCAAATGATCGGTGACGCGGCCATCGCCCGTCGCCAGCGCCGAGGATTTTGTGCTGGGCATCGCCGTTTGCGGCGCTGTCCAGCTGCGAGCACCACGCCCTTGGGACGCCCCCCGCTTTGGCCGGAACAGGGACCAACGCAGATCCTTGATTTCCTGACCGTAGTGCTGGCGGATCGAAGGATCCTGGATCAGTTTGATCTTGTCCCTTAACGCTTTATCCAACGCCGCTTTGCGCTCGGGGCTGTCAAAATTCCGGCCTTCAGTCTCGCGCTGCCACAGCAGTTGAACCATTGGCATCGCATTATCGAGCAGCTTTTGCAGTGCGCCTGCCCCTTGCGCTTTGAGCAAATCATCAGGGTCTTGCCCATTAGGCATCAACGCAAATCGCAGCGACTTGCCCGCCTCGAGTGCCGGCAATGCCAGATCAATCAGGCGCATAGCGGCCCGCAGGCCAGCCTTGTCCCCATCCAGTGCGATGATCGGCTCGTCCGCAATGCGCCACAGCATGGCAAGCTGATGTTCAGTTACTGCCGTCCCCAGCGGTGCGACGGATGCACCAAACCCATGTTCGGCCAGCGCGATCACGTCCATGTACCCTTCGGCCACGATCAGGGGCTGCCCCTTGCCCGCGGCAGTTCGCGCGGGACCGTGGTTGTATAGGCTCCGACCTTTGTCGAACAATTCGGTCTCGGGAGAGTTCAGGTACTTGGCGTTGTCGTTCGGGTCCATTGCCCGACCGCCAAAAGCGGTGCAGCGCCCGCGCGCATCCCGGATCGGAAACATGATGCGGCCGCGGAATGTATCATAGGGTTTGCCGCCCTTCTGGCTGGGCTTGGCCAGACCGGCCCCAAGGATCAGTTCATCCTCGACGCCCTTGCCCTTTAGCGCATCCCACAGCCCTTGCCAGGAATCCGGGGCAAATCCGATTTCCCACCGCTCTTGCGCCTGTGCATTCAGACCGCGGCGTTCCAGATATGCACGCGCGTCACTCGCGGCTCCGGTTTTGAGCTGCAAGCGAAAGTGCTGAACAGCCATTTCCATAACGTCTGCGAGCTGCGTGCGGGTATCAGCCTTTTCCTTGGCGCGGGGATCGCGTTCCGGCATCGGCATTCCAGCCTCACCCGCCAGAATCTCGACCGCTTCCATAAAG
>JBCCCA010000251.1:0-4295 GCA_039033735.1 Pseudomonadota bacterium
GCAAGGCCGGGCCTCCAGGAAACTATCGTTGCTTGATGGGAGATTCACGGAACCGAGATCAATTTCGAAGGCCCGTCGTTAGCACTGTAAGGGTTGCCACGGTTGGAAGTGACGAGTGAAATGCGAAACCTGTCGCCCTTTGGTTTTGAAGGTCCGGACGAGCACGAAAAGCATGTTCGTTTGAAACGTAAATCTCCTCCTCTTGATGAGCGGCCACGAGTGGAGTTGTCCGGAGGTGGGGGTGGTACTCCTGAAGCGTTTCTCTTACAGGCTTGGTGAGATAGCGGCCGGGGGATGGGCAACTTATTTTGACTGTCGTTTGTTCATCGGGGCACATGAGGATGGTGATTGGCGGCAGGCATTTCGCAACGGAACGACGGTGGTGGGACGTTGGAGTTGAAGGTGGAGTAGGTGTTCGAGGGAATGGGGGAAGGAGGGGGGCCGTGTCAATATGATGGTGGGTCGGCGTCGCCGAATGAGTAGACGTTGAGGTGAAAATCACAAAGAGAGAGAAGACAACCAGAGAACAATCGCAGTATTGCTGTAGGTAGACTAGCCTTTTCTGCGCTACGGACCCGCGTGCGGCGTTCTCGAATTGTCCTTGAAAGGACCGCAGTGTGCAGCATTTCAAGCAAGGAGCTATGATCTGTTGGCGTTTGCTGGCACCTCTCAAGACGAAGGCCGAGGTCACCACATAGACCTCTAGTTTGGTGCGCCAGATATCGATGCCCAGCCCGCTGGCAGCCACTTCGCTGTCGCGGATCGCGGTCAGCGCCAACCCTCGGCGCGAGCGCAGGAACAAATAGACCGCCAACAGCACAAGAACCGCCGACCCCAATGCCAACCAATAGGCATTCGCCTCCCGCGCAGCTTTCTTCGCCCCCAGTTCCTTGACGACGGCGACCGGAAGTGACGACCCGGACCCACCACCAAGCGCCTGAATCTGCGCGAATGACAATCGGAAGACCTCGGCCACGACCCAGGTGCCAATGGCGAAATACGCGCCTTTCAGGCGGAAGATCAGCGTGGCAATGGGGATGGAAATCGCGGCAGCCAGAAGCGCACCCACCAGGATCGCGACGACTGGATTGAGCCCGGCGAAAACGGTCAGCGCAAACAGCATGTAGCCGCCAAAACCGACATAGGCCTGTTGTCCGACACTGACGAGGCCCGCGTAACCCGCCATCAGGTTCCAAAGGCAGGCAAGCGATAGGTACAGATAAATCTCGCCCATCAACCGCAGGTCCGCGCGCCCGGCCCACCAAGGTGCAACGGCCAGAACGATCAATCCGACAAGCCCCAGGATCATCGCGATCCGCGATGCCGGGGTCGAGCGAGTGACAACAGGGCCGCTCAATGGTCGACCCTCGGGAAAAGCCCGTTGGGCCGGACAGCCAATACGATCAGGAACGCAATATGACCGGCAAGGATCTGAAAGCCCGGGTCGATCTTTGCCCCGATTGTTTGCGCGACACCCAGGATCACACCACCAACCAGCGTGCCCCACAAATTGCCAAGACCACCAATTATCACTGCTTCAAAGCCAAAGATTAGACGCCCGCCTCCGATGGCGGGATCAAAGCTGGTACGCATCCCCAACAAGATACCCGCAATCGCCACCACGGCCATGGCAAGTGCCATCGCAAGGCCAAACACATGCGCCTTGTTCAACCCCATAAGCTGCGCAATGTCCTGATTGTCGCTGACCGCCCGAAACCCGCGACCCAACGCGGTGCGATAAAAGATGAATTGCAGCCCGGCAATCACTGCCACCGCAATGCCGAATGTCAAAAGCGGCAGAACACCGACGGCAATCCCGCCAAGATCAAGGCTTTGCAGTTCGATCCCCGCCCCATCCAGTTTGCGCGGGTCAGCCGTATAGGTCTCCAAGAGCGCGTTCTGAATGATGACCGACAAGCCAAAGGTCACCAGAAGCGGCGGCAGGATGTCATCCCCCAGCGTTTGGTTCAGCACGCCCCGCTGAAGCACATAGCCCAGCCCTGCCATCACCGGCATCACAATCAAAAGCGCCACGAACGGATGCACGCCCAGCAGCACTGTTGTCGTCAAACCCATGTAAGCCGCCAGAATGATCAGATCGCCGTGGGCGATGTTCACCAGCCGCATCACGCCAAAGATCAAAGATAGCCCGGCTGCGAACAACGCATAAAGCCCGCCCAGCAGCACCCCTTGCACGATCACATTCGTCCACTCGATCATGTGTCCATCCCGAAATAGGCGGCCGTGATCTGATCGTGGGTAATCTCACCTGTTGTCCCTTCAAGCGAGATACGGCCTTCCTGCAAACAGTAGACGCGGCTTGATACTTTTAGCGCTTGGGCGATGTCCTGTTCCACGATCATCGCGGTCATCCCCTCGCCCACAATGCCGGGCATGGCCTCGTAAATCTGGCGGATGATGACGGGGGCAAGCCCAAGGCTAATTTCGTCAAACAGGATAAGTTCGGGGTTCGCCATCAAGGCGCGCCCGATGGCCACCATCTGTTGTTGCCCCCCCGAAAGCGAGGTAGACGCCTGATGCCGCCGCTCTTCAAGGATCGGGAACAAGTCATAGACGGCTTTCAACGACCAAGGCCCGGCCCGCCCGACTTTGCCACCGATTTGAAGGTTTTCTTCCACAGACAGCGACGGAAACAACTGGCGACCCTCGGGCACCAGCGCGATCCCAAGCTCGGCCACCTGATCAGCCCGTAGCGCGCCGATGGGCTGCCCCTTGTACAAGACCCCGTCCGCAGCATTCTTCAACAGGCCCGACAAGGACCGCATTAACGTCGTCTTGCCCGCACCATTCGCGCCGATGATGGCAATCACATCACCCGCCGTGACCGACATGTCCAAGCTATAGAGCGCCTGAAAATCCCCGTAATGGGCATCAAGGCAGACCAGTTTCAACAACGGGTCAGACATCCGGGTCCACCCCCAGATAAATCTCTTTCACTTCGGGGCTTTCCATGATGGTCTTCGGATCGCCCTCGGCAATCTTGCGGCCAAAATCGATGACAACGATCCGCTCGACGACAGCCAAAAGTGCGTGGATCACATGTTCGATCCAGATGATGGTTGTGCCGCTGGCGTGGATATCCTTGATCGTTGCGATCAAGGATTGGCACTCGGCCTCGGTCAATCCACCTGCGATCTCGTCCAGCAGAAGCAGCTTGGGTTTGGCGGAAAGCGCCCGCGTCAATTCCAGACGCTTGCGATCCAACAAGGTCAGGGTTCCGGCCCGCGCATTGGCCTTGGCCAGAAGTCCTGTCTGCTCAAGCACCTGCAATGCGTGCGCCTGCGCCGCAGCCCCGGCCAATCCCGCCCCTTGCGTTGCGCCAACCAAGGCGTTCTCGAACACGGTCATGCCCCCGAACGGCTGAGGCACCTGAAACGACCGCGCGATGCCCGCCTTGCACCGCGCCGCGGCCGAGTGTGTCGTGATGTCCGCACCCGCAAAGCCAATTGATCCGCCATCAGCTTTCAATGTGCCGGTGACCAGATTGAAAAGGCTCGTTTTTCCCGCTCCGTTTGGCCCAAGAATGCCCACCGCCTCGCCCTTCGACACTTCGAAGGACGTGGCGTCGGCCACCACGACGGCCCCGAAGGACTTTTGCAGCCCCTGGATCGAGAGAAGCACGGACATCTGCGGCTCAGGCGAGCAGCTTCAACTCACCGCCCACCGGAATGTCCGGCGCCTGACTGTTATTGGTGATCACCAACTCGACTCCATTACCGTTGTCCTGCCACTGGCCCGAAACAAGCGGCGTCTTGGTCACATTCGGCACCGGCCCTGCGGACCAGTTCACAGTTCCCACGATCGTATTGATGTTCGTGGCCCCAATCGCGGCTGAAACTGCGTCGGCGTCTTCCAGGTCTTCGGCCCGCCCGATCACATCCGCCACAACCTCGAACAATGCGTGTTTGAACCCGATGGGCTGGGTCCAGGGCCGCCCGGTTGCACTGGAATAGCCGGCAGCCAGATCGCCCGCCGAGATGCCGGTTAGCGAGGAATTGAACGGATGGTTCGGAGACCACCAGATCTCGGATGACAGGCCGACGCCCCGGTCGCCCAACGCTTCGATCGCGGAAGGGAACAACAACGCTTTGCCCACGGTCGCAACTTTTGGCTGGAAGCCCTGCTGCGCGGCTTGGCTCCAGAACGTGCCAAAATCCGGCGGGATCATCACGCCGGTGACAATCTCGCAACCCGCATCCTTGAACGCGCTGATATAGTTCGAAAAATCATCCGTCAGTGGCTGATAGCGCCCGGGATCGACCAGCTCGAACCCC
>JBCCCA010000252.1:0-4281 GCA_039033735.1 Pseudomonadota bacterium
CCCATCGAGGTGTTGGGCGGCAGCCCCACGCCAATGATCGGCAGGCGACGACGGCGTTCATCGTCTTCGCTTTGCCGGAGGTCATAGCCTGCGGCCAGATCTGTGACGAAGGTGCCATGCGTCGCATTGTTTTCCAAACGCCGGTCACCCCGGGGCGAAAAGAACTGGGAGGCGTCTGCGCGTCGGTCGAAATCGGCTTCGTCGACGGCGCCCGCGGATACGGCGCGGAACATGATCTGATCGATTTCTGTACGGAACAATTCGCGACCAAAGGGCACCGCACTGTCTTCGCGCCAAGTGCCACCCATCAGCCATGCCGAGAGAAAGCGCGTTCCGCCATCCAGGCGGCGAAACCGGGCATGGCTGAGGGCGATGCCGCTATCTATTACGCCGACAACGGCATTGTCTTGGTCGGGCATCCATGTCAGGCGGATGAGAGGGTCCTCTGCCACGGGACCTGTGGCGCGGGCAAAATTTGGCAATGCGGCGGCCTGATGGGTGCGTCCGCTGATCGCGGCTGCCATGGGCGACAAGGGTAGTTGCGCGATCGAGAGCTCGTCTTTCTCGTCTGCGCCCTTGAAGCTTACCAACTTGAGCCAGTCGACATAGGGCGAGACGTTCTCATTGGCGGTCGGGTCATCGACCCAACCGGTCCACGCAAATGTCATAGGGGCGCCTCCTGCCACTCGTCGGCGGCTTCCTTCCAAAGGTTGCCGAACACAGTCTTTGTGTTGCCGGTGCCTCCTTTCGGGGCATCGTCGGGCAATTGGTCCTTCAACCAGTGCAACGTCAGGTCGAAGGGCGCATCGCTTGGGTCGGGAATGTCGAAGTTTATATCGGCCGCGTCCGGCCAGTTGCCCGTGTCGGTCGCAATCCGGTAAAGTGCTTCGCCAAGGTAGCAGCCGATCACGGCACCGGCGGCGCTGTCGATGGGGAAATGCACACCTGCAACCGACCTGTTCGACGCGATCCGATGGGCCAGGCGGAAGGCCATGCCGGCCATTCGGCCCTTTTCGCTGTCTGCGGGCGCTGAAAGCGCCGCTTTTGGGCCAAACCCCGTCAGAACGCGAGCGAATACCGTTGATGTGGCAAAAACCTCGATTGCGTGGCCCGACGGATAACTGGAATGGTCCGGGGTCTGGATCATCGGTTGGACATGTGTCGCATAATCGATCGGGCGGGCAGAGCGGCAGAAATGCTTGATTGGCATTTCCACATGCACGCCCATACGGTTGGCCGTGTAAAGCAGCGCCATGGTTTTGGCGTTGCGGTTGGCCGACAAGTACATCTGCGCGCCGTAGAACGACAGCAGATCGTCCGTTTGGATCATAATCTCGTCCATCCGATCTTCGCGAAGATCGGCATAGGCGCGGACCATTTTCAGCTGTTCGCGAAAGACTTCCTGATCCGGGCGGTGCAGAGTCAAAAGTTCATGCCCCGCCGCGTGCAGCGTCGCTTCACCATTCCCGCCGGTGATCTTGAATTCGGGGCAAAGCAAACTGTCGATCAGGTCCGAGCGTACATCCGTAGACAGGTACCGCAGGTCACTGTCGTCGGTTCCGATATGCTTGGGGTTTCGAAGCGGAATTCCGTCCCAATATCCGACGGTTCCATCATAAGTCGTGATAAGAGCAGACGACAGCATGCCCGAGGCTTCGCCACCGGCGTGATCAGTCCCCTGACCCTTGCCTTGGCCTTTACCTTGACCTTTGCCCTGGCCCTTGCCCTGACCTTTACCCTGGCCCTTGCCTTGGCCTTTTCCTTGTCCTTTGCCGAACGCTGGCATGTCGTCTTTCTCCCTCACGACATCTGTGACCCACGCAGTCATCTGAGGGTGTTCCTGTCGGCGGATCAAGCACCTGATGCGCCATTCACGATAGATTCACAGAACACGAAATCAGGCCCGTTTCTTGAAAAAGTCATGCATACATGTTGTTACTTGTACGAAAGCAACGCCAGAGGGGTGAATTTGGTGGCGCAAGACGCAAAGCTTCGGCTTCATCTGTACGGTCGGTTCCGGATTGAAACGGTCTCGAACGAGGATCGCGCGCCTAAAAGTGCCAAGTCCCAAGCGTTGATTGCCCTCCTTGCCACCAGCGAAACCGGTGGGCGCGGGCGCCTTTGGTTGCAAAAACGGTTATGGCCGGGCAAGTCGCCCGAAAAGGCGTCGACCAGTCTGCGTCAGGCGTTAAGCGAAATCCGGCGCGCACTGGATGAAGAACGCGCGTGTCTGGCCTCGGATCGGCGCAGTGTGACGCTGGACCTTGCAACTGTCGAACTGGTGCCCGCTGGACCGGGTGCCGAGTTTCTTGAGGGCATTCAGCTTCTGGATGGCGACCACGGTCTTGCCGACTGGCTTGCCCATCACAGGGCGAACGGGGTACCGGTGTCGCCGCCCCAAGGCCAGCAAACGCTGGTAGTTGATCCGTACTTGCACAGAAACGTCCCAACACGTCCGGTCGTGCTGTTCCTGACCCAGGGCGACAAGAACAGCGAACTGGGCTTGATCGAGGATATCTTCATCGACAGCGTGGCCCGCTCGATGCGCGAGACGCTTTCAGCTGAGGTGCGTGTGGAAGGCGTGACGGCGGACCCGAATGCGTTCCGCGTCGAAGTTCAGGCGTATCGGGGCGAAGGCAATACCATCGGCATCCGCTCGCGGGTGCGCCATGGTTCGCCTGAGACGTTGGTCTGGTCCGGCATGACCTCGACCCAATTGCACGGCGCGCCGCCGGTGGAAGATCTGCAAATCGTCTCGTTGGGCAATCAGTTGATCGATGCGCTGGCCGAGGCGATGACGGCCAACATATCGCAAACAAAGGATATCCGCGACGCGAACCTTCTGACGCGCCTTGCCATCCGTCGGATATTCACGCTCAAGCCCGAAAACTTGCGCGAAGCCGACGAAATGTTGTCTGTCGCAGAAGAACTTGGTGCCGGTGCATTGTCATCGGCCTGGCGCGCGCAGCTTCGCGTCATCCAACATGTCGAACTTCACGCCGGTCGGTCGGAAAACCTGGCCGATGAAGCGCGCAACCTTGCCGTTTTGGCGCTTGAGCGCGAGCCGATGAACTCGATGGTGTTGGCGGCCTGCGCGAATATGCGTTTGGTCCTGGATAAAGACGTGAATGCCTGTATGGAGCTGGCGCGCCGAAGTGTGCGGATCAACCCGGCCAACCCACTGGCCTGGGATAGCCTGGCCGATGCGAAGTTGTATGCCGGTGAAATCGGCGAAGCCTATGCGCTTGCCGTTCGGGCCCAGAAGATCAGCTCGGGTTCGCCCTTTGGCCATTGGTGGGATTTCGGCCGGTGTCTGACAGCTGCCTTGAATGGACGGCGTTCGGAAGCGCTGCGTATGGCGGAAGCCGCCCATGCCATGTCGCCCGAGTTCCGCCCACCGTTGCGATACCTTACGGCGCTTTATGCGGCGGATGAGCGGTTTGACGATGCGATCCGCACGGCAGATCGTTTGAAGAAGCTTGAACCGGATTTTTCGTTTGAGCGCATGGCCACGGATGACAGCTATCCGATCTCACCGCTTCGCTGGGGCGGGTTGCTCGACAGCGGCAAGGTCATCTCTCTGTCCGGCTAGCGCGGCGTCGTCATCCAAGTCCCAAATCATGCGGCTGTCGAAGCTAAGCGCCGACAGCATGGTAAAGATCACCGATAGCGCGAAGGCCAATGCTGCGGGGCCGGGGGTTACATTGGCTAGGACCGAAAACTGCACAAGCGACGACAGGATTGCCACGACAAAGACGTCGATCATCGACCAGCGTCCGATAAGCTCGACGGCTTCATATACCCTGTGGCGCCATTTCGGCGAACTGGGCAGGCGATATTGCACCGACAGCGCAAGCCAGGCGATTGCCGCGAACTTGGCCAACGGAATAACGACAGAGGCCAATAAGATCACGATCGCGATGCTTACGGAACCATGGCTCAGAAGTTTCAGCGCGCCCTCAATAATCGTGTCATTGCTGGTCGTCAGCAAAAGGCGGGTTTCCAGCATGGGCCATATATTTGCGGGCACATAAGCAATTACGCCCAAGGCCCAAAAGAACCACACGGTGCCAAGGCTGCGATAGGCCCGGCTGGTCAGCTTCGCACCGCAGCGCGGACAACGCGACGTGCCCATCGGTGACACCCGAGTGCAGCGCTGACAGCCCACAAGCCCCTTGTCGCGCGCTGTGACCCGCTCAATCATGGCCAACCGCCTGCCACAGGCTGTGCCGACACAGAATACGATCTTGCACCCATAGCACAACGACCGCGGCAGCGAAC
>JBCCCA010000253.1:0-4265 GCA_039033735.1 Pseudomonadota bacterium
CGCACATTCTCAATTCTTATCTGCGCCATGTCTTACTCCGGGAAGTGGCTGACGATGATGAACATCACCGTGCCGACCAACGTGATCACGAAGGAATAGGTGTAAAGCGCCAGGACGAAAGGCTGCATCAGCATGATCACACCAACGGCAATCAGGACGCTTGCAACCATTTCCCACGGTCCGCGGCGCAAACGCATGAGCCCTTTGAAAAACGTGTTCATTTGCGCACTGCTCCAAATGTGATCCCGCGCAACAGGTGCTTGCGCAGCAAAATGGTGAACACCATCACGGGCACGAGGAAGATCGTCGCCCCCGCGGCGACGGCGGGCCAGTCCTTGCCGCCCACGCCGATAATCGTTGGGATGAAGGGTGGGGCGGTTTGCGCTGTCCCGGACGTCAGCAATACGGCAAAGGCATATTCGTTCCAGGCAAAGATCAGGCAGAAGATCGCAGTCGATGCAATGCCCGTCGCGGCTTGCGGCAGCACCACTTTGTAGAACGCCTGAAAGCGCGTGTAGCCATCGATCAAAGCGGCCTCTTCGTATTCGATCGGGATTTCATCGATGAACCCCTTCAGCAACCAGACGGAAAGCGACAGGTTCACGGCGGTGTAAAGCAGGATCATCCCAAGATGCGTGTCGCTTAGGCCAAGGTTCTTGAACATCAGGAAAATCGGGATCGCGACTGCGATGGGCGGCATCATCCGGGTCGACAGGATGAAAAACAGCAAGTCATCTTTCAGAGGCACGCGGAACCGGCTGAACGCATAGGCCGCGGCTGTTCCAAGCAGCATGCATAGCGCCGTCGAGCCAAAGCCGATGATGATTGAGTTCAAGAACCGCTCGCCATAGCGTGACGGACCTGAAATCACCTGCCCCCGATCCCGCACCATCTGTTCGTACCATGTCTCGGCAGGGGGCAGTTCGGCCAACCCAGTTTCGTTCATCCGGGTCCGGGTCGTGAAAAGGTTCACATAGCCTTCCAGTGTGGGGTCAAAAACAACCTTGGGCGGATAGGCGATTGAATCCTCTGAGGTCTTGAACCCCGTCGCGATGATCCATAGCAGCGGGATGATCGTGATGACCGCGTAAAGACCAACCAGGACACCGGCAAAGAGCTTGGTATTTCTGCTAGGTTCGGTAACCGAAAAGCTCATCTTTCTTTGACCTTGTTCAACGCCTTCACATAGATCGACGCCAGGCCGAACACGGTGACGAACAGGATGACCGCATAAGCGGAGGAAAATCCGGTTCGCCATTTTTCAAACGCTTCACGCTTCAGCTCGATCGAGGTCAGCGTCGTCGTATTGCCCGGACCACCCCCCGTCAGCTGCACGACAAGATCAAACATCTTGAAGTTCTCGATCCCCCGGAAAAGCACGGCCAGCATCAGAAACGGCAGCACCATGGGAACCGTGATCGTCCAGAACTGGCGCCAGGTGCTGGCCCGGTCGCATTCGGCGGCTTCATAGATGGACTCCGGGATGGATCGCAGCCCGGCCAGACAGATCAGCATGACAAATGGCGTCCACATCCAAGTGTCCGCGATGACAATGGCCCAGGGTGCCAGATGCACATCCCCGATCATGGAAAAGCTGGCCGGGTCCGCTCCTGTGAAGAACGTGACCGCATAGTTAAAAAGGCCGATCTGCGGCTGATAGAGGAAGGTCCAGAAGTTTCCGACAACAGCCGGGCTCAGCATCATCGGCAACACGATGATCGTGGTCCAAAGATCGTTGCCCTTGAATTTCTTGTTGATCAGAAAGGCCAGAGTGAAGCCGATCAGGACCTGCAGAACAATCGTCCAGATCAGGAAATGGGCCGTCGCCTGCATCGTGGCCCAAGTGTCGGCGTCGGTCAGGATACGTTCATAGTTTCTGAGGCCAACCCAATCGACATCGCGGTTTGGGCGGTTCACGCGGTAATTCGTGAAGCTCAACCTGATCGTCCATATTAGGGGAAAGATGTTGACCGCCAAAAGCAGGAAAATCGTCGGGGCCACGAAGATCCAAGCAATTGTGCGATCCGACAACCCTTTGACGCGCGATGCGACACCGGGCGGTGTGGCCTGGGCAAGGCGATCCATCGGTTTGGTTGGGGTGTCTGGCATTCCATTTCCCTGACAGCGACGGCACATCGTGCCGCACCATGGTGTCGCTTGCGCGATTTGAGTTAAAGACCCCTCGCAGTGCGCTGATGGCACCGCGAGGGAGGAGCCAGGCTTTCAACAGGCCATGGCAGGGAGGTAGGCTTAGAGTTTGCCTTCGTCTTCGAAGACTTCTACCCAATCATCAACAAGTCCGTTCAGTGCGTCTTCGGCGGTTCCTTCGCCTGCGATCACATAGTTATGGACACGCTCCTGCATGGAGAGAAGCAGATCGGCATAGGCCGGTTCGGCCCAAAAATCTTTTACGATGGCCATCGAATCGAGGAAGGTCTTGGCAAACGGTTGGCTGTCTTCGAAGCCGGGGGCTTCCAGAACCGAGCGCAATGCGGGGGCGCCGCCAATATCCCACCCTTGCTGCTGTACGTCTTCCTGAGCGAACCACTTGATGTATTCAAGCGCTGCGTCCCTGTTGGGAGAATTGGCAACGACCGATATGCCTTGGCCACCCAGCTGCGCAAAATGGCCGGCTGGTCCGGCCGGATTGGGGAAGTAGCCGGATTTGCCGTTGCCTACATTTGCATCTGCCTCGACGCCCGGCCAGATGAAGGCGAAGTTCATCTGAAGGGCGACTTGTCCGGATTTGTAGGCGTCAATATTTTCGCCCATGTACCAGTTCGATGATCCAGGCGGTGTCGCGGTGTCATAGAGTTCCTTGTAAAACTCCAGCGCTTCGACCGCGCCGGCCGAATTCACAAACCCATCAAGCTCATAAGGATTGTCGGGATTATTGTACTCGAACCCATAGTTATAAAGGGCGTTGGTCACGCCCATGGTGATGCCTTCCGATCCGCGTTCGGTGTAGATCGCGGCGCCATAGACAGTGTTGCCGTCAATCTCGCGGCCCTGGAAAAACTGTGCGATGTCCTTTAGCTCGGACAATGTGGCAGGCACAGCCAGATCGCGGCCATGCTTTTCCTTGAACTCGGCCTGAAGCTCGGGGCGTTCGAACCAATCCTTCCGGTAGGTCCAGCCCACGACGTCGGCATAGGCGGGCAGCGCGTAGTAGTTTGGCGTGTTCTTTGGCCATTCCGCATACCCGGTCACTGTAGCGGGCAGGAAGTCCGCCATATCGATGCCGTTCTCCTCGAAGAAGTCGTTCAGCTTCACATATTGACCATTCTCGGCCGCCCCGCCGATCCACTGGCTGTCGCCGATCAGGAGGTCGCAAAGCTGACCGCCTGAGTTCAATTCGTTCAGCATCCGATCTGCAAAGTTCGGCCAGGGCACAAACTCGAAGCTCATGTTGTGGCCGGATTGCTCTTCAAACTGTTTGCTAAGCTCGACAAGCGCGTTTGCGGGATCCCATGCCGCCCAACACAGTGTCAGGTCGGCGGCTTGCGCCGACGAAGCAGCGGTCATGATGGCGGTTGCGGCAACCGAGCCGGCAAGTGTTTTTCTCATCTCTCATTCCTCCCAAAATGCAATCCGCATACCTGCAGTGCGAATCCTTGATAGGAAAAGGGATAGATGACGCACGTGCGTCAAGGCAATAGGTTTTTGACGCACGTGCGTCAAAATACTTGCCTCGCCGTGCCAATTGGCTAATAAACATTGAGAATTTTCACGACGCAGACCGGGCCTGAACTTGAGACCGACGACAAAAGACCTTGCTAAACACCTCGGTATGAGCCGGTCCACGGTGGACCGCGTTCTGAATGGTCGCCCGGGTGTGAAGGAAAAAACGGTGCGTGCCGTCAACAAAGCGATCGAGGAATTGGGCTTCGAGCGCAACCTGTCGGCGGCCAATCTTGCGCGCAACCGGGTGTACCGGTTTGCGTTCATCCTACCGAAGGGTGGCGGCGACTTTCTGCGAGAGCTGCAAGGTCAAGTTGATGCGCTTGGCAACGCGTTAAAACTGGACAGTACGCAAATCAGCGTTCGCCAGATCGTAGGAAACGATCAGCACAAAATCGTTGCGCACCTGTCGCGCATCACGACCGGGCAGTTGGACGGCATAGCAATACTCGCCCCGGAGGGCCCTCAGGTTCGAGACGCGTTGACCCGCCTATCGCAGCGCGGTGTCCATGTGGTGCGCCTGATTTCCGGGCGGCCGTCTATAGATGACCAGGACTTTGTCGGAATTGATAATGCAGCCGCCG
>JBCCCA010000254.1:0-4141 GCA_039033735.1 Pseudomonadota bacterium
CAACCGCGATCGGCACACCGATCAACAGCAGGCTGATGACCATTCCGAAAAGAAGAAATACATCCATCAGACCGCCTCCTCTTTCCGGTCGGCGCGAATGTCGTCGAGCTCGCTCTCAACTTCGTGGCTAGCCACGATCCTGTCGGAACGGCCCGTCCAGATCGCCCAGGCGGCTTGAATGAAGCGGAACAGCAAAAGGGCCATCGACAGCGGAAGAACGGCATAGGGACTGAAGCGTGGAATTTTCTCGTATTCCTCACCCTCGTTGAAGACATCCTCCATCCAACGCAGCGCCTCGGGATGCGGCACGGAATAAACTTCGTACCAGCCCTTATCGCGATAGCTCTCCTCGAACCCCAGCGGAAACCAGCGCCCTTCGGTGCCCGGCAAGTTGGCGAAATTGGCCCAGTAGTCCCAAGCGCCTTTCAGCATCAGAAAGGAAAAGAGCAGGCAAATGCTGACCGATATCAGCCCAAGCACGCGGCGCACCGGTGGCGACACCAGATCGACCACCAAATCCACACCAAGATGGGCGTTTTTCTTAACGCAATAAGATGCGCCCAGAAGCACCAACCAGGCAAACAGGAAAACGGTCGCCTCCAACGCCCAAAGGATATTCGAGTTGTAGGCATAGCGCGCAATCACGTTGGCAAAGGTGATCATCGTCATCAGGCCAAGAAGAACTGCGATAATGGTCTCTTCGATGGCGTCGATCCAGGACCGCTGCATTTTGAGGCTTCCCTTCCCCTGACCGAGACATCCGTCCGTCACCCCGCGTCGATCCGCGGCCGCTCGGAACCATGCTGGTCACGCACAGATGCAAGCGCGGAAGGTCACGGACGGAATAGATTGGGCCGACCAACAAGGGTCGGCCCGATTGGTTGAATTACATCGAGGCGTTGATGGCTTGCGCCGCGTCGATATTTTCCTGACCCACATCATCAGCGAACTTGTCCCAGACGGGCTTCATCGCTTCGACCCAGGCTTCACGCTGTTCCGCCGTCAGCGAACGCACTTCGCCACCTGCGGCCAGGATGGCCTGCTTGGCTTCCTCGTTCACTTTAGTGGATTCTGCGTTCCGGGTCGTCGTCACTTCGTTCAGGATCGTCAGGAACTGGTCGCGCGTACCGTCTTCCAGACTGTCGAGCCAATCCACCGACGTCACAACCAGATAGTCGATGATGCCGTGGTTGGTTTCGGTCACGCCGTCCTGTACTTCAAAGAACTTGCGGCCAAAGATGTTGGACCACGTGTTCTCCTGCCCATCGACAACGCCCTGTTGCAGCGCGCCATACACTTCGGCAAAGGCCATTTTCTGGGGCGAGCCACCGATGGCTTCCATCTGTGCAACCAGCACGTCGGAGGGCTGCACGCGGAACTTGAGACCATTGGCGTCGGTCGGTTCAATCAGCGGCACGTTCGCAGACATCTGCTTCATACCGTTGTGCCAGAATTCCAGCCCCTGAAGCCCACGGCGCTGCATGGCGTTTTTCAGGTCCGTCCCAGTTTCCGAAGCCTGGAACGCATCCACGGCATCAATATTCGCAAACATGAAGGGCAAATCGAAGATACGGTACTGCTTGGTAAACTTCTCGAACAGCGACAGCGACGGTGCGGCCAGTTGGATATCGCCTTGCAGCAATGCCTCAAGCGCCTTTTCGTCTGTATAGAGCGTGGAGTTCGGGAAGACCTCCATGCACATCGTGCCGTTCATTTCGGCGTTCACACGCTCAGCCAGAAGCGTCGCGGCGATACCTTTCGGGTGCTTGTCAGTGTTGGTGACGTGGCTGAACTTAACCACGATCTCGCCGCTGTCGCACGCGGCGAACGCGCCGGTGGCAACAACACCAAGGGTGGTGGCCAATGCCACTGATTTCAGGAATTTCATGATGTACCTCCCAAGGACTATATTCCGGGAACAAACATCGAAGCTTCCTGCTTCCTGACAAGGCAAAACTATAAGCTTAATTTACTTATAATTTTCAGACCTTTGATCCCTTTCGCCAAAATCTTGTGCGAGAATCGAAACACGTGTTCGCGCTAACTGTGTGGGTTTCCACACATGACCCCTCAACCGGTCCAAAGCTCGGTTCCAGGGTGGAATTGCGACCACGCGAACCAGAATGCCTGATGGCTGCCCATATCGCTGCCATCCGACGAAACAGCCTTGAGCCCCCCGCCCTCCAGAACAAGGCGTACGTTTCCAAACGACACATCCTGCCCATTGGCCAAGGCCACCATGGCAGCCGTACGTTGAAAGGCGACGGGTGTGCCAGAGGCGGTGACAATGCCCACAATGTCCTCGTGAACGGGCAGCCGCGGGTCGACATCGCCGACCGGGAAAATCGGACCATCGGCATCCCGTCCATTGCGGAAATCGAAGTCGCGGCCAAGGGCCAGCGCTTCGACCAGAACGGTTGTGTTCGGATGCGCGGCCTTCCATTCGGCCCAGGTTGTCGTTATGACCGGCGCTTGCGTCAGCGCAATCCCCTTTTCCGCCAACGGGCCAGTGACGGCGGTGCCAAGGAATGTATCGAACACAGAAAACGTGTTCACGTCATACATGACCTTGTTCGAGCGGATCAAAAGCCCCGAGGTCCGCAACACGGGCCGCTCCACCCCCTCGGGTATCTCGTCTGTAAAATAGGCCTGCGCCGCCCCGCAAAGCGTGCAATAGGGGATGCCAAGATCGCGACCGCCCAGGGTGTCATTCACCATTTCCCGCACTTCCATGATGCGGCGGGGATAGGCGCGCGCTTCGCCATTGATTTCGATCCCGAAGACCACGGCGTCTTCGGTCAGCCAAGCCGCCTCGGCCGCGCTGCTGACAAGCGGGTCATCGGCTGCGGGGATGCAATTGCAAGGCTGATGCGTGGTGCCGAACGGGCGATCATCGATCAGAACACCGCCCCACGAGACATGACGCCAATCGATATCGCCCTCGACAAAGATCGGCTCCCACCCCGGAACCATGGTCGTGAAGATCGCGCGTTTCGCGGTCAGGTAATCCGGCGGCGCCGGTATATCCCATGCGATCAGGTGATCGGTGATGACCCCCCATTGATTGTTGCGTGGCGGTTCGATGTTCAAAAGGGTGGCGGCTGCATCGGTCAGGGCAAGGTTCAGTTGCGGGCCAGAGGCAAAGCGCATCAGGTCGCTTATGGTCCAGACCAGTCGGGGATCACCCGACGCCTTGATTTCCGCAAGTGCCGCATTTTGATCGGGCCCCCAGAGCGATTGGGTGACGCTGCTCACAAACGCGGTCTGCACGGCCGAGGCCACAGGCTCGGGCAATGCACCTTCTGGGATTGCGGGCGGCGTGCCAAACTCGGCGGTCACATAGTCCGGCACCTCGTCCGCCGCGGCAAGCGCGGGCATCAGCACCAACATTGACACGGCGAGAAAACCCAATGAACGGGCAAAGCGAGAGATGAGCGGCATGATATCCTCGTGTCTTTTGATCGTTCTACCTTCAAGGGAAACGTGCGGTCTGACCAATAACGATTGGGTCAAAACATGGTGAAGAAACCCCTAGTTCTCATCCTCGTCCAAGCTTTTGTGATCGCGCCACGCGAGGAATACGCCAAGGGCACTGACAGTGGCGGCGGGCAGTGCCGCGACAATCCAGTCCGGGAGTCTAAGCCAGATCAAACAAATTTCCCAAAGGCGCCAACCCCAACAGCCATGGCAGTCAAACATCAAAATTTGTGATGCAATTTGCCTGACTTCAGCTGCTTTACCCCCGGTAGTCTTCGGCGCGAATGCCGTATTTTGCAAGCTTGTCATAGAAGGTCTTGCGCGGCAGCATTAACGCTTGGGCGGTTTCGGTCGCATTGCCCCGATGGCGGGTCAGGGCATCGATCAAAAGCGAGGCTTCGATCTGCGCCATTTTCTCGGCAAGCCCCATCTCGGGGCCTTCGTCCGGCGCAAGCCCCAGTACAAAGCGCATGGCCGTGTTCATCAAGGCACGTGCGTTGCCCGGCCAATCCTGGCTCATCAGCGAGGCCAGCATGCCGGGCGGAATGGGGCGCGGCTCGACCCCGGATTGCTCGGCGGCTTGGGCCACGTAATGACGGAACAACACGGGAATGTCCTCGGGCCGTTCGCGCAAGGCCGGAATGCGCACGCGCAACCCCTCGAG
>JBCCCA010000255.1:0-4034 GCA_039033735.1 Pseudomonadota bacterium
AAGAGGTGCACGCGAAGAGACGGATAGAGTTGGTTGTGCAGGTCAATCAAATGCGCCATCTGCGCCGCCCGGATGTGCTCAGGCAAACCGCGGTAATACCCGGTTGCGGTCGCAAAAGATTCGACCGTGAACAGGGGCATCGCGATCTCGAAATCAGACATCTCGTCCTTAAGAAGGGCAAGCCGGTCCCGGCTGGAATTAATCGCCTGATCTGTCGTCTTTCCAAGATGCGGGCCGTATTCCCACCGCAGCATATCCTCGGTTTTCAACATATCCGGCAGCGTGGCGGGCACATGTCGTATCTTGTATCCTGCTGCTTCGCGCTGCCACGAGACGATCTGTTCGTCCAAGGGCGAGCGATCGGCCATGGAGAGTTGCATGGAATTGGCCAGAATATCGGCGGCCTGTTCCTTCAGGTCGCTTAGCCCCAGAAGCCAGTCGCCCGACACGCCAAGCGCGGCGGCGCATTCGGCCACCACCTGCGCATTGGGCAGTCGCGTGGTTTCAAGGCTGAGCAGTTGCGAAATGGTTGAGCGATCCACACCCACCTTGCGCGCCAGTCCTGCCTGGGTTTCGCTCCGGGTGTCCATCGCTTCGGCTAACCGATGACGAAAGAGCAAGGCGCGGTTTCGTTTATCCATTTTCGTTTAAGAAATTAAACATTGTCGTAAATTTGTTGCGTATTTCAAGAATGTGCACAAGCCCAAAGGCGTGGGACAACAATGCGTCATGCGGAAAGTCTATAAATTTGAATGGCCTACAGTGGGCCTGTTTGTTGGCACCTACGTGCTTTGGGCCTTGTCGGTTTTCTGGGTGGCGGGGGGCGCGCTTTGGCTGGCCGTGCCATTGGCGGCTATCGCGATTGCGTTTCACGGGTCGCTTCAACACGAGGCAATTCACGGCCATCCCACCGGATGGGTCTTGGTCAATGCGGGTTTTGCCTGGCCGCCCCTAAGTATTGTTGTTCCCTATCTCAGGTTCCGAGACACCCATCTTGATCACCATAGGGACGCCAATCTGACCGACCCCTACGACGATCCCGAGACGCATTTCATGGCGCCAGACGATTGGGCGAAACTGTCGACACCTCTGAGGCATCTTCTCGCGGCGAATAATACGCTCGCCGGGCGACTGCTTTTTGGACCGCTCGTCGGCACGTTCTGCTTCTTTCGAAATGACTGGCGGCAACGCAATCAAGACCCACGGATCAGTCGCGGTTGGCGATGGCACGCACTGGCGGTGTTGCCGGTAATTGGCTTGGTTGCCTATGCACCGATGCCTATCTGGGCCTATCTGCTCTCAGTCTATGTTGGCCTGTCCCTGCTCCGCATCCGAACGTTTCTGGAGCATCAGGCCCACGAACAAGCCCGCGCCCGTTCGGTTATCATCGAGGATCGGGGGCCGCTTGCCTTCCTGTTTCTGAACAACAATCTCCATGCCGTCCATCACGCGCACCCGCAAGTGCCGTGGTACCAGCTGCCGAGCCTCTATCGTGCGGGCGCAGATAGGTTCTTGCGCATGAACGGTGGTTACCGTTTCCGGTCTTATGCCGAGATCTTTCGCAAGTATATTTGGCACCGAAAAGACCCAGTGGCGCATCCTTTGCGTCGCTGACTTGCGCGCGGTCCATGGCTCGGGCAGGCACTGGGGATGGAGCTTTGGATCGTCTTCTCGCTGACCGCAGCACTTGCGCAAACCCTAAGGTTCGCTGTGCAAAAGTCGTTGGCGGCGAATACCCTCAGCCCTGCCGCCGCCACCTGGGCGCGCTTCTTATGGTCTTGGCCGATGGCCCTGGGCCTTGCGGTGCTATATGGGCAAGCGACCGACGCTTCGATGCCGACGCTTGGCGGGGCCTTCTTCCTTTATGGATTGGCCGGGGGCCTGTTCCAGATCCTGGGCACCATTTGCACCGTCAGCCTGTTTCGACAACGTGCCTTTGCTGTTGGGATCACCTTCAAGAAGACCGAAGTCATGCTGACCGCATTGGTGGGCTACGTGCTTCTGGGGGATGTTATCCCCGTCCTTGGCCTTGCAGCAATCGCGCTGGGGTTCGTCGGTGTCGTGCTGCTGTCGGAGCCCCCGGAAGGCGGCACGCTTTTTAATCGAGCAGCAGGCATCGGGCTGCTGTCGGGTCTTCTTTTCGCGCTGTCGGCCGTGACCTATCGGGGGGCTGCACTGGCGCTTGATACGGGTGATCCTGTTTTGACGGGTGGCATTACGCTGGGTGTCGTAGCCGCGTGGCAAACCTTTGTGCTTTGGCTCTGGCTCTGGTCGCGCGAACCGGGACAAATCTTGGCGACGATCAAGGCGTGGCGCCCAACCCTTGTGGTCAGCCTGTTTTCCCTTGTCGGCAGTTGGAGCTGGTTTGCCGCGTTCTCGCTCATGAACGCGGCTTATGTCTTTGCGGTCGGGCAAGTGGAATTGATCTTTTCGCTGCTGATCGGGTGGCTTTGGTTTGGCGAACGGCTGACGCTGCGCGAAGGGGTCGGTGTCGGCGTTCTGACCCTGTCGATTCTGGCTATTTCCGTGTTTTTCTGATCAAAGCGACCTAAAGCCAGACAACGCCTCGTTCCCGATCATCGTTCTGAATAAAAGCCAGACGATCCGGAGGGTCCAGTCGCGGCAGGTGAGCTTCCAGTTCGGCCAGTACGATGCGGGTGATGAAGGGCAGATTCAATTGACGAACCTTGGGAAGCGGCACCCATTGCAGGTGTGACAACTCGGCATCCTCGGGATCAAAGCGGTCCGGGTCCGTGGACAAACCGTCGGCGCTGGCCAGAAAGAAACGGGCATCAAAGCGGCGGGGCCGTCCCGGCGGGGTTATGGCGCGGAAAAAGAAGGACAGTGCAGCCGTTTTGCCATCCAGCCTTTGCCCGGTTTCCTCGAGCAGCTCCCGCAGGGCCGCCGCCACCAAGGCGTCAGCCGCACGCGCGGAAGCGTGTTGCAGGCGTTCGTGACATATGGGCGCAAGCGAAAGGACAGGGTGCGCATCCCCCTGATCGACGGCACCTCCCGGAAAGACGAATTTGTCGGCCATGAACGCCGCCGTTTTGCCGCGCTGCCCCATCAAAATGCTTGGCGCACTTTCCATGTCGCGGACAAGGATCAACGTCGCGGCGTCCCGAATGGGAACGTCGTCGCTCACCCCTTGCCGAAGCCGTGAAGTCTCTTCGCCCATTGTAGCCCCACGATCGCGCCCTTCAATCGAGGCAAAAGATACAGCGAGAGTGCGACACAGCCAATGGTGAAGAGCGTGGCCAGAACCATCGGATCGGGCCGAAAGGTTGTGAACGCCCAAATGATCAATGGCGCCATGAGATGCCCGACAATCAGCAAGGTCAGATAGGCAGGTCCGTCATCGGCGCGGTGATGGTGAAGCGGCTCGTCACAAATTGGGCAGTTGTCCCGTACCTTCAGATACGAGCGCATCATGGGGCCCGTTCCGCAATTCGGACAGCGTTGCCGCCATCCACGCAGCATAGCTTGCCGGACAGCGCGGTCGCTTTCTTCCTGCGGTGCAAGGTCGGGAACGGCGTGATTTGAATGTGATGTCATAGCGTCTGTCCAATTCTGCGATTGGCTTAGACAAGATTGCGGCCAGTCACCATCGGGCGGAATGTCCTTGCGGCGGGATGTCGCGTTAGCGACCGGTCCTGCGGAAGATTTTGAAGCAAGTTGCTCAACGCGTGGTCGGAATCAGGGGCCAGCATAGTCCGAAATCCATCGCAAACTGCGAGCAGGCGCTTTCGAAGGGACCCGCCGCGACAGGGCGCGGCCCCGCGCCAACATCCTGTTTTCAAAGGCGCGTTCGGCAACATGCGTGGCATGAATGCGCGCTTCGGCGGCGGCGTGGCCCACGGTATCCACACGCTTGCAGGTCGGACAGAAAAGTTCGTCCTCAGGCGTCGCGTTTTTTGGAATTACCGCAGTTACGCTGCAATCACCGCAAAGAATGCTCGGTTGTGTTCCTGGCATGCAGATCTCCCTTCGCGCCTCATAGACAACCCGCCAAATTCGACGATTCTTTGAAAATT
>JBCCCA010000256.1:0-4015 GCA_039033735.1 Pseudomonadota bacterium
GGTCCAAGCCCGGCTTGGCTGCAATCGCGCCTCAAGGCAATCGGCTTGCGCCCGATCTCGACGCTCGTTGACATCACAAACTTTTTCACCTTTGACCGGAACCGGCCGCTTCACGTTTTCGACGCCGACAAGGTGCGAGGCGATCTGCGTGTGCACCGCGCCTTAGGGGGTGAAACGCTTCTTGCGCTTGATGAGAAGACCTACACGTTCGAACCCGGCATGATGATCATCTCGGATGATCGGGCACCGGAAAGCATTGCGGGTGTCATGGGGGGGGAAGAGTCGGGTGTGACAGAGGAAACCGTCAATGTATTTGTCGAGTCCGCCTATTGGGACCCTGTGACCATTGCGCATACAGGTCGCAAGCTGAAGATCAATTCGGACGCGAAGTACCGGTTCGAACGCGGCGTGGACCCGGCCTTTACAGTGCCAGGGCTGGAAGCGGCAACGCGCATGATCCTTGACCTGTGCGGTGGCGAAGCCTCCGAGATCGTTGTGGCTGGGGCTGAGCTGGATGTGACCCGCGCCTACCGGTTGGATACCGCGCGGTGTTCGTCGCTGGTCGGCATGGACATCCCCGCTGATACGCAGCGTGCCACGCTTGAGAAACTGGGGTTCACACTTGATGGTGATATGGCGACGCCGCCCACATGGCGGGGTGATGTGAAAGGCGAGGCGGACCTGGTAGAAGAAGTCGCGCGCATTGCGTCGCTCACCAATCTCGAGCCCAAGCCCATGCCACGGATGACCAGTGGCGTGCCGAAACCCATCCTGACACACATGCAGAAGCGCGAGCAGATCGCGCGCCGGACGGCGGCTGCACTTGGCTATAATGAATGCGTGACCTACAGCTTCATCGATCAGGCCAGTGCCGCGCTTTTTGGTGGTGGCGACGAGGCGCGGCGGGTCGCCAACCCGATCAGCCAGGATATGACCCACATGCGACCGTCGCATTTGCCGGGCCTTTTGCAAGCGGCTGCACGCAATCAGGCACGCGGTTTCAGCGATATGTCACTCTTTGAAGTGGGTGCCGTGTTTCATGGCGGTGAGCCGGACGAGCACGAAATTTTGGTCACCGGTCTGCGAATAGGGGCGACGGGCCCTAAGGATGTCCATGGCAGCCGTCGCATGATTGACGTGTTCGACGCGCGCGCGGATGCCGAAGCGATCCTTGCAGCCTTGGGCGCACCGACCCGAATTCAGTTTGCACGCCCTGCGAAGGGGTGGTGGCATCCCGGGCGTTCGGCGCGCATGACGTTGGGGCCGAAGATCACGCTTGCCGCATTTGGTGAGTTGCATCCTAAGGTCTTGAAGACGCTTGATGTGAAGGGGCCAGCCATCGGTTTCGCCGTGCACATTGGCGCTATTCCCAAGCCCAAGAACGCCTCGACCACGCGGGCCGCTTTGACGATCAGCGATTTGCAGGTCGTTGAGCGCGACTTTGCCTTCATTCTTGATGCGGATGTCGAGGCGATCAACGTGGTCAGCGCGGCGCAAGGGGCCGACAAGACGCTGATCGAGGAAGTCCGCGTCTTTGACGAGTTCGTTGGAGGTGCGCTTGGGGATGGCAAAAAATCTTTGGCTATTACTGTTAGATTGCAGCCGACGGATCAGACGCTGACTGATGACGACATCGAGGCTGTTGGCAAAGCAATCGTTGATAAGGTCGGTCGCGCGACCGGGGGTGTGCTGCGCGGATAGTTTGCGCAGCATCTGTCAGACGAGTTGAGATCGCACATAACGGCCGGGGCGCCAGGGCGCCCCGATTCCTGCCCTGTCAGGTCGAGCGGGCCGGCGAGTTCAGGCCCTTCTGGACTGCCGGACGCTCTAGAAAGCGATCTAGATAGGCTGGCACGTTTTTCAGATCCGCCAAGTTCAACAACTCTTTCGCCTGATAGAAGTCCAGTGCACGCAACCAGGGTGCAATGGCGATATCCGCAATCGAATAGTCTCCGGTAATCCAATCCTGACCTTCGAGCTCGCCTTCCAGGACATTTAACAGCCGCTTGGCTTCGTTGATGTACCTTTCGCGGGGGCGTGGATCTTCAATCTCGGCACCGGCGAATTTCACAAAGAAACCCAGCTGTCCGAACATTGGTCCAAGGCCGCCCATTTGGAACATAAGCCATGTCAAAACCTGGGTTCGCGCCACGCCGTCGGCTGGCAGCAGGCGCCCGGCTTTCTCGGCCAGATAAATCAGGATCGCACCGGATTCCCACATCGCGACGGTTTCGCCATTTGGACCGTTGGGGTCGATAATGGCAGGGATCTTGTTGTTTGGGTTCAGCGAGAGGAACTCGGGACTTTTCACATCCGCATCGGACAGGGTGACAAGATGGGGTTCGTAGTCAATTTCTAGTTCTTGCAGCGCAATCGAGGCCTTAACACCATTCGGCGTTGGGAACGAATAGAGCTGAAGAACATCGGGACGAGTCGGCGCCCAACGGCGCGTGATTGGATGATCGGTCAGAGAAGTCATTACCAGTCCTTTGGTTGTTCGGCCTTTGACATAAACGCAATCCAAGCGAAGGGAACTTGCGAAATCAAACAGAAGCCTGTGCAGCGGTTTGCGCCCCAGGTGTTTTCCGCTAGGTGCTTGGACAAGCAGCAAAGGAATATGACAATGGCATTGAAGGTTTACTTGTCGGGGGAAATTCACACGGATTGGCGCGAGCAGATTATTGAAGGCGCCCAGGGTCTAGACCTTGCATTCTCAAGCCCCGTAACGGATCACGCCGCGTCTGACGATTGCGGGGTCGCGATCCTGGGCGAGGAGCCCAACAAATTCTGGCATGATCACAAGGGCGCAAAGGTCAACGCGATCCGTACGCGCCATGGGATCGAGACGGCCGATATTGTCGTCGTACGATTTGGCACGGAATATAAACAATGGAACGCCGCGTTCGATGCAGGCTATGCGGCGGCGCTGGGCAAATCCCTGATCGTTTTGAACCCACCCCAGCACGGGCACGCCTTGAAAGAGGTTCATGCCGCAGCGCTTGGCGTGGCGGAAGAACCGGCGCAGGTCGTCTCAATCCTGCGCTATGTTTTGACTGGCGAGCTGCCGACCTGACACCGTTTTCATATTTGAAACAGAATGTTGTTTTTTCCCAGTTCTTACCCTACCCATGCTGTGGGATGGAGACATGCGTAACATCGCACAGGGAGATTGAGAGGGAATTATGATCCAGGAATTCAGGGATTTCATCGCCAAGGGCAACGTCATGGATATGGCCGTTGGTATCATTATCGGGGCAGCCTTTACGGCCATTGTAACGTCGCTGGTCGACGATCTGATCAACCCGATTATCAGCTTGTTCATGGGCGGGATCGATTTCTCGGGCATGGGCTTTCGTTTGAGTGACGGCGAAGATGGTGCAATCTTTGCCTACGGCAATTTCATTATGGCCTTGATCAACTTCCTGATCATTGCATGGGTTGTTTTCCTTCTGGTGAAAATGGTGAACCGCGTGAAAGACGCGGCGACCGCACCTGAAGAGGAAGCCGCAGAAGAACCAGCAGGCCCGACGCAGGAAGAACTGCTGGCGGAAATCCGCGATGCGCTGAAAGCCCGCGCTTAAGGCAGCCATTCGAGGGCAGGTCTGAGCCTGCCCTCGAAGATGCTTCAGGCCCGAAAGCAGTTAGGTCCGAAGCACAAGACTTGGGGAAATCACATCGATCCCAAGCGCCTTTCCAACGGCAAAATACGTCAACTGCCCAGCATGCACATTCAATCCGTCCAATAAATGCGGGTCGTCTTGGCAAGCTTGCCGCCAGCCTTTGTCCGCCAGCGCCAAAAGGTAAGGCATGGTCGCGTTGGTCAGCGCGATTGTTGACGTGCGTGCCACGGCGCCGGGCATGTTTGCGACGCAATAATGCATGATCCCATCGACTTCATAGATCGGATTTTGATGTGTGGTTGCTTTGGATGTCTCAAAGCATCCACCTTGATCAATGGCGACATCCACAATCGCAGCACCGGGCTTCATCTTTGACAAATCCTCGCGGTTTACCA
>JBCCCA010000257.1:0-3986 GCA_039033735.1 Pseudomonadota bacterium
CTCCTCGCTGTCACTGAACGGCTCGATCTTTTCGGGCGACGTCGGCGTGAACGCAGGGACCGGCACAAACGTGACCTCCGGGGGCTCGGGCACCGCTCTTGGCGGCTCGATCCCAGGCACAAACGAAAACGCGGGCGCGATCCTCTTTGGCTTTAACGCAGGCAACACTCAAGTGGGTCTGTTGCTCGAAGCCCTTGAAACCAAAGGGGTTGTACGCACTTTGGCCGAACCAAACCTCGTCGCCCTCTCCGGGCAAGAGGCCAAGTTTCTGGCGGGCGGCGAATACCCCGTCCCGGTCAGCCAAGACAACGGCGTGATCACAATCGAATTCAAACCCTTCGGGATTGAGCTGAACTTTATCCCCCGCGTGGTGGACAAGGATCTGATCAACCTCGAACTTGAAGCGGCGGTGTCTGCCATCGACCCCACAAACGGTTTCGCCGTCGACGGGTTCGAAATCGACGCCTTCAGCCGGCGTGAAACCTCGACAACGGTCGAAATGCGTGATGGCGAAAGCTTTGCCATCGCCGGCCTGCTCGAAGACAACTTTGACGACTTCAACACCCAGCTGCCATGGCTTGGCGACGTGCCTGTCCTGGGCGCGCTGTTCCGCTCGGCCTCCTATCAGCGCGAACAGACCGAATTGGTCATCATTATTACGGCCCACCTCGTCTCGCCCGTGCGCGGCGACGTGCTGGCGCTGCCCACAGATCGCATCAAACCGCCAAGTGAACGTGACCTGTTCCTTTATGGCCGCACCGCCGCTGGCACCCGAGTTCCAAAACAAGGGGCCGCAGGCGAGGTTGCCAAACAGGACTTCTCCGGCTCATATGGCTACGTGTTGGATTAAGGACAGGGTCATGAAACCGATCATCCCCGCAGTTTTGGCAGGCAGCCTCGCAATTTCAGCGTGCGCGCCCTCCAGCGACCCGGTCTATACCCAGTTCTACCGCGAATCCGGATCAATTGTGGATGGCGGCCAGTTCGGCAACGCGACAGCCAACAACACACTGATCATGACGGGCGAACGGCAATACACCTTCGATCTCGCCAACCGCTTCGCTTCCGAAGTGCTGACCACCGTCAATTTCGCCTTTAATTCCGCGACCTTGGACCCAGGGGCCCAGGATGCATTGCGTCAGCAGGCACGCTGGATCCGTCAATTCCCCGAGGTCCGCTTCCGTGTTTACGGACATACGGACGCAGTTGGATCGCAAGGGTTCAACAAACGTCTCGGTCTCGCCCGCGCCAATGCGGTTGTGCATTTCCTCAGTACTCAAGGCATCAGCCGCTCCCGGCTCGAAGCTGTGGCATCCTTTGGGGAAACCCAGCCCCTGATCGTGACCCAGGGGCGCGAACGGCGCAATCGGCGCACCGTGACCGAGGTCAGCGGCTTCGTGAAATCGAATCCCTCTGTGCTTGACGGTAAATATGCACAAATCGTCTATCGCGATTACGTGCGGAGCGCCGAAAGTGAGACGGTTTTGACCGGGATCACGGGCGCAGATCTGCGCACCGAAGAGTAAGACTAAACTCCCAAATCTGGTGACGGGGGCACGAACAATCACGCGTTTGTGCCCTCCACCGTCCCAAGAAACCCAACAATTGGAGTTTTTTGGCCCAAATCTCGCCTGAATTCGCTGCGACAACTCCCCGTGAGGATACGTATGCCCGGACACTTTGACCGGGCGTGGGCATCGCAGTCTAATAGGGCGAGAATCGCCGCACAGGACCGCTTTGCCCTTGAATAAAAGGACGAGTGGGCAATGAGCAGTGTAATGCCGCAACCAGAAACCGCGCCAATTGTGGCCTGTACCGTCAGCCGTGACGTACAGAACTTCGATTTGTTGATCGAAGACATGGAACAGGCCTTGGGTGAAACCTGGGGTGATCTTGGTTTTGCCGAGGCGCTGGCATTTTTCAGCCAACCCGAGGCCGAAGCGATGGAGTTCATCGCACTCGCTCTGGATGATGCAGACGAAGACAACCTTGTTTTGATGGGTGAAATCATCACGCAGGCCAAAACCCGCGACATCAAGGTCATTTTGATTGCCGAAGACGTGACGCCCGCCGCGCTGCACCAGCTTTTGCGCAACGGGGCGGATGAATTTGTCCCCTACCCGCTCCCCGAAGGTGAATTGCAGCAAGCCATCGACCGCGTGCGCAGTGCAAACCAGCCGCAACCGGCCGAAATGGAACGGACCGCCCAGCTGAAATCAGGCACCGACAAAGAAGGTGCCGTATTCGTGGCCCACGGCGTGGCCGGTGGCACCGGTACCACAACCCTTGCGGTCAACCTGGCGTGGGAACTGGCTCTGCTCAGCAAATCCGACACACCCTCGGTCTGCCTGCTGGACCTTGATATGCAATTCGGGTCCGCCTCGACCTATCTTGACCTGCCCCGTCGCGAGGCTGTGTTCGAAATGCTGTCCGATACGGAAAGCATGGATGACGAGATCTTTGGCCAGTCCTTGCTGACATTCGAGGAAAAGCTGCAAGTGCTTACGGCGCCTGCGGACATGATCCCACTGGATCTGGTGACATCCGAAGACATTGCCCGCGTCATCAACATGGCCCGCGCGCATTTTGACTATGTGGTCATCGACATGCCCTCAACTCTCGTGCAGTGGACCGAAACCGTGCTGTCGGCCTCCCATGTCTATTTCACGACGCTCGAACTCGACATGCGCTCGGCCCAGAACGCGCTGCGCTTCAAGCGCGCGCTCCAATCCGAAGAGCTGCCCGTCGAAAAACTGCGCTATGTGCTCAACCGCGCGCCCAAGTTCACCGATCTTGGGGGCAAGGCACGGGTCAAACGCCTCGGCGAAAGCCTTGATATCTCGATCGAGGTGCAGTTGCCCGACGGCGGCAAGCCGATCACCCAAGGGGCTGATCACGGTCTGCCCCTGGCGGCTTCCGCATCCAAGAATCCACTGCGCCGCGAAATCGCGAAACTTGCAGCTTCCATTCATGAATTAAGCGAGGACCACGCCGCAGCGGCGTGATCCGATAGCACAGGGGGATCAATATGTTCTCGAAGTACAAAAAGGCTGCACCCGCACCCAGCCCGGCACCCGAGGCGAAGGTGACCGAGATGCCCAAGGCCGCCACATCCAAGGTCGCGCGCAAGGCAAACGCCAGCGCCGCCACAGTCATGCCGATGGACAAAGAGCGCAAGAAAAAGGAGCGGATGGGCGAGATCAAACTCGAACTCCACCGCGCCCTGCTCGATAACCTGAACCTGTCGGCACTCGAAAACGCGACCGAAGCGGACCTGCGCCAGGAAATCGTCGCCATTTCCAGCGAAGTGCTGGAAGAGAAGAATATCATTCTCAACCGCGAAGACCGCCAGATCCTCAACAAGGAACTGTTTGACGAAGTCACCGGCCTTGGCCCCCTTGAAACCCTGCTGCAAGACGACACGGTCAACGATATTCTGGTCAACGGCCCCCAGCAGATCTTTGTGGAACGCTCGGGCAAACTGGAACTCACGGATGTGACGTTCAAGGATGAACGCCACCTGCTGCGCATCATCGACAAGATCGTGTCGGCCGTCGGACGTCGCGTCGACGAATCCAACCCCTATGTCGACGCCCGCCTCAAGGACGGTTCGCGCTTTAACGCCATGGTACCGCCCATCGCGGTTGACGGCTCGCTCGTCTCCATTCGTAAATTCAAAAAGGACAAACTCGGCATCGACGATCTGGTCGACTTCGGGGCCTTTACCGAAGAAATGGCCGCCTATTTGCAAGCCGCTGTGGCGACACGGCTGAATGTGATTGTGTCAGGCGGTACCGGGTCCGGTAAAACGACCACGCTCAACGCGCTGTCCTCGTTCATCGACAACGCCGAACGCATCCTGACCATCGAAGACACCGCCGAACTCCAGCTGCAACAGGACACAATAGTCTACGTCCCTGCAACAGGCGGTAGGGAGAAACTATAAAGGTTCAGTCCCTCCGAGCGGTATTTTGCCATCTTTCGCA
>JBCCCA010000258.1:0-3938 GCA_039033735.1 Pseudomonadota bacterium
CTCACAGAGGAAGAGTGGCACTCCTGGATCCGCCTCTTGCGCTCTAGACGCGTCGGCGTCAGCACTTTCTTCCGATTGATGAAAGACTATGGTTCGGCGGACGATGCGCTTGAGGCCCTGCCGCAAATTGCAGCCGATGCCGGGGTTTCCAAATACCGACCGTGTTCACTAGAGGATGCCAAAATCGAATGGGCGCGCGCCAAGATCTGTGGCGCGGTACCGATTGCCTTCGGCTCTAAGGAATACCCCACGCCAATGACAGAGATACCTGATGCGCCACCGTTCCTTTGGTGCGTCGGTAATCCTGAACTGCTGAAACGCCCGATGATTGCACTAGTGGGTGCGCGCAACGCCTCGTCGCTGGGAACACGTATGGCGCGCAAGATGGCAAAGGATTTGGCCGATGCAGGCTATATCACCGTGTCAGGCCTGGCACGCGGCATTGATGCAGCGGTGCATCATGCGTCGATGGAGGCTGGAACGATCGCCGTCATGGGAGGTGGCGTCGACGTCATCTATCCGAGTGAAAACGCGGTTCTTGGCCAGGAAATCGAAGAATGCGGGCTGCGGATCAGTGAGATCGCGATGTCCGTTCAACCGACGGCCCGACATTTTCCGCGACGCAACCGTATTATCTCGGGCCTGGCGCAGGCTGTGGTGGTAATCGAAGCGGCCGCAAAAAGCGGCAGCTTGATCACTGCGCGCACGGCCTTGGATCAGGGGCGCGATGTTCTGGCCGTCCCCGGCCACCCGTTTGACCCTCGGGGATCAGGCTGCAACATGCTGATCCGCGATGGCGCGACACTTGTTCGCTCGGCTGGCGATGTGCTCGAGGCGCTGGCCCGTCAGCCTGCCGTGCCTGAGGTCGACGAGAAGCCAGTGCCCAAGGCGGAACAGGCCTTTGCGGCAAGAACCGCAGATTTGCACCGGCAAATTCTTGAGCGTCTTGGGCCGACACCGGTGCCAGAGGATCAGTTGATCCGCGATCTGGCGCGGGACGCCTCGGTGGTGTCGCCCGAGATTTCCACGCTTGAGATCGAAGGCAAGATACGCCGCGAACCGGGCGGTCTATTAACCCGGGCCGAGTGACCGGACATCGGCGGTTGGGACACGGTTGGCGTTGTCCCGCCACCCATTTACACGCGGCACATTGACAATCAAAGCGAAGACCCCACATCTTCCGCCGCCACAGCTTCGCGTTTTTTTGAAAGGAATTTCATGCCCGTTGTCGTTGTCGAGTCTCCGGCCAAGGCCAAGACAATCAACAAATATCTCGGCTCTGACTACACGGTTCTTGCCTCGTATGGACATGTCCGCGACCTACCCCCGAAGGACGGATCTGTCGATACCGAGAACGGGTTCGAAATGAAATGGGAGGTCGCGAGCGATTCGAAAAAGCACATCAAAGCGATTGCCGATGCGCTCAAAGATGACCCCGCCCTGATCCTTGCAACTGACCCTGATCGCGAAGGCGAGGCGATCAGCTGGCACCTGGAAGAGACACTGCGCAACAGGAAAGCGCTAAAGAAAGATACACCCGTCAGCCGCGTCGTCTTCAACGCAATCACCAAAGCGGCTGTGACCGAGGCAATGGCCAACCCGCGCGAGGTTGATCGCGATCTGGTCGAGGCCTATCTGGCCCGCCGCGCGCTGGACTATCTGGTGGGGTTCAACCTGTCGCCGGTGCTGTGGCGCAAACTGCCCGGATCAAGGTCGGCCGGCCGCGTGCAATCGGTGTCGCTTCGGATCATCGTCGAGCGCGAAATGGAGATCGAAGCGTTCAACGCCCAGGAATACTGGACCGTTAAGTCTGTCCTAGCTACGCCACGCGGACAAAGCTTCGAGGCCCGTTTGACGGTTCTGGGCGGCAACAAGCTGGACAAATTCGACATTCCGGACGCAACAGCCGCCGAACTGGCCGTCAGCGCCATCGAGACGCGCGATCTGACAATTAAATCGGTCGAGGCGAAACCGGGCACGCGGAACCCCTCGCCCCCGTTCATGACGTCGACATTGCAACAGGAAGCCAGCCGCAAGTTCGGGTTTGGCGCGCGTCAGACCATGCAAGTCGCCCAACGCCTGTACGAAGCGGGGCACATTACCTACATGCGAACCGACGGGATCGACATGGCGCCCGAGGCTGTCAGCCAGGCACGCGATGCGATCAAGGAACGCTATGATGCAAGCTATGTGCCCAGCAGCCCGCGCATTTACAAGAACAAAGCCAAGAATGCGCAAGAAGCACACGAGTGCGTCCGCCCAACAGACATGCGCGCCGATGTGGCCAGCCTGAAATTGTCCGACCCTGACCAGCGACGGCTGTATGATCTGATCTGGAAACGGACGCTGGCCAGTCAAATGGAGGCCGCCAAACTGGAGCGTACCACGGTCGACATCGCCAGCGCCGATCGGCAGGTCGAACTGCGCGCGACCGGTCAAGTGATTACGTTCGACGGTTTCCTTCGTGTCTATGAAGAAGGCCGCGACGACGTGGTCGACGACGACGACAAGGTCCTGCCCCAAATCATGGAGGGCGAAGCGGCGAAGAAGGAAACGATCACGCCCGAGCAGCATTTCACCCAGCCGCCGCCACGCTATACTGAAGCGACGCTGGTCAAGAAGATGGAGGAAATCGGGATCGGTCGCCCGTCGACCTATGCCTCGATTGTCACGACCATTCAGGATCGTGGCTATGTGACAAAAGACAAGAATCGCCTTTTTCCTGAGGATAAGGGTCGGTTGGTCACGGTGTTCTTGGTCGAGTATTTCCGTCGCTACGTGGGTTATGACTTCACCGCCAAGCTGGAAAGCGAGTTGGACGATATCACCAACGGCGACCGTGATTGGCAGGATGTGCTAGGTCGGTTTTGGCGAGATTTTCATGCCGCCATTGAAGACACCGCAGAACTACGCATCACGCATGTGCTGGAAAAGATCAACGAGGTTCTGGAACCTCACTTGTTCCCGCCCACCGAAGAAGGGGGCGATCCACGCCTTTGCCCAAACTGCGGGGCAGGTCGGCTATCGATGCGGACGGCGCGCTCGGGTGGGGCTTTTATCGGATGTTCCAACTATCCGGAGTGCCGGTACACCCGTGCCTTTGGTCCTCCGGGAACAGAACCCGAAAGCGGCATTCCGCCCGAAGGCAAGTTGCTCGGTGAGGATGCGGGCGATCAGATCTGGGTGCACAAGGGCCGGTTTGGGCCCTACGTCCAGCGTGGAGTGGTAAGCGACGATAACAAGAAGCCGCCGCGACAGGGTGTACCGGAAGGCTGGGAACCGGCGGAGCTATCGTTGGCGCAAGCTGTGAAGCTGCTGGAGCTTCCGCGTCTGATTGGTCAGCATCCCGAGGATGGGGTGAACATATGGGCCAACATCGGGCGATATGGTCCTTACCTCAAGCACGCTGAGAACACATCGTTCAAAGGTGGAACCAATGCCAACCTTGAGAGTATCGAAGAGGTTTGGGAAGTTGGCATGAACCGTGCCGTCCAGTTGATCGACGAAAAGAAGGCGTCCCGCGGGCGCGGTCGTCAGGCGAAAATACTGAAGGAGCTCGGCGAACATCCCGATCGCGGCGGCCTTGTGGCCATTATGGACGGCAAATACGGCCCTTACGTGAAGTGGGAAAAAGTGAACGCCACCCTGCCTGACAATGCCGAACCCGACAATGTTACGATGGAGCAAGCCGTTCAATTGATCGACGAGCGCGAAGCCAAGTCTGGCAAGAAAAAACCTGCACGCAAGAAGAAAGCGAGCTAGGACGTCTTGCATCAAATCGCGTCTGTGACGATCTGAATGCGATGACCGTCACGATCCGAACAGGTTTTGAACTGAAAGATCGCCCCCGCGTCGCTGAACTGTTCTGGCAAGCATTTCGTGGAAAGCTGGGATTTCTGCTTGGTCCAAGAAAGAAAGCGATGCGGTTTCTAAACCGC
>JBCCCA010000259.1:0-3936 GCA_039033735.1 Pseudomonadota bacterium
CTGCGCTCGCGCCGAGGGTTGGCGCTGACCGCGATCCGCGACAGCGAAGTGGCTGCCAGCGGGCTGGGCATCGATATCTGGCGCACCAAACTAGAGGTCTATGTGGTGACCTCGGCCTTCACAGCGATCATCGGGGGGCTGATCTTTTTGCAGAAACTGCGTATCTCGCCCGATGCTGCATTCAGCGTGAATGACTGGACCGCCTTCGTGATCTTCATTGTCGTGATCGGTGGGATCGGCACGCTGGAAGGCCCAATCATAGGAACGTTGCTGTTTTTTGCCTTGCGTGAAGTGTTGGCTGATTTTGGCACGATCTATCTTTTGGTTCTGGGTCTTGTGGCCATTGTTGTGATGCTGAAGGCGCCGAAAGGTGTCTGGGGGCTGATCCGCGACCGCTATGACCTAGAGCTTTTCCCACTTTCCTATCGCGTCCGGCAAAAGGACTGAACCCATGGCCAAACCACCCAAAGTCATCATCACCTGCGCTGTTACCGGCGCGATCCACACACCGACAATGTCAGACCACCTGCCTATTACGCATGACGAGATTGCAGGCCAGGCGATTGCAGCGGCGGAAGCGGGCGCGGCAATCCTGCATCTGCACACACGTGATCCGGACGACGGTCGGCCCTCGGTCGAGCCCGCGCATTACACATCCATGCTGGCGCGCGTGAAGCAATCGACCAATGCGGTGGTCAACATCACGACGGGCGGCGCGCCCACGATGCTGATCAAGGAACGGTTGCGGGCGGCGGAACAGTTCAGCCCCGAGATGTGCTCGCTCAACATGGGGTCGCTGAACTTCGCGTTTCACCCGCTAGCGGCGCGGTACGAAAGCTACAAATACGATTGGGAAGAAGACTATATCAGAGGATCGGAAGCGAATATCTTCCGCAACACCTTCGCAGATATCAAGGAAGCGGCAGAACGGCTTGCCCCCCACAACATCAAGTTCGAGCATGAATGCTATGATGTGGGCCATCTCTACAACCTCAAGTTTTGCATGGATACGGGGCTGTTCAAACCGCCGGTCTTCCTGCAATTCGTGATGGGAATTCTGGGCGGCATCGGCTCGGATGTCGACAATCTGGTCTTTATGAAGAAGACGGCCGACAAGCTTTTCGGGGACACTTATCGCTGGTCGGTACTGGCGGCGGGCGCGGCGCAAATGCCGATGGCCACGACCGCAAGTCAGATGGGTGGCAATGTGCGGGTCGGGTTGGAAGACAGCCTGTTCATAAAGCGGGGCGAATTGGCGACATCGAATGCGCAACAGGTCGAGAAAATCCGCCGGATCGTTGAAGAGCTTGGATCAGAAGTCGCGACGCCAGACGAGGCACGCGAGATCCTGGATCTCAAAGGTGGTGACAGGGTTGGGTTCTGATCTGCGATGATCCGATTGTGCCCTTCGGGCGAATTGTTTGAAGGCGCGTGCCGCGCATTGGGGGCTCTGCCCCCGTTGGCTTTGCCAACGCCCCCGGGATATTTACAAACAGGCGAAATCCATGAACGGTTCGGTGGAAGCACCGGGGCCGTCCGGTCGATGGGAGGATGAGATTTGGCTGAGATAACCACCGATGTGCTTGTCATCGGGACCGGGCCTGCGGGCTCGGCCACGGCGGCACTGCTTGCAAGTTATGGCGTCGAGACGATGGTGGTGAACCGCTATCGCTGGCTGGCCAACACGCCCCGTGCGCATATCACCAATCAGCGCACGATGGAGGTGTTGCGCGATTTGGGGCATGAGGTCGAGGCGGAGGCTTATCTGCACGCGACCGAACAGGACCTGATGGGCGAGAACGTCTTTTGCGAGAGTCTGGCCGGCGAGGAAATCGGGCGGATGAAAAGCTGGGGAAAGCATCCTGAAAGCCGCGCCGCGCACATGCTGTCCTCGCCCAGCCACATGAACGATCTGCCACAAACCTTCATGGAACCGATCCTGTTCAAGACGGCCTGCCAACGCGGCGCACAGGGCCGGATGTCGACCGAGTATCTGAGCCACGTGCAGGATGGCGATGGTGTGACGACAACCTTGCTGGATCGGCTGTCGGGCCGCGAGTTCCAGGTTCGGTCCCGGTATCTGGTCGGTGCCGATGGTGGGAACTCGCTTGTGGCCGACCATATAGACACGCCGATCGAGGGGAAAATGGGGGTCGGTGGGTCGATGAACATCCTGTTCCGCGCCGACCTGTCGAAATACGTCGCGCACCGCCCTTCGGTCCTGTACTGGGTTATGCAACCCGGCGCCGATGTGGGCGGCATCGGGATGGGTCTTGTGCGTATGATCCGCCCCTGGAACGAATGGTTGATCGTCTGGGGGTATGACATCAACGAACCCGCGCCCAAGGTGGATGCGGCGCTGGCCACCACTGTGGCGCGTCAGCTTGTGGGTGACCCCGATCTGGACATTGAGCTGCTGTCGGCCAACACATGGACGGTCAACGACGCCTACGCCACCAATATGCAGAAGGATCGGGTGTTCATCATGGGCGACGCAGCCCATCGACACCCGCCTTCCAACGGGCTTGGTTCGAATACGTCAATTCAAGATGCGTTCAACCTGTCTTGGAAGCTTGCCGCGGTTGTGAAAGGTCAAGCGGGCGCGGGCCTTCTTGAGACTTATACGACCGAACGCGCACCGGTGGCCAAGCAAATCGTCACCCGTGCGAACCAATCCATTGGCGAGTTTGGTCCGATCTTTGAAGCGCTTGGCATGACCGGCGGCACAGACATCGACACGATCAAGGCCAACATGGATGCACGCTGTGATGCGGGTCCGTCGGGCGAAGCACAACGGGAAGCCCTGCGGCAGGCGATTGCCTACAAAAAGTACGAGTTCGATGCGCATGGGGTCGAGATGAATCAGCGCTACGCCTCAACCGCGATTGTCACGGACGACCAGCCGGAACCGGTATTCGATCGTGACGCCGAACTGCACTATCATCCTACCACATGGCCGGGCGCGCGACTGCCGCATGTGTGGGTCTTTGCGGGTGAAACTGGCGCGCAGGTTTCAACCTTGGATCTTTGTGGAAACGGGCGCTTTACCATTCTTACCGGGATTGGCGGCGAGGCCTGGTGTGACGCTGCAGTGTCTGTCGGGACCAAACTGGGCCTGGAGATCGCGCGCCACATCATTGGACCGCGACAGACATTCGTCGATCATGTGGGCGATTGGGCGCGGATGAGAGAGATCACCGACACGGGCTGCCTATTGGTACGTCCGGATCATCATGTCGCCTGGCGGAGCCTGTCCATGGTGGAGGACCCGCACGCTACATTGGCGCGTGTGTTCGGGCAAATCCTGTCATAACACGCCCGGCGCCCAGTTTCGTTTCGATGCATCGCCCTGGCGCCGCTTGGCTGCCTAGTACATCGTGTTTCGATATTCATCTTCCAGGCTTTCATCCAAGGCGCGCAGCGCCCCGGGCTCTGACGGTGCGCCTGTGGTTTGATCCAAAACTATTTTCATAAGTGATGGCATCTGAGCCCGGTCCTGTTGCGCTGATGGGTCCCAAAGCCGGGACCGTCGAAAGGCCTTTGCGCAATGAAGGAAAACCTCGTCCACCGTGACGACTATAACCACTTTTGGCCTACGTTCGTTGACTTCAAACCCTGCAAGATGCTCGGGGTCGCAGCTGATCTTGGCCACTCCGTTGATCCGCAGGGTTTCATCAAAACCGGGCACCATGAAGATAAGCCCGACCGATGCGTTGGCGATGATGTTCGACAAGGTATCCAGGCGATTGTTGCCGGGCCGGTCGGGGATCATCAATGTCTTGGCATCCGCGACCCTTGCGAAACCGGGCGGGTCACCACGCGGACTGACATCGGCGCGGCCATCTGCTGTTTGTGTTCCGATACACAGAAACGGCGACAGCTCGATGAACCTTTGCGCATGACCGTCAATGTGATCCAGGCATTTTTGCTTGGCAA
>JBCCCA010000260.1:0-3907 GCA_039033735.1 Pseudomonadota bacterium
GTCGATGCCCAATCCGGCAATGCGGTGTAATGCAGGTGGTGCGGACCGGCCCAGATCTACAGGAAGATCAGCGCCCAGAAGTGGATGATTGACAGTCGGTAGGAATAGACCGGGCGGCCCGCTTGCTTGGGCACGAAGTAGTACATCATGCCTAGGAAGCCTGCGGTCAGGAAGAAGCCCACCGCGTTGTGTCCATACCACCATTGCGTCATCGCATCCTGCACGCCCGAGAAGACCTGGACCGACCGCGAGCCCCAGAAGCTGACGGGGATGCTTAGGTTGTTGACGACATGCAGCATCGCCACGGTGACGATGAAACTCAGGTAGAACCAGTTGGCGACATAGATGTGCCTTTCCTTGCGGGTGAAGATCGTCCCGAGGAAGACTGCCAGATAGGCGACCCAGACGATGGTCAGCCAAAGGTCGACGTACCATTCAGGCTCGGCGTATTCCTTCGACTGTGTCGCGCCAAGCAGATAGCCTGTGGCCGCCATCACAATAAACAGCTGGTAGCCCCAGAACACGAACCACGCGAGTTTGCCGTTCCAAAGCCGGACACCGCTGGTGCGCTGGACAACATAAAACGATGTGGCGATCAGGGCATTGCCGCCAAACGCGAAAATCACCGCACTTGTGTGCAGCGGGCGCAGGCGACCGAAGTTGGTAAAGGGCTGGCCCCAATCGAAATTAAGCGCGGGGAAGGCCAGTTGAAAGGCGATGAAGACCCCCACCAGAAAGCCCGCGATGCCCCAAAAGGCCGTTGCGATAACACCGTATCGCACCACTGAGTCATCGTAGCCGGAGCTTGGGTCCGGCGCGAGCGCAACCGGCTCATCCGTATTCCGCAATACCCAGATGAACATGGCAGCGGCGATCACCATGATCAGCGCTGCATGCACCTGATAGGCGAGATCCCTACCCCAGTTGACGGCAATTGCCGCCACGATAGTGACAAGACCCAGCACGATTAACTTGAGGTAATTCCCCATAGTCTTTTCCCCGATTCCATTCCATGCGCCAAAGCGCGGTTATTGGGATCGGTTTAGGGGTTGGGCGGTCGCGCCACCTTGATCTGTGTCAAACCGGCAGAAAGGTGCGTCAGGTGATCACACCACCATCCGCATCATCGCCGGTCGCATCCAAAAGTGCAGCGTGGTCGTTCACAGTGAAATTGCGGCGATCGGAAAATTCAAGAATGCCTTCCTTGCGAAACTGGGTGAATTGTCGACTGACCGTTTCAAGCGTAAGGCCCAGGAAGCTTGCAATATCTTCGCGGGTTAGCGGAAGCGTGAGGTTCGGGATGTGGCTTCCTTCAATACTGCTTCGTTGAACCAGCATCTGAATGAAGGTCGCAAGCTTCTCGCGCGCCGTCTTACGGCCCAGGAGAAGCATCCAGTCACGGGCAGCATCCAGTTCGTCCATCGCCATTTCAGCCAAGCGCTGTGAAATATGCGGCGTTTCCGCCAGCAGGCGTTCGAAGGGTTTGCGCTCGAAACTGCACAGCGTGACATCACTTGTCGCCACCACATCAAAATCAAGCGTTTCGCGCCCGGGCCGGCCGATGAAGTCCGATGGCAGCAACAGACCAACCATCTGCATACGGCCATCATCCAGCGTTTTGGACAGCGTTGCGATCCCGGCGACGACCGAAGACACATGGGTTAGTTCTTCCCCGCGCCACTGGATCGCTTCGCCAGCTTTGAACGAGCGGTAACTTTTGATCTGGTCTAAAATATCCAGTTCATTCTCATCACAGCGCGCGCAAACAGCGCGATGCCGGATAGGGCATTCGCTACATTTCACCCGCTCGGTCAGTAGAACGTTCATTTGCTTGATCTGTGTCAAAGTAGGCAATTGCGCCCTACGATACACGACAAACATGGAAAATGAAGCCGTTCTTGAAAAACACGGGTTGTTCACCGCCAAGGTGCCTCGGTTTACAAGTTACCCACCTGCCAATCGTTTTGAGCCCGACACCGGGCAGCGTCATCAGGCTGAATGGCTTGGTCACATTACCGAAGGCAGCACGCTCTCGCTATATGTTCACATACCTTTCTGTAAACGCCTTTGCTATTTCTGCGCCTGTCGGACACAGGGCACGCAAACCTTGAAGCCGGTCGAGGCGTATGTTGATACGTTGATCAAGGAAATCTGTGTCGTTCGCGCTCAGCTTGCACCTGACGTCAAAATGGCGCGCCTGCATTTCGGCGGTGGCACCCCGACAATCCTGTCGAGTGAGCTGATGAACCGACTGTGCGAAGTCTTGTTCAGTCAATTCAAGACAAAGCGCGGCTTTGAGTTTTCCGTCGAAATTGACCCAACTGATGCTTCGGACGCGGTGCTTGAGACATTGGCCGCTTGGCGCCTTGGGCGGGCCAGTATCGGTATTCAGGATTTCGCGCCCAAGGTGCAAACCGTCATCGGTCGCGAGCAAAGCTTCCAGCAGACGAAAACCGTGATCGAAAAACTGCGCCAGCTTGGGGTCGGCAGCATCAATTTCGATCTCGTGTACGGGCTGCCCCATCAAACGCGTGAAAGCCTGTCATCGACGCTTGATCGTGTTCTTGAGCTTCAGCCGGACAGATTGGCGATCTATGGCTATGCCCATGTGCCGCAAATGTCCAAGCGACAGGTCATGATACAGGAAGACGATCTGGCCGATGCCCGCGAACGCTGGCATCTGGCCACGCTAGCCCGCCGCCGGATGATCGCCAATGGGATGGAGGCGATCGGGATCGATCACTTTGCGTTGCCGCAGGACAGTCTGGCCCGCGCGGCCCGCCACAATAAGTTGCGCCGAAATTTCCAGGGTTATACCGATGATCCCTGCCGAACTCTGATCGGCTTCGGTGCATCAGCCATTTCCGAGTATCCCGAGGGGTATGTTCAGAATGCCGTTTCGACCGCCGCCTACAGCGATCGTGTGCAAAGAGGTGGTCTTGCTGGACATCGCGGCTATGCGATGACACCGGAAGACAAGATGCGGGCCGATCTGATCCAGGAATTGATGTGTCGGGGTGGCTTCAATTTCAGAAAGCTGATGAGCGCGCATCCTTTTATGGTCCCTCAAATTTCAGCAATCGTCAAAAACCTGCGACACCGATTCAAGGACGCTTTGTCAGTCTCGAAGGACAGTCTGCACATTCGCGCCGAGGCCGAAAGCCTGAGCCGGGTGATTGCAAGTGCGGCAGTTTCCGAGAGTTTGGCCTCGGGCAGCTTGGCAATCTGACAGCGCGCCGGTATTGGCACCTTTTCCGGGGCTGCGCACTCTGGTACGCCCCGGCCTATGCTTCGCCTTGATGACATACGGTTTGCAATTGAAGGGCGCCCGCTTTTTGACGGCGCCTCGGCCATTGTACCCGCTGGTCACAAGGTCGGATTTGTCGGACGAAACGGAACCGGCAAGACCACTTTATTCCGGTTGATCCGAGGCGAACTGACCCTTGAGGGCGGCAGCATCACGATTAATCGTGGCGCCCGCATCGGCGGTGTGGCGCAGGAGGTTCCGGGGTCCGAAGTGTCGTTGCTGGATACCGTGCTCGAGGCAGATACCGAACGCGCCGCCCTTTTGGCCGAGGCGGAAACGGCGACCGACCCAACGCGCGTGGCCGACATCCAAATGCGGCTTGCTGATATCGACGCCTGGTCCGCCGAGGCGCGAGCGGCCACAATTCTGAAAGGTCTGGGCTTTGGTCAGGCCGAACAAGCCATGCCCTGCTCGGCGTTTTCGGGTGGCTGGCGGATGCGCGTGGCGCTGGCGGGGGTCCTGTTTTCGGCGCCCGATCTGTTGCTTTTGGACGAACCGACCAACTATCTGGATTTGGAAGGGGCGCTTTGGCTGGAAAGCTATCTGGCCAAATACCCGCACACGGTGATCACAATCAGCCATGACCGCGGGTTGCTGAAC
>JBCCCA010000261.1:0-3875 GCA_039033735.1 Pseudomonadota bacterium
AGCAATTGGCGATTGCGCGGGCCCTGGTGACGCGCCCGAAGCTGTTGCTGCTTGATGAGCCGACCGAGGGTATTCAACCAAACATCATTCAGCAGATTGGCAAGGTGATCGGTCTGCTGCGCGACCGTGGCGATATGGCGATTGTGCTGGTCGAGCAGTTTTTCGACTTCGCCTTTGATCTGGGCGACCGTTTCACGGTTCTGGAGCGCGGCTCGGTCAAGATGAGCGGGACGTCTGGCCAAATTGCGCGGAACGATCTGTTGGCTGCCGTCACCGTTTAGCGCGCGCCGCTTTCAACGATTTCTGGCCGGGTTGTGACTTCATGCAAAAAGCGGGGGGCTCAGACCCCGATCCCTGCCGTCAGGCCGCCGTCGATCAGATAGTCACCGCCGGTACAAAAACCTGCGCCCGCACTGCAGAGGAAAGCGATAAGGGCGCTGGTTTCTTCGACAGTTCCGACCCGGCCCATGGGGTGGGCCTGCCCGAATTCGGCAATCGCGCTTTCGATATCACCGCCTTCGCCGACAACGGTGCGGGCCGCGAACTCCAGAAGCGGGGTCCGCACGGACCCGGGGCTGATCGAGTTAACACGGATATTGTCCTTGGCCGCATCGACGGCCTGCGCTCGCACCATGGCGTGGATTGCACCTTTCGAGGTGGCATAGGCCAGGACGGCATTCTGGTTTACGTGCCCCTGTACGGATGAGACATGCACGATCGACCCGCCACCGCGTGCTTTCATGAAAGGATAGGCGAAATGCGATGTCAGGTAGTACGAGGTCAGGTTGATCGCCATCACGCGGTTCCAATGAGCGATATCGGTCGTCTCGGTCGTGCCATAGGTTTGGACGGCTGCGGCGTTCACCAGGAAATCAATGCCGCCCTCTTTGGCGCCAGTTCCGGTTACCCAGTCTTCCACGGCGGCGGCGTCGGACACGTCAAGCTGTTTAACCACCAAAGGCAGCCCGCGCGTGGCGTCTTCCGCCCGCGCATTGTGCGCCGCGTCAATACCGCAGACATGAACCTTGGCGCCTTCGCGTGCAAAGTGCAGCGCCGCGCCCAAGCCGATGCCACTTGTGCCTGTGACAAGAGCTGTTTTGCCCGTGAACTCACCCATGCGCCCGCTCCAGCGCGCGCATGGCGCCACGCAGTTCAGCCAACCCTTTCAAACGCCCGATGGCGGAATAACCGGGCAGGGTGGTCTTTGTCAGATCGTCCAGCAGCAGATGCCCATGGTCCGGTCGCATCGGGATTGAGTGATCTGTCCGCCCGTCCGCGCGCCGCCGCCGTTCCTCGGCCAGAAGCAGGTCAACGATCTCGATGATGTCGGTTGACCCTTCAAGGTGGTCGGCTTCGAAGAAAGCGCCGCTGACTTCCCTTTGCACGTTACGCAAATGGGCGAAATGGATGCGCGCGACCAGCGTTTGCAACATGGCTGGCAAATCGTTGTCCGCGCGCGCGCCCAGCGAGCCGGTGCAGAAAGTCACACCATTTGCCTGATCCGGGTTGGCGGAGAACAGCGCGTCATAATCCGAGGCCTGGCTGACAACGCGTGGCAGCCCGAACAGGGACCACGGGGGATCGTCAGGATGAATGGCAAGCCGCAGCCCCAGCTCTTCTGCAACGGGCACAATGGCGGACTGGAACGCGATCAGGTTGGCGCGTAACGCGTCGTCGTCGACGCCATCATACTCGGCAATCAATGCCCGGATGCCGTCACGCGTGTGGTGCCCTTCGGCGCCAGGCAGGCCAGCGATGATCGTCGTCTCTAGCGTCTGGATTTGGTCCGCATCCATGGCCGCAAAGGCGGTTTCGGCGGCCGTGAATTGATCCGCCGTATAGTTGTGTGTAGCCCCGGACCGTTTCAGGACAAATATGTCATAGGCGGCGAAGGCTGCCGGGTCGAACCGCAGGGCAAGCCCGCCATTCGGGGCAGGAAAGCGCAAATCTGTGCGGGTCCAGTCGACTACCGGCATGAAGTTGTAGCAAATCACCGGAATGCCACAGGCCGCGACGTTCCGCATCGTCTGGATGAAACGCTGAATGGCTGCGTCCGAGCCTGCGGCGCCCGTCTTGATTGCCTGGGGCACAGGAATGCTTTCAACCACACTCCAGGTCAGCCCAACTGTGGCAACTTCGGCCTGTCGCGCGGCAATCCGGTCTTGGGGCCAAACCTGCCCGTCATAGATGTCGTGCAGGGCTGTCACGATATCCGTCGCGCCTGCCTGACGGATGTGTTCAAGCGGCACCGGATCCTCCGGCCCGTACCAGCGCCAACCTTCTTTCATCGCGGTCCTCCCTTGCGATCAAGTTCATCACAAGTGAGCCCGTGGACGCAATGCCGAAGCGGCTTTCGCGTACGGCACAATATGTATAGCACCTGCCGTATGGAACGTCCGCATTTCACATTGACCGTCGCAGTATCGCAAGACGGTTTCATCTCGCCTACAACAGATACGCCACCCCAGGAATGGGCCAGCGCCGAGGAACAGGTGCTGTTTTTTTCCGATGTGAACGCGGCCGATTGGTGCATTATGGGGCGGCACACGCACGAGGCAGCGGACAGGCCCGACCGTCACCGCATCGTCTTTTCCGTGACACAGCAAGGATGGCAGCGCCCGACACAGCTTTGGCTTGATCCGGCTGAGGTCGATGTGGGCGATCTGGCGGCGCTGGTACAGGCAAAGCGCCCGCTGCGGGAAGGGCTGATCCTGGGCGGCACGCGGGTGCATGATTGGTTTCTGGCGAAAGCCGCCATCGACGCGGTGCATCTGACGGTTGAACCGGTTCGGTTCACCAAAGGGTTGACGGTGTTCACCGGGCAGGATGACGAAGACCCGTTGTCGATTTTCGAGACACGTGGATTTCGTGTGATGACCGAGAAAACGCTCAACGCGCAAGGCACGCGTTTTTACACATTGGTGCCGAAACGGTCTGAAAATTCCTGACTGACCACACGGGATTCCTCTGGTAAAGCTAGAATATGGACCCGATTGCATTGACCTTTTACGCCGTTGTTTGCGGCCTTCTCAGTTTGTTTGCACCGAAACTTGGGGGACGTGTTCCGCGTCTTGCTGTGGGTGCGGTCGTGGGTGTGCTGGCCGCAGCCATCTTGCCTGTCCTTCATGGAATGATGGGGTATTAGCGGGCTGAGTCCGCCAAACCACACCTTCATCTAGCGTTTGCTTTTCTGGACTACCCAAAATGAAGCGGCTGTCCTATAAAGACTGTGGGATCGGCCCTTTGGGCCGCAAGGTCGAGGGAGAAGAGGCGGATGCGCTGCCCGTTTTGCGGAAATATCGACACTCAAGTCAAGGATTCACGGCCGGCCGAAGATCATGTAGCCATCCGACGCCGTCGTTTTTGCCCAGCCTGTGGCGGGCGGTTTACAACCTATGAGCGCGTTCAATTGCGCGACCTGGTGGTGATCAAATCGAACGGCAAGCGCGAGGATTTCGATCGCGACAAGCTGGAGCGCTCGATCCGCATCGCGATGCAGAAACGTCCGGTCGAACCCGAGCGGATTGATCAGATGATTTCGGGCATCTTACGACGTTTGGAAAGCATGGGCGAAACCGACATTCCGTCAACCACGATTGGCGAGATTGTCATGGAAAGCTTGGCCCGGATCGACACGGTCGGTTACGTGCGGTTCGCAAGCGTCTACAAGAATTTCCAGGCGGCCGATGACTTTGACAAGTTTGTCAGCGAACTGCGTCCCCCCCAGAAAGACGATTGAGTACCGCGGGCCTCAGCGAAGACGCGCGGCACATGTCCCATGCTCTGGCGCTTGCCGCGCGCGGGTTGGGGCAGGTTTGGCCCTGGCCCTCGGTCGGTTGCGTGCTGGTCCGCGAGGGCCGGGTGGTTGGCCGCGG
>JBCCCA010000262.1:0-3830 GCA_039033735.1 Pseudomonadota bacterium
ATGTATTCCGGCACCTGTCCCACGGCCGAGCCCATGCCGCGTTCGCTCATCCCATGGGGGCAGCCGAAATTAAGCTCGATCCCGTCGCAGCCCGTATCCTCGACACGCGGCAGGATGTCTTTCCACGCCTGTTCTTCGCAGGGCACCATAATCGAGACGATCATCGCGCGATCGGGAAAATCCTTCTTGACCCGAGTGATTTCCTCAAGGTTCACCTCAAGGGGGCGATCAGTGATCAGCTCGATATTGTTGATCCCCAACACACGCCGATCCGCGCCGTAGACGACGCCATAGCGTGGTCCGTTCACATTTACGATAGGAGGCCCAGCTTCGCCCAAAGTCTTCCAGACAACGCCGCCCCACCCGGCCTCGAAGGCCCGGCGCACATTGTATTCCTTGTCTGTTGGCGGGGCCGAAGCAAGCCAAAACGGATTGGGGGATTTGATCCCCAGGAAGTCGGTGGTGAGATCAGCCATTCCGTGTCTCCTATCTACGACCGTCTAAACGACAGCCTGCAAAAACTGGGCGAGCATCGGCTTGCCAGCTTCGGTCAATTTGAACGCAACGAACTTCTCGCGCATTGGTAAGTTCTCTGTCGCGGCTTCATCTTCGACGGCCCAGCCCAGCGCCAGCATCTGCGACCAGAACTGATCATTGGGTGACCCGCGCGAGGTCATCATGATACCAACAGACGGTTCGTCGCTGTCAGGATCCTGCGGTGGGCTCAGCACGCCAAAGGCTGTGGATTTGTCGCCTTTTGACATGACATCATGCCAGATGTCAGCCATCGCCTCGACCCGTGCACGCTCTTCCGGTGTATAGTCCAAATCACTCATATCGAAAGCTTGACGTGAATGTCTTCAGCCGCGTCGCGCCCTTCGGCTACGGCGGTCACTGTCAGATCATCACCGCCTGTCGCGCAGTCGCCGCCAGCCCAAACACCGGCAACGCTTGTGCGACCCGGGCCCTCGACCGCGACCTTGTTTCCGTCAAGCGCCAAATTTCCAGGCGCGCCATCAAGGTGCTGACCAATGGCTTTTAGCACCTGATCCGCCTTGAGCTTGAAGGTCTCCCCCGTTTCCACCAGTCCCGAAGGACCGTCGGTGGTATAGGCAAATTCAATGGCCGAGACGTATTCGCCACCCTCCAACCGTTTTGGGGTGGCACCAGTGATAATGCGCACGCCCTTTGAACTGGCAAGGTTCAGTTCGTATTCCGAGGCTGACATCAGGCCACGCGTCCGACGATAGACAATCGTGACGTGCTCGGCGCCAAGCAACTTGGACTGCACGGCAGCGTCAACAGCTGTCATACCGCCACCGATCACAACCACATCGCGGCCCACCGGCACGGTCGAGACATTGGCCGCCTGGCGCAGTTCAGCAATAAAATCGACCGCGTCCCGAACGTGCGCGTGATCTTCACCTTCCGCCCGCAGCGCGTTGACACCTGCCAAACCCACGGCAAGGAACACGGCATCGTACTCGGCCTGCAAGTCTTCCAGCATGATTTCGTGACCCAGCCGCTGGCTGGTGCGCAACTCGGCTCCTCCGATCTTCAACAACCAATCGACCTCGGCTTGAGCAAAACCTTCAACCGTCTTGTAGCTGGCAATCCCGTATTCGTTCAGCCCACCCGGTTTTTCTTTGGCGTCGAAAATTACGACATCATGACCTTTCATCGCCAAACGATGCGCACAGGCCAGCCCGGCAGGCCCCGCGCCCACGACCGCAACGCGCTTTCCTGTCGGCGCGGCCCGCTCAAACGGGTGCACTCCGCGCGACATGATCGCGTCAGTCGCGAAGCGTTGCAGGCGCCCAATTTCGACTGGCTTTCCCTCGGCTGCCTCGCGGACGCAGGCTTCTTCGCAAAGTGTCTCGGTCGGACAAACCCGCGCGCACATGCCGCCAAGAATATTCTGATCAAAAATCGTTTTCGCCGCGCCTTCCGGCTGTCCGGCTTGAATCTGACGAATAAACAAAGGGATATCGATGGCCGTCGGGCACGCGGTGATGCAAGGCGCATCATAACGGAAATAGCAGCGATCTGCGGCGACCATCGCTTCGTGACCGTCAAACGGCGCGTGCAGGTCGCGAAAGTTTTCGGCAAGCGCCTCGTCCGTGATCCGCCCTGCAACAACGCCGGGCGTCCGCTCGGTATTCGCCATGCCCATCTCCCTGGCTGGTTCGCTTGGTTGAGAAGAAGACTGCCACAGGCTGAAATTTTATCAACTGGTAAAATTAATTGCGGCACATCCGTGCACGCGATCTGCCCATTTTCACCGCTTTCCCTCGCGGAACTGCCACACTATAAGTCCGATGCGGGATAGAACGAGCAGACCCGAGGGACATATATGACCAAACGATCGCATGAAGACGATGTCGAGTTCATCAAAGCGCTGGCCGAACTTTTAAGCGAGAACGACCTGTCGGAACTACAGGTCAAACGGGACTATGCGGACGAAGGGAGCCTGAACGTACGGGTCAGCCGCATCTCTCCGAACGCAATGGTTGCGCCTCAGGTCGCAATGCACGTGCCCGCAGCACCGGCTGCTCCCGCAGCGCCTGCCGCCTCAGTGGCACCCGCGGCATCCGCGCCGGAAAGTGACGACCCCGCAACCCTGCCTGGTGCAGTGACATCGCCGATGGTTGGAACTGTATATCTCGCCCCCGAACCCAGCGCCGCAACATTCGTGAAAGTTGGCGATAGCGTAAGCGAAGGCCAAACGCTGCTGATCGTCGAAGCAATGAAGACCATGAACCAGATACCGGCGCCCGCATCGGGAACGGTTAAGCGCATCCTTGTCGAGGATGGCGCCCCGGTCGAGTTCGGTTCGCCCTTGATGGTGATCGAGTAGGTCGCGCCCCATGTTTGACAAGATCCTGATTGCGAACCGGGGCGAGATCGCGCTTCGCGTCATTCGCGCCTGTCGCGAGATGGGCATCCAATCGGTCGCCGTGCATTCCACCGCCGATGCCGATGCCATGCATGTTCGAATGGCCGATGAAAGCGTCTGTATCGGGCCACCGTCGGGCACCCAAAGCTATCTGTCGATCCCAGCCATTGTTTCGGCCTGCGAAATCACGGGCGCACAAGCCATCCATCCGGGCTACGGCTTTCTGTCCGAGAACGAGAATTTTGCGCGCATTCTAGAAGACCACCAGATCACATTCATCGGCCCATCTGCCGAGCATATTCGAATGATGGGCGACAAGATCACCGCAAAGGAAACCGCAAAGAACCTAGGCATCCCGGTTGTGCCGGGATCGGATGGCGGTGTTGCGGATGTTGCCGCTGCAAAAGCGATTGGCGAAGAGTTTGGCTATCCAGTCATCGTCAAGGCCACCGCAGGTGGCGGCGGGCGCGGCATGAAGCTGGCGCGCGACGCCTCCGAAATGGAGAATGCCTTTTCGACGGCGCGCACGGAAGCCAAAGCCGCCTTTGGCAATGACGAGGTCTATATCGAAAAGTACCTCGGTCGGCCGCGTCACATCGAAATTCAGGTCTTTGGCGACGGCAAGGGGAACGCGATCCATTTGGCGGAACGCGATTGTTCCTTGCAGCGGCGCCACCAGAAAGTCTTCGAGGAAGCCCCCGGCCCCTCAATCACGGCCGAAGAACGTGCAAAGATCGGCGCGATCTGTGCCAAGGCCGTTGGTGAAATCAACTATATCGGCGCGGGCACAGTCGAATTTCTCTATGAGGATGGCGAGTTCTATTTCATCGAAATGAACACCCGCCTTCAGGTCGAACACCCGGTGACCGAAGCGATCTTCGGGGTCGATCTGGTGCGCGAGCAAATTCGCGTTGCCGCAGGTCTGCCAATGTCC
>JBCCCA010000263.1:0-3824 GCA_039033735.1 Pseudomonadota bacterium
CGAGAAACAAATTCCAAACGAAAGTGGGACTATTAATTAATGTGCAACTTTCGCCTAAAATGGTATATAGGGTAATTTGTGAAAATAATTTTACCAATAGCGGAATACGGGGTCTATCCCGCCGACCGCTGCGTGCCGATCCCTGACGCCATGCCCTACGAGGTGGCCGCCGGGTTCCTGGTGGCCTACGGAACCTCCCACTTGGCGCTGACGCACCGGGCGCGGCTCAGGGCGGGCGACCGGTTGCTAGTTCTGGGGGCTGCGGGCGGCGTGGGTTTGACGGCGGTGGAACTGGGCGCGCAGATGGGCGCGGAGGTGATCGCCGTCGCGCGCGGGGCCAAAAAGCTGGCGGTGGCCAAGGCGGCAGGGGCCGCACATCTGATCGACAGCGAGAGCGGCGATATCCGGGCCGAGGTCAAGGCGCTTGGCGGGGCCGATGTGGTCTATGACGCCGTCGGCGGGGACGCGTTCAAAGCCGCCTTGCGCGCCTGCCGCCCCGAGGCGCGCATCCTCAGCATCGGATTTGCCAGTGGCGATGTTCCCCAGATCCCGGCTAATCTTTTGTTGGTAAAGAACATCACCGTCATGGGCGTCTATTGGGGCGGCTATATGCGCTTTGCCCCGGATGTGCTGACCGAAAGCCTGCGCGCCTTGATGCAGATGTATGCCAAGGGTCAGATCAAACCGCATATCGGCGCGACCTATTCGCTGGAGGCGGCGGCCGAGGCGATGGAATTGCTGCGGTCACGGCGGTCGACGGGAAAGGTTGTCGTGACGGTGTGAAGGGACGTGTTGGCGGGCGCGGTTGGCCATGCTGGCCGATGCTGCGCCTTGCAAGAACGTCGGCATGTATGGTCGCGGAGTTCAGGGCCGGAGCAGCGCCAGAATGTCAGGGGCGAGCTCGGTGTTTCGAACCATCGCGCCGTGGCAAGGTACGATCATCGACGGCGCCCCGGTTGCCAGTTGGGCTGCGACCCACGCGGCATAAACATCCCCATCTTTGATACCGTAGATCGGAAATGTCCCGAGCATCTCGACGGACGTCCCGATGCTTCCGACCGGTCCAGACGGACCTTTGAAGCTGTCGCACACGACCCAAAGCAGGTCTGATGGGGTCTGACCCACGAGCCAGACTTCGCCCGTCTTTAGACCCTGCGGTTCCGCGATGCTGTAGCCCTCGGGCAAGTGCGGCTGAAGCAATTGGAGGCTGTCGGAATCCAAGCCGGTCTGTTTCGCGAGACGGGGCTGCGCACGCTCGGAACAGACGAGTTTCGCCTTCGGGAACGCCTCCGCAAATTCCTTGAGGCCTTTGTGGTGATAGTGGTTCGGCGCGAGCAGATATGAGACCTCGCCTTGCGCAGCCAGACTGGCCTTTGTCTCCTCCCCCAGACCTAGGACCGGGCTGTAGAGGCAGAACGATCCATCGCGCAGCTTCAGCGCAGTGCACCGCAAGTTCCCCTTTTGCGCTGACCACAGGTTCGTTTGTTCCGGGACCGGTGTGAATGCGGAGAGTACGTTGCTCATGCGAAAACCCGGCCTCTTGCGGTGCACCACCAGACAATCGGCGCCGCCACGAAACGGGCCAAGCCACGCGCGGTTTTGTGATTTTGGGTTCTGATGGTCATGTTGTGGCTTCCGATATGGGGCTTAGGAACGTCCGCACGGCGCGGCGCAGGACGTTTGCGTCGCTGACGCTGCGGGACATGGTCCAGAGGCCGTTGGTGAAGATGACTATGACATCGGCCAATGCGCGCGCGGCGGTTGGGTCGAGATCGGGTGCGCCCCCTCGAAGGGCGTGGACGAAGCCCTGTCGCAAGCGGTCATTGTGGTGCTCCACCTGTGCCAAAACGTCAGGGTCGCCCGGAGCCACCTCGGTCGCGGAGTTTGCGACAAAGCATCCCGGACCGGGCAGGCCCGCAGTTTCGCCAAGCGCGATCTGCCGCTCGAAATACTCCGCAACGCGGGCGAGGTCGGCGCCGTCGGCTTCCACCGCCTCGAAGGCGGGTGTCACAACAGACTTTTGGTATTGGTCAAAACACGCCAGAAACAGGGACTTCTTGCCACCGAAGGTCGCGTAAATGCCATGACGGCTGACCCCGGTTGCCTTGACCAGATCATCCATCGAAGACGCATGGAAGCCGTTGACCCAGAAGTGTTGCAGGGCGCGATCTGCGAGCGCGTCTGAGGTGAAGGATGTTGGGCGGGGCATACGTGGATTTTAACAGAACAGCCATTCTGCAACAAGATAACTTTTGATGTTCCACCCTGGGTGTCGGTTTCGCCTTACCAATCGGACCTCCGACGCCTTTCTCGACTCGTTTGCCGTGTGCGCGAGCGTAGCGAAGGTCCGTTATAAACCCATAGTGGTATACAACCCATCGACTTAATGCTGTGGTTGCAGCCCGCATAGCCGCCATCCGCTGCACACGCGAAAGCGATCAGAACCGGAAGGTCAGCCGCGCGGGACGAGGGTGCCGTTCCTGGCCACAAACCGGAAGTCCGCTAGGCTTGTGCCCTCACATGATCCTTCGCTCTTTGCCATTGTCGCAAATGGCGCGCTTTCGCTGCGAGACGTGAGTTGCAGAGACTTCCCGGGCAGATCAATTGGGCCTAATCGCCCGGAGCAGGGCGTGCTCCGACAGCGTATGATGACGCCAGCACAAAGAGTCGGGGAGAGGTGTGGGCTAAAGTAAGCGAAAGAAGTTCGGCATTTGAACCAAGCTGGTTGGCGCATTGAATTTCTGTTCGAGCCCGCTGCTCATTCCAATAGCTTTCGAGAGGAAAAGCAATCTTTGAGGTCTTGGAACCTTGGCTGTCTCCTCCAAGGCTCCAAGTCAGTACTACAACCGCCGACATTTGGACTAATCGGTGATTTACGCAACGCTCGGCATGTTTTTCCACACGACATCGGTCGCGTTCTTCATTGCCGCCACGAAACGACCCATTTCCTCGACACCGAAGCAATCTGCGGCACCGCACAAAAAACGCATCTGCTCAACCGCCTGATGGATGGTTTCCGGCTTGTAGTCGAAGACACTGGCCTCCAGGTTCATCATCGCCTTTTGCAAAGCGTTGATCTGCGCCTGCGCGACTTCGGCTTTTCTTTCGCAGGCCTCCAGGACACGCCCCGTCGAGGCGGCCACAACCGGAACCGAGGCTTCCGCGATTGAGTCTGACGAGAGCTTCTTCGTCGCCGGGTCGCCGCTCTTCCTGATGTGTGCAAGCAACGTCTCGTGCCGATTGATCGTGGCGTCACAAAGACTGTCTAATTCGCCGTGCTTTTTGACAAGCTGTTCGAGCGTTATGTTAGGTGACGTGTTTTGTATGATGGCAGCGAGTTTATTCAGGCTTGGATACTCTCCAATTTTTTGCGGTACCAAGACGTCGTGTTTCTCGTAACTCATTTTCTGGTCCTTTGAACGTGTCCCCCGACGTCGCTCAACATTTTCGGAAAAAGTTGAAGAATTATTGCACAAACATGGCGGTGCTGCCGTAAGTGCTAATCTTAGGTTAACTCAAGTGAGAAAGCGCGCGCGCTTCCACATGTGCGACCAGCACAAAACTGTCTTGCTCGCTTACATTGAAGGCGATGGCGCCCTTAGCGCCACTCAACACAAAGTCGTAAAGTTTAGCCAAACTGGAAACGGTTAGTTTCGTTGATTGTCTGTTTTCGCGCTCCATGACGCCTGGCGGACCGCAAAATCTCGACAAACAAAATGCCGTCTGCATCAGGACGGTCACACTTTGCTTGCCGCGCCGCCGGTATCGGGTCGCAACGGGGGCTTGTACTAGTAGCACAAAACAATCAGGAATAAGGGCATGCG
>JBCCCA010000264.1:0-3813 GCA_039033735.1 Pseudomonadota bacterium
GATAGCCCATGAACTCAAGCAACTCGCCCGTCGCGTCGGCATTCCGCAGACTGAAGCGCGCGCCATTGAAGCCGAGAACACCGACGTCCGAGCCGATGCCGTTGCCCGTCCAGGCGGTGCGATCCCGTGCTTCGGTTTCAACAAGCGCGAAACCATCGCCATCAGGGCCGTCAAACGACAAACGACTTTCGCCAAACGCCATGCTTTCCGTAATCCCGGTGACACCCTGTCCGGCCAAATGAGTGGACCAGAACCCAAGGCTGCCCTTCGGCACCGCGAATTCGGTCACACCGACTTCCCCGACACCACGACGGCTGCGCGGCATCTGCCCAAAGGGGAAATACGTCATGACCGAGCCCGGCGTGCCAAATTCATCACCATAGTAAAGGTGGTATATTTCGGGCGCGTCGAAATTGACGGTCTTTTTCACCCGGCGAAGGCCCAATGTCCTTGTAAAGAAGGTATTATTGGTTTGCGCGTCTGCGGCCATCGATGTGACGTGGTGCAGACCTGTGATATCCTTGATCATCGAAGCGATCCCTTGGTTACGATATATTGCCGCTAAGATGCGCTTTCGATTATAAATGTTAATAGACACAAAAGTCATTTTACTATTGAGTTTTTCAAAATAAATGATGCGTATGATCGAGCTGAAGCCCATACGTGTTTTCCTTGCCGTAGTGGATCACCAAAGCTTTTCGGCCGCCGCCGATGCGATGAAGCTTGCGCCCGCCTCGGTGACCCGCATCGTGGCGCAACTGGAAAAGGACCTTGGCACCCAGCTTTTGGTCAGAACGACCCGACAAGTGGGCCTGACCACCTCCGGCGCCGAGGTCGCGGCGCGCTTTCGACCAATCGTTGAGACGTTTGACGGTGTGATCGGCGACATCGTGCAGGCCCGGAAGCCCGAACAGGGTCGGCTTAGAATAACGGCCCCTGTTTCGTTCGGCTTACAGGTCATGCCGGATGTGCTGGCCGGATTTCGTCTGGCCTATCCACGGGTCTCACTGGACATTCAATTCACAGACACGCTGGTCGATGTCATTGCCGAGACTTGTGATCTGGCGATCCGCGTCTCGGGCCCACCACTCGACCAAAGCACCATCTGGCGCAAGCTTTGCGAGGTTCCACGGCGGGCGGTGGCAAGCCCAGACCTTCTGGCGCGCATCGGCCCTTTGAAGGAACCTGGCGATCTAAGCACCGAGTATTTGCTGTCCTATAGCGCGACCAATGAAGCCGAACTGTGGGAGCTTTCGCAGGCCGGTCGCAAAAGCAGTCGCCGGGCAGGCGGGCATGTGATCACCAACAACGGCGATCTGCTGTATGCGTTGGTGCGGCAAGGCGAAGGGATTGCAGTTTTACCTGACTTCATCACTCAGTCCGGACTTCGCACTGGTGAGGTCGTCGAAGTGATGCCGAACTGGCACGTGCCATCACTTTGGCTGACACTGGCCTACCCGCCCTACACGAAACTGCCGCCGCTGGTGGGGCTTTTCGCCGAGTATTTCGAAGGCTTTATCCTGGATCGCCCGGACCTGAAAAGCACATAGCGCGCACAAAGAAGCGCACTTGCCCCCTCGACAAGAGGGCGCACTTTTTCGCCAAGCGCGCTTTGACCCAAAGGTCCATCTAAAGGGCGCGGCGCCACCAGTTCCGCCAGAGCGCCAAAGCACGCTGTCGGTGCTTGCCGCCCCGGAGGGCCATTTTGACAAACTGCGTCATCGTTCATTCCTGCCTGCGGCGCAGGTTTCTCCCACGCTCGATAAGGTATGCTTAAGGCCAATTCGCTGTTCGCCAAAGCCCTGATTGCAGCGAAATTTAGAGATGCGCCTCGTAAACCACAGGAATCGGTGAATTTTTGCTTACCCAAAAGTAAACGGCACGCGAGAAATCGCGTGCCGCCCACCAGAATAGCGCTTGGGTCGCGACCCAGAGACGTTTCCGCCGTTAGTTCAAAGCCGCGTCCGTGATCGCATGCGTCCAAGCGCCGTCCGGCTCTTTTGTGATTACCGGATCGGACCCGCCAGACAGCAGTGTTTCCACTGTCCGCTGGAAATCAGCCGGGTCCAAAGTGCCATCTGACCCTTCTGTCAACTTGGCGACTTCACCCACCATGCGAACCTGATGCTCAAATGTCTGCGCCCCGGTTTGGTCGTACTCCAGAATTATCTCAGCCGACTCCTCGGGGTTGGCCAATGCATATTCCCAACCTTTCATCGACGCACGCACAAAGCGGGACATTTTGCCTACGAAAGCCGGGTCCTCAAGGCTCTCTTCCAACACATACATGCCGTCCTCCAGCGTGGCGACGCCGTAATCGGAGTAACGAAATGTCACCAACTCATCTGGACTGACACCTGCATCAATTACCTGCCAATACTCATTGTAGGTCATCGTTGTGATGCAATCGGACTGTCGCTGGAGCAGCGGATCAACATTGAACCCGATCTTCTGTAGCGTGATACCGTTCTCGGACCCATCAGTTGGGATGTCGAGCTGCGACAGCCAATTCAACAGCGGATATTCGTTTCCAAAGAACCAAGTCCCAATCGTCTTTCCGCGAAAGTCATCTGGCGTCTCGATGCCCGTGTCTTTCCAGCACGTCAGCATCAATCCAGATGACTTGAAAGGCTGCGCAATGTTGACCACCGGCAGACCTTTTTCTCGCGCAGCCAACGCCGATGGCATCCAATTCAACATGACGTCTGCAGCACCGCCCGCCAAGACTTGAGGAGGTGCAATGTCTGGCCCGCCCGGCAAAATGGTTACGTTGAGGTCTTCCTCTTCATAATACCCTTTGTCGAGGGCAACGTAATACCCCGCGAACTGGCCTTGCGTGACCCATTGCAGCTGCAAACGCACATCATCGGCCGCTTGCACAGTTCCTGTCCCAAATGCCAACGCGGCAGCAGTTACCAAATACTTTCCCATGTCCTTAACTCCCCGAAGTTACTTCGTTCTTTGTGACGGGTGCCAAAAGGTGACGCGCTTTTCGATAAGTGCGACGAAACCGTAGACTGCAGAACCCGTCAAAGCAGCCACGGCAATTTCAGCCCAAACCAGATCAATCGACAAGCTGCCAACTCCCGTCGAAATCCGAAAGCCCATCCCGCGTGTCGGAGAGCCAAAATATTCAGCAACAATCGCCCCGATTAAGGCCAATGTCGTCGCGATTTTGAGCCCGTTGAAAACGAACGGCATCGCGGTCGGCAGGCGAAGCTTAAGAAGCGTCTGAAGATACCCTGCCGCATAGGTCCGCATCAGGTCGCGCTGCATCGCACTCGCTTCCGCCAACCCCTGGACCGTGTTCACAAGGATCGGAAAGAAAACCATCACCACCACGACGGCGGCTTTCGAATGCCAGTCAAAGCCAAACCAGCTTACAAGGATCGGTGCGATCCCTACAATGGGCAGGGCCGCGACAAAGTTGCCGATGGGCAAAAGCCCCGCGGTCAGGAAACGCGAGCGGTCGATCGCAATGGCCGTCAGAAAAGCCGCACTGGCTCCGATCACATAGCCGGAAAGCGCGCCTTTGAGAACGGTTTGCACGAAGTCCTCCCAGAGCGTGCCCGTCTCGGCCAAGAACCGCGCGCCAATGGCCGAGGGCGGCGGCAGGATGACAGGCGAAATCGCAAAATGCGCAACCGCCGCTTCCCAAAGCACCAAAAGGCTCACGCCAAACAGGATCGGTACGAAAATGCGCACCAAACGGTTGTCGTGCCAGCCAGAACGCGCCAACTGCACATTCACAACCCAGGCCAAAAGCCAAAACACGATGGCCGTTGTCATGCTCATGCCGGCCCACCCATGCGC
>JBCCCA010000265.1:0-3554 GCA_039033735.1 Pseudomonadota bacterium
GATGGCTCTTCCGCAAAGTAGAAATGTCAGAACTTGAGCTGGCTTTGCAGTAACTTGCGACGATGCCACTTGGGAGTTTCGCCTACTGTGAAAATGGAGTTGTTCTGACTACTTTCAGCTTACCCTCGACCACACGGACCAATTCCAAAGCACGCAATTTTGCACTGATGGGCAGTTCTCCAGCAAACGAAACGTCCACTTGCTCGATCTCCGCGCGCTTGTTGTAGGTGGCGATGGTCATATGGGGCTTAAACGGGTGCGCCGTGTCCAGCTCAGCACGGTGTATTCCTTCGTAAAGACGATTGTGCAGCGAGGTGGCTTCATCGCTGCCTTTCTTGCAAAGCAGGAACATTTTGTGCTTCTTCTCGAAGGGATCAAACTCAACTGCCCAGTCGTCAAACGAGACTGCGAAAGACTTCGTCTGGCTTGACACGGCCTCTACCAAATGGCTGATGGCCTCTAGGTGCTTCTCCGCTGAGCCAAAAACCAACGTGATGTGAGGCGGAACGAGTTTGGCTCTTTGTGGCTCATGTATCGCTCGAAAGTCCGCGATATGTTCAGCGCAAGACTGCTCGAACCTTGGGTATGCGAGAACATAGATCACTTCTCGACAGTGATGTGATGACAAACAAGACTCAATAGAAGCTTCGCCGCTGGCAGCGGCGCAACTTTTTCCTGCTCTTCCTCTATGCGCGCCAACATGACGCCCAGATGCTTGTCGTCAATGATGGCTGCGTGTGGGACATGCTTTGGTGCAGGTCGAAGACGCTAAAGGGCAGGGCGACGCCATTGGCACGAACGTGGCTGCGCCCGTCTGCAACTCGTGCATGGCCACGTATTTGCCGACGCGGCGGTGCTTCAGATTGTTGACCTCAACGCGGGCGCATATCAACCTGCGTAAGCGTTTCCACGCGGTTCTATATGCGCTAGCACCTGGCCAATCATCCCATGTCCGCTCACAGTCATTGACTATTGAGCTACAAGTAACGGTCCCGAGCTGCGCTTGGGTGACACTTTAACTTTGCGACCACAATATAAGCCGCATAATCGATATTATGTTAAATAGATATCTTGTACATTCTGTGCCTTTGCACAGTATTAGATTCTCTTACGTTGCACAAAAAGCTGGGATAAATGTACCCAGACTTGACTGAGTTGGTTTAGCAACTTCTAGCAGTGCTTTGATAACAAACAACCTTACCTCATGTGCGTTTTTGGGTTTTCATGACGCTAGGTAATTGACATAGTTGAAAGGTTGCCACTCCCATATTGGAGTATGCAGACACCCCCGGTGCCGCATAGCGGTGTTTCATTGGGGTCAGGGAAAGCGGTTGGGGCTCCAGTGTTTTATACGCTCCCACTCGCTTATCTGAGAGCGAGTACGAAGCGCGCACCAGTTCCTCATCCCCATTGGTTGCGCGCGGGATGGGTTAAGGTTTTCTAGGACGGTGCTGTGTCCCGACGGTACCGTCCTTTTTTATCCATCAGGACATTTGCATGCATGATCCAATCGCTTGAAGCCGGTCGCGCGGATGTAGCGCGCGACATCCTCGAGGCGCTACCAGATTGGTTCAGCAATCGTGACGCGCGCGAGACATACATCAACAACGTCGAAAAGATGCCGATGCTGCTTGCGAATAACGAGGATCAACCGGTTGGTTTCCTGTCACTCAAAGCGCATAGCAAACGACATCAGGAAATCTTCCTTATAGGGCTTCGCCCTGAGTTTCGCAGGCAAGGGATTGGAACATCGCTGGTCGAGTACGCCATATCGACAGCTCAGCGTCGGGGCAGCAATTTCCTGTCCGTCAAAACGCTTGCCGCGCGGTCACCAGACCCACATTATGCTGAAACCCGGGCGTTTTATACGGCTGTGGGGTTCCAGTTTCACGAAGAATTGCCGACCCTTTGGGGACCGAATGCGCCGTGTGCGGTATATCTCATGGATCTGAATGCAAGACGGCGCCGTGTATCCCAGGCGCCGTCTTAGATGTCTTCAACCGAAAAAGATCAGGTTCAGCCGCCGCGCGTTTTCGCCACTTCCGCCGCGAAATCCTCTTCGACCTTTTCGATCCCCTCGCCGACTTCCATGCGGACATAGCCGGTGATCGAAATGCCAGCGTCTTCGGCCGCTTTTGCAACGGTCAGGTCCGGGTTCACAACAAAAGCTTGATTGAGAAGCGTTGATTCCGCGACGAATTTCTTCATCCGGCCTTCAATCATCTTCTCGATCACCTGTTCGGGCTTGCCGCTTTCGCGCGCAATGTCGATCTGGATCGAACGCTCTTTTTCGACCACAGCCGGGTCCATTTCGGCTTCCGACAACGCGGCCGGGTTCACGGCGGCGATATGCATGGCCACTTGGCGCGCGGTTGCTTCGTCGCTGCCCGAATAGGCAACAAGAACGCCGATCTTGCCAAGCCCGTCGGCGGCGGCGTTGTGGACATAGGAACAGACGTTGTCACCGTCGAGCTTTGCCATACGGCGGACGCCCATGTTCTCGCCGATCTTCGCAACCGCGTCTGTCACTATTTCGCTGACAGGCTTGCCGCCGATATCGACCGCCTTGAGGGCTTCCACATCCGAGACTGCCATGGCTGCGCCCGCAATCGAGGTCACCATGCCCTGGAATTCCGCGTTCTTGGCCACGAAATCGGTTTCCGAGTTCACCTCGACGGCGACACCCTGCCCGCCCGCAGTATTTACAGCGACCAGACCCTCGGCAGCTGTCCGGCCGGCCTTCTTATCGGCTTTTGCCAAACCCTTGGTGCGCAGCCAGTCCATCGCGGCGTCCATGTCGCCATCGGTTTCCATCAACGCTTTCTTTGCGTCCATCATACCCGCGCCCGTCGTGTCGCGGAGTTCTTTCACGAGTGCTGCTGTGATCGCCATTTTTCGGCTCTCCTCAGTATCTTAGAATAATGTGTGAAGGCGCTATGACGCGCCTTCGATGTCCGTCTGATGACAGGGGTCACTCAGCCTTTTCGGCTTCGCCTTCGACCACCACAGATTCGGCCACTTCCGCCGGCGATGCGCCGTCTTCAAGGGCTTCTTCCACAGCATCTTCCATGGCACCAATGTCGACACCCGCAGCGCCAAGCTGCGCGCTCATGCCGTCCAAGGCAGCGCGGCTGGCCAGATCGCAATACAGCGCAATGGCACGTGCCGCATCGTCGTTGCCCGGAATGATGTAATCGACGCCCGCGGGCGAGCAGTTCGTGTCGACGACTGCCACAACCGGAATTCCCAGTTTCTTGGCTTCTGCAATGGCCAGGTCTTCCTTGTTCACGTCGATTACGAACAAAAGGTCCGGCACGCCGCCCATTTCGCGAATGCCACCAAGCGACGCTTGCAGTTTCTGCTGCTCGCGTTCCATGCCAAGACGCTCTTTCTTGGTCAGGCCTTCGGCACCATCAGCCAGTTTTTCGTCAATTGCTTTCAGGCGGTTGATCGACTGTGACACGGTTTTCCAGTTGGTCAGCGTGCCACCCAACCAGCGGTGGTTCATGTAATACTGTGCGCATTTTTCAGCGGCATCTGCGATTGGCTTTTGC
>JBCCCA010000266.1:0-3363 GCA_039033735.1 Pseudomonadota bacterium
GTGATCCTGGCGGACCATGGGTTTCACTTGGGCGAGCGCAACCGCTTCCGCAAAAGCACCCTATGGGAGCAAGTGGCCAATGTTCCCTTTGTTATTCATGATCCCTCACGCCCGCGCCCGTTGAACATCAGGGATCCCAACGCTGTCATCGACGTAGGCCCCACCGTTTTGGATTACGCCGGACTGCCGCCCCTGGCAGACAGCCCAGGCATTTCCCTGCGCCCAGTGGTCGAAGGTGAACGCCGCGCGGACCGCGCCATCCCCACATTCAATCACGACAGCATTGGCATTCGCAAAGGCAAGTTCCGCCTCATCCGCTACGCCGACGGCTCAACACAGTTGTTCAATGTCGCCAATGACTGGTGGCAAATGACGGACCTGGGCCAGGAGCACGAGGCATTTGCGCCCATGATGAAAGCCCTCTTGGACACCGCACGATTGTACGGCTTGGACATCCAACAGACCTTGGCTGCCTAGCGAAACGCAGGTCATAATGTTCAGGGTAGGACCCATTGGTATGCGTGTTCATGGGTCTTTCATAGCCGCAAGAGCGCGCGGTGAAACGGTCCGGCTCAGATACAGAACTCAAAGCCGATAAACGACAAGGGCCGCGAGGATGATTGTTGGGGGGACTACCTGGTGACATCTGTCCTAGAAGGTTGTCACACACCTTCGGGATTTGGATCTGCTGAACGTGATCTTAATCCCTGCCCGGTATTAAGGTCGGATGCGCCATTTGCTGGTCGCTTGACCAGAGGAGTTCAATCGTTTGCACCGACCACTGAACTGCTTGCTGAGGGTCCCTCAATAATTCCAAGGATGTGTGGATCGCGTTTTCATGTCCGTTGCTGGCGACTGAGCTACTCCCCAATTCTTGGACAGTGTCTGGGGTAAATTTAGCGACGCTTTGATCTGGTGACCCAGCTGCAGGTCTTCTTTCTCTGGGCGGAAAATCACGGCAAGGGGCCTACCGCCATCGGCACTGAGCGGACGTATGCGCTTGTCGAACCCGCGCCGTGTGTTGATCCCCGCGCGGGAGTGACTCGGTTTGACAAGCGTCAGGCTTAGGTCTGGGATCACGAAAGCCGCTCAATCAAGCTATTGTCCAAGGAGCGCCATTTGCCATCCATCGAGATACCCACGCCGGATCGCCACAACCGATCCGTCCAGACGAAGGACCTAAAATGCCCGACCTTAGACCTGAGACGCCTCGCACAGCTTGAATGTCCCGCCCGGCGGTCCCGCCGGGCCGCGCCGTTCCGCCCCCACGGGGCAGCACTTCAGCTTCAAGTTGGTGTGTCTCAGGTTTAACGTCGGATGCAATAAAATGCGATCTTTCCCTATTCATGATGTCCGGTGGGCCGAACCTATGGATGGCTTCGGTCTGTGCATCGCCACAGCCGTCGGCTTTCTATGTGTTTGGGAAACGCCCCGCCAGCACCTTGCGGGTACAGCCCCGGACAAAGACGCCAGATGCGCCTTCCAGCAATACCCGTTTCCACCTGTAGATCCTCGCGGGATGCACGCCAAACCAGGTGGTCAGTTCAGCCACCAAGCGCCCGCCCTTCAACACTTCAAGCGCGACTTTTGCCTTGAACTCGGGACTGTGGTTCTGCCGTTTCGACATCTCTGATCTCCTTCTAGTCGAGGATCAACAGACGGCACATCATAGCTTACGCCAGTGTCAGAGTTTCGGGGGATCGCTCACATGACGACGCCGCCAACCATTTGGGGAATCGTCTTCATTTGGTTTTCCATTCTGAGCGCGGCGGCGGCCCGCCATACCTGGTTTTTGATTTTATTGGTTTATGCGGGCACTGCACCAGCAGCTGACGGGGAGCTGTGCTTGACGCCTTTGCTGTCGATCTTTCCCCCGGTCTTGAGGTGATGTTCGAGGCTTTCCAGCATCAGCAAAACGCGTTTTTTCATCATAGGCTTCATCATGAGTTGCCCCATGATCGCGCCAAGGGGTCCCATGCCAATTTCGATATCCATTTCGACAGCGACGTTGGTGCCGTTCGCAAGTGGGCTTAAGCGGATAACGGACACGCCGCCCTTCATGGGTTTGGGGGTCTCGCTAAGCGACATGTATATGGCGCGGCCTTCTTCGATTTTCGTGATTGTCTCAACGATGGACGTTTTGTCGACGAACTCGCAGCGGCGCTTTGCGCCCACACCTCCGTTGTTCTGGCTCAGCAGCGGCGAACGAACGACCCACGGCTAAAAACGCCAGACGCCGCCCCAGTCATTGAAGGCCGCCCAGACGTCTTCGGCTGATGCATTCACACGTTTTGTTACTTTTGCTTGCATTGGTATGTTCCTTTCAGGTTTGCCGGTTGGGCGTGTGCGATCCACGCTTAAGCGGTACTTTCCGTAAGCGCGTTGCTGGACAAGGCATACGCCGCCATCGCGGCATCAACCTCGGTCCCGACCAAGTGGTTGATGTAATTGGAGAACGTTTTGCAGGCGATGCCGAGGATCACCGTCTCCTGCTCTGCGGGCGAGAACCCCGCCGCTGCACGGAACACTGAATAACTTGCAGTGTAATGCTCCAGAACGGCCGGCATATTCGCCATGGCCGCGTACATATTCGGAACAAAGCCAAGCTGGTCGCGCGCACCGGCAAGGATACCAGCTGCAGCACCTTCGGCGGTTTCGGGTGTCTTGAGCTCAACCGAGATGAGCGGGGCCTTGGACATGATCGGAACTCCTGTGGATTTCGATGGCGCCAAGGTGCGGCTACGGCGCGTCCTATGCCACGTTCAATTTTGCACCAGTCAGTTCCCAAAATGATACCGGCCGGTCTGAAATTGGTCCGTTAGTAAGCGTGCGATTGCCGGCGAAAGGGAGCGGTTCAATGCGGTTTTTCAGGTCGTTCGCAATTGCGATTACGCTGTTTTCAGGGGTGCCTGCGCAGGCGGATGAAGGCTGGACGGATCTGGATTTGTCGAGTGCGCGACTGATCTCGGCACAAACGGCAGCGCCTGCCGATGGGCCGCTTCAGGTTGGTGTCGATATTCGGCTCAACAACGGCTGGAAAACCTATTGGCGAAGCCCAGGCGACGCGGGATATCCGGTCACGGTGGATTGGTCGGGGTCAGAAAACGCGGAACCGGCCGAAATGCAATGGCCCGCACCGCATCGGTTTTCGCTCTTCGACCTGGACACGTTTGGATACGGCGAGCGTGTCGTGTTTCCGGTGAACGTGCATGTCCCGGATCCGACACAGCCCGTTCAATTGAGCGCGGTGGTCGACTATCTGCTCTGCAAGGAAATTTGCGTCCCACAGGTCGCAACAGTGTCGCTTTCACTCCACCCGGGCACGCCGACCGCCGGACCAGATGCGCAGTTGATCGACCTCTA
>JBCCCA010000267.1:0-3359 GCA_039033735.1 Pseudomonadota bacterium
CCGGCATCTACAGCGCTGGCCGGGACGCGGGAAACGCGTTCTAGCGGAGGCTCATTAATCCGTACAGTAACGAAGTCGCCAGGACGAAAACCAGGGGCCTCACCCAGGCTCGCAAAGAGAAGCCGCCCTGTCTGTCCTTCTCCCACAGCGCCGCTTTCGCGATTGATCCGCCCTTCGGCTTCAAGATTAACACCCAGCACATCAATTGAGGCGCGGATCTCAGCGCCCACCAAGCGACCGCTGTCGGAAACAAACCTGGCATATTGTGGTGTCGACAATCGGAATGACACTTCAAGTGCAAAAGGATCGATCAACTCGGCAAGCGTTTCACCTGCGCTGACAAGCCCTCCTTCAACGATACCTACATTGTTGAGTACGCCGGTAAATTGGGCCTGAACTTCGGTGTCGGCCAGAAGGCGCTCAGCTTCGATTAACGCGATGTTGCGGCGCTGAAGCATTGTGTTTGCTTGATCGATCCGCGCCTCGGCTGTGGCCGCTGCTTGGCGGCTCGACAAGAGCGACTGGTTGGCAGCTGATAACGCAAGCTCAGCAGTCTCGACAGCAGCTTGCGATCCCACACCGCGTTCCAGCAGGTCTTGCTGACGGGTCAACGCACTCGCCCGCAGTCTTGCCTGATCTTCTGCTGCAACGATTTCATCTTTTGCCAGAAGAAACGTTCGTTCGGAGTCCCGAAGCTCGGCGTCGGCTTCGGTCATGTCAGCGCGCGCGGTATCAAGCGCAGATTGAGCTTCGGATGGATCAATTCGCAACAGAAGATCTCCTGCCGTAACCGCACCCCCCTCCTCAAAGGAGTCGGCCAGCCAGACAACCTCACCGCCGGCAGACGCGCGAAGTTGAAGCGACCGTCTTGATCGCACTTCACCAAATGTTGTCAAAACAGGCTGAATCGTCTCAGACTCCACCGAAACGACATTCGCCGCAAAGACCCGTTCACGCGCGGGCCGCCGTTCCGTGTCTTCAGTCATCCTTGCGTCAAGGGCCGTCCAAACGGAATTTCCGGCATACGCCATAAGCCCGGCTGTGACAGCCAGAAGGAAAAGCCCCACCAAGGATCGCCTGATAAACCGCAATGGACCTGCCTTTTTGGTTCGTTGACAACAGTTTTAATGTAAGTCCTTCACCCGATTTGGCAAAGTGACCCAATTTACACGTTTGCGTCGATCATTTCCGTCGCAAATGTTCATCGAGCCGAGGCATAATCTCAACGAAGTTGCAGGGTCGGTGCCGATAGTCGAACTGAAGCTTGAGAATTTCATCCCAAGCATCCTTGCAAGCGCCCGGCGAGCCCGGCAGCGCGAACAGGTATGTGCCGTTTGCGACCCCGCCGCAAGCACGGGATTGAACCGCAGATGTTCCGATCTTGGCCATGGATACATGCGTAAACACAGTACCGAATGCGTCGATTTCTTTCTCGTAAACATCGCGATGCGCCTCCACGGTCACGTCGCGACCCGTAAGGCCCGTACCCCCGGTGGTCAGGATCACATCAATCTCGGGTTTCGCGCACCACGAGCGCAACAGATCAGCAATTTGGCCACGATCGTCGCGAACGATATTGCGTTGTGCCAGGACGTGACCTGCTTCCTCCAATCGAGAAACAAGAGTGTCGCCTGACCGATCATCATCCGGCGTGCGTGTGTCACTGACTGTCAGAACGGCAATCCGGACTGGCAGGAACGTGCGGGTTTCGTCGATGCGGCTCAATCCAGAGCTCTCAGTCTGCTGTTGAGTTCCAGCAAGTCCATCCACGCCTCGCGTTTGGCCTCGGTGGTCCTTAATAAATAGGCCGGGTGAAACATCGGAAGCGTGGGCTTGCCTAACGCTTTCGCCCAAGTTCCGCGCAACCGTGTAATTCCGCGCCTGCCTAAAAGGGCCTGACAAGCATGGTTGCCCATCGCAACCAAAATGTCCGGATTAACGAGGTCAACGTGGCGTTCAAGAAACGGCAGCATCATCGCCATCTCATCAGGCTTGGGGTCGCGGTTCTGCGGCGGACGCCACGGCAGAACGTTTGTGATGTATAGTGCGTCCCCGCGGCAAGTGGCTGTCCTGGATAAGCCGATCTGGCCGAACATCAGATCAAGCAATTGACCAGCCCGGCCCACGAAGGGCTTGCCTTGAATATCCTCTTCGCGCCCGGGCGCTTCTCCAATGATCATAACCCGTGTCTTGGGTTGACCGTCGGCGAAGACGAGTTGTTTGGCGCCCAGCTTCAATTCGCAGTGGTCATAGCTCTGCATCGCAGCTTTCAAGCCTACCAGATCTTGCGCTGCCGCTGCCAAAGTTCGGGACACGGCAACGGCATCGACCTCCGATGGAACTTCTAACGGCACGACTTCCGTCGCGACACTTGGTTCGGCTGCAACGGTTCGGTCGACCGGCGCGTCAAGGATTGCCTCGTCCACACCCATCGCCAACTGCCACTCAAGTGCGGCCTTCATTTCCCAGAATCCCATAGTGTCAAACGCTAGTCCTCCGAAGAGGCAACATCAATCCGTGACGACGTTCAGCACGAAATCTATGACCTTCTCAGCTGGCATCTCGCAGGGTTTCAGAAGTGCTTCACCGCTGACCAATCGGTACAAGTTGAAACTGATATAGTCAGACCCGCCCAGCTCTTCGGCCTCAAGTTTTTGCGACCGACCCGTGGCCATCAAGGTCTTTGTCAGCCGATAGCGTTTGCCACAATAAGTCGCACCGTAGCCCCCGGATGGCAGGCGATCAAAGGCGGTGACGAAAAGCGCGAGATCGCTCATGCAGCTTTGGACCCTACTTTGCTTTCGGTTCCAGCCCTAAGCCGGACAATATTCTCAGTATGTCGCAAAAACAGAAACGCCGCCATCAGGACAAGGACTGCCACCATTTCAGTCCCACCAACCAAGATGGCGATGAACGGGTTCGCAACCGCCGCCACCAATGCAGACAAGGACGAATAGCGCGTCAATATGCAGGTCACGAGCCAAATAAGACAAGCGGTTGCACCCAAAACAAAGCTCAAACCTAATAGCGCACCAAGAAATGTTGCCACGCCCTTGCCCCCCTTGAAGTGCAGCATGAACGAATAACAGTGACCCAGAAAAGCAAACAACGCGGCGATCTGCGCTGCATCCTCGCCCGCTGATGCGCGCGCCAGAAGTACAGCGACAAGGCCTTTGGCCCCGTCCAGAAAAACGGTTGCCAATGCGGCAGCTTTGGACCCCGTCCGCAAAACATTGGTTGCGCCAATGTTGCCAGAACCAATCGTCCTAGGGTCTGGCAACCCCATTGCCTTCGCGATTACAAGACCGAACGGGATCGAGCCCAAGCCATAAGCTCCAATCGCAACCAGTAGAAGCGTC
>JBCCCA010000268.1:0-3236 GCA_039033735.1 Pseudomonadota bacterium
GCTTCGAATTTCTGGACCTCTTCTGCGTCAATCGTCGATGTCGTGGCAGCCATTTTAGAACCCTGGTCATATTTCGTTGAAAAACGCCGTGTCACGGCTTCCTCACCGGTATATAGGTCGCACATGGACCGAGCGTCAGACAAGAAGACTGCGTCACAGTATCTTTATCGCCCGATCGACCCGTTCGATCAGCGGATACTGGATGTTGGCGATGGTCATCGGATTTATGTCGAGCAATGCGGGAACCCGGATGGGATCCCGGTGGTTGTCTTACATGGTGGACCGGGCGGCGGATGCAGCCCGACCATGCGGCGGTACTTTGACCCCAATGCCTATCGGATCATTTTGTTCGATCAGCGTGGATGTGGTCGGTCGCGACCTCATGCCAGCGTCGAACACAACACGACGTGGCACCTGGTGCGCGATATCGAATTGATCCGCGAGACCTTTGGAGTTGATCGCTGGGTGGTTTTTGGCGGTAGCTGGGGGGCGACCTTGGCGCTGATCTATGCAATTTCGCAACCGGACCGCGTCAGCCACTTGGTGTTGCGCAGCGTGTTTCTAATGACCCGCGCTGAACTGGCTTGGTTTTACGGCGGGGGGGCAGCGCAGTTCTGGCCCGATGTTTGGCGCAGTTTCACAAGCCCCATTCCGGAAGACGAACACGATGATCTGATCGCGGCCTATGCAAGGCGCCTGTTCACCGGTGACCGGGCTAGTGAAACACGCTTTGCTCGTTCTTGGGCAAGCTGGGAAAACTCGCTGGCCTCGATTCGCAACGACGGCCCGGTCGGCGATAGCCCCGCCGAATTCGCCCGCGCCTTCGCCCGCTTGGAGAACCACTATTTCACCAATCTTGGGTTTTTAGAGACGGATGGCTGGATCGAACAAAATCTTGAGCGGATCCAAAGAATTCCCGGTGTGGTTGTGCAAGGTCGGTATGATATGATCTGCCCGCCTGCTGGGGCGCATCGCCTGACCCAAGCTTGGAAGGCGGCCCGCCTGCGTATGGTGCCCCGGGCGGGACATGCGTTAAGCGAACCCGGGATCAGTGCCGAACTGGTCCGGGCCACCGATGCCATAAAGCTGCGCCCTTAGTTTCCAAACCTTTAAGCGGTCATTCGCTGGGACGCGATCAAGCCACTTTCCTCCGCGTCTTGCCTTGTTATTAATTTCCCAAGGTCTGCCGACACCCCGCCGTGGTTTCGCCTCAATTCACCTATTGGGTGCGTGTGGTGGGGACGTCGTGATGAGGGGAAATGGGGAATGCTATCTAGGATTGCGGTAGTCATAACCGGTGCAGCGCTATTGTTGGCGCTTCCCACATCGGCCGAGGCTTGTACGCGCAAGATCTCAAAGTCCGCCGCACAGACTGTCGTCCCCGCAAATCGGATCAATCAAAAGCTCCTCGGCGATGCCGTGCGTGCGGAAGTGAATTACCACCGGTGTCGCGCCGGATTGTCTCCGGTCCAGAGTGCCGGCGCGCCTTTGGCGAAAGAAGCGCGTGCGCACAGCCGTTGGATGGCAAAAAGCCAACAGCTGACACATCGTAGTACTGTTCCGGGTCGGGCGTCGCTGAAGCAGCGGATCAAGGCCTCGGGCCTGTCGTTCCGCACTGGTTCGGAAAACATCGGGATGGTCCATCGCTATCGGATCGACAACCGCCGGTTCAAAATCCTAAATGCAAGCCAGTGCCAATTCGCCACGCAGCAAGGTGATCCTCTTCCTGCGCATTCCTATGCATCGCTTGCGCGCCATATTGTAAATCTCTGGATGGACTCCCCTGGTCATCGCCGCAACATCCTTGACCGGCAAGTGAAAAAGGTAAGCACGGCCGTCGCGTTTGACCCTAACGCCCGATATTGCGGACGTTATTGGCTGACACAAAATTTTATAGGCTAAGGCCTGCTCACTCACCTTAAAAACCAGGAAACCCCGGCCTTTGCGCCGGGTGTTTCTTTTCTAGGACAGAAGTCCGGGATTTTCGATTAGCTCAAGCCCGGGGAACACCGTCTGTGTCGCCTGTGTCGCGCCAATGCCAAACAGCCCCATCATCGCCCAGGCGGCGTAAGTGCGCACATCGCTCGTCGGCATAAGGTCTCGGTCGCGATATAGATCGGCCGTAGCAAGACCGGGCCAATCACCCAGAACTTGGCGCCCCTTTAACGCGCCGCCGGCGAAAATGGCGGCGCCACCTGTTCCATGATCGGTCCCGCGTGAGCCGTTCTCCCGAACAGTTCGTCCAAACTCGGTCACACAAAGAACGCAGGTCGTCGACCAGACTGGGCCAAGGTCCGCCTTGAGGGTCGTGATTGCGGTTGCCAATTCTCCAAGCGCATTCGGTAGCGTGCGGTGTTGGTTCGCATGGGTGTCCCATCCGTTGATTGAAAACGCGGCGATCCGTGTATCCTCGCGCAGCCGCCCCGCCGCGAAGCGCGCTAAGGCATCGGCGCGGGTTGCGCGGCGTGGCGACATTGGATCATTGGTAAGCTTTGCCAGTTCCATTGCTTTGGATGCAGCCTGTTCGAACAAGGCATCGCCAGCATAGACTTTCTTTAGCAGAAGTTGCGCCTGAGGGGACAGATTTAGATCGCTGTCGGGCGCCCATGTGGCGTTCGGGGCGGGTCCCATCAACAACCGCATGTTTTCCCGCCCAATCGCGAAGGCGGTTTCGGCGTGGGCGTCCGGCATGAGCGACACCATTCGGTTGAGCCAGCCGTCTGTTCCGATGTCTTCGCTCGAAACTCCGGCTTCCAAAATATTCTGGCCATCGAAATGGCTCCGTTTGTCTCGATAGGGTGTCGAAACTGCATGTGCGAAACTCAGTTCGCCTGACCGCCACAGCGGCAAAAGTGGTTCCAAAGCGGGATGAAGTCCAAAAAAGTCGTCCAGGACCAAGCTGTCCTCTGCATCGAGGCCAGACCTGTAACTTTTCAGGTGCGGGTCGCCCAAAGGGCGGACAACGTCCAGACCATCCATAGCCCCACGCAAGACAATGACGACCAAACGGTTATCCCCGCGGGCGGCCGCAAAACTGACGGGCGTGATCAAGGGGCTGGCGGCGGCCGCGCAACCAAGTGCGAGGCTTTGGTTCAGGAACTTGCGGCGGGTTTGCATGTCAGCTCTCCTCAACGGCGATTAAATTCGGGTGAAGCAAGCGTCAGGGCGATCCCTTCGACACCGCTTTCCGAACCACCGACAGCGAATTCCAATATTGGCGATGCGACATCCGCCAA
>JBCCCA010000269.1:0-2251 GCA_039033735.1 Pseudomonadota bacterium
GTCGGCCTTCGCCATCATCCGGTCAAGCCGCGCACGGTAGCTTGCCTCGTCCTGTATGAAGCCTGTGCGGATGTTCGGATCAATCATCGTGACGCGCGTGTCACCTTCACGCATCAGCAAAGTCTCAAGCGTGGCGGCGCAGGGCTCGACGGCAAGTGAGATGCAGCCGAAGAAAAGCGCTTCGATATTGCCCCCAAGGGACGGAATATCGTCTTCGGACAGCATCCGCATTGCACTGTTTTCGTCGTAAAACAGGTACTCCGCCTGCCCATTGGTCAGTTTTACGAAGGCAAGCGTTGTCGGTCGGTCAGGGCGAGGCGACAGCCGGGTGTCTACGCCCGACGCCTTCAGCGTTTCCAAAAGCATCTCGCCAAAGAAATCCGACGAGATGCCGCAAAAGAAGCCCACGTCCTGCCCAAGGCGGCCAAGGGCATTCGCGGTATTGAATACGGAACCACCAACATGCGGGGCATAGGAGGCGCCCCCGTCGGTCGTCTGTCGGGGCAGCATATCGATAAGCGCTTCGCCGGAACACAGGATCATGGAGCACCTCGCTTGTTTGGTCTTGAGTAGATTGTGGTGTTAGCGCTGACAAGACCGCTTTATCCCCACAGCAACTCCCAAGCCTGACCTCAGTTTCGGCGTAATCTTCCGGCAGACTGTTCGAGAGGTGAGAGGTATTGCGAGGTAACGCCATGCATCGGTTAAACGCGCCACGAACAGATTCGGCCGAAGAGATCCGAGCTTTTCTTGTTGAACGTCTCAAAGCGGCATTGCCCGGCACTTCGCTTGAGGCACGTCACGATCAACCCTTTCGCCTTACAGTATCGCACCCCGAAGCAGGTCGACTGGTCCTTAATCTTGGCAACATCGTTCAAGAATTGCGAGGCGCGACCCCAGTTGCCGCCGAAGAAATGGTCGACACGTTCGTTCGGTTGGCAAAGCGGGCCGTTGCACCCCCGAAGATTGACTATGACAACGTCTATCCGGGGTTCCGGCACCGGGCACATCTGGATGCGGTCAAGTCGGGTGTGGCGGATGCACTGGTCGGGCCTGGCCCGGGTGATCTGATCACGGTTGTTCTTGCTGATCAGGGCGACTGCGTGGCCACCTTGAACGAAACGACTGTTCGCGCAGCCGGGTTCGACCCCGAGGATATCCTGCTCGCGGCAGAGCAAAACCTGGTCGACATTCTGCCGAACGCATTTTGTGCGGGCACGTCAGATGACGATGTCCTATCGCTTGGCCTCAGTGATTTTCCCTGGCTTGGAACCAGTGTCCTTCTTGTCCCCTCGCTGATTTCGCGGGTGATGGAGGAGAAGGGGTGGGATCATGTGCTTCTTGCGGCGCCGACCCGCGAAACCGTGGATTTGGTTGACGCTGAGCGAGCCGATGCCGCGCGAGCGATGGAACGGTGGATGATGACATCGCTGGCCGGTCCACGCACCCAATCCGAGGTGGTCTATAGCTTCCGCTGCAACGACACGATCTATCGCAAATCGTACCGTGTTGCCGACGGTGAGCTTTATCGATTGAACTGATCGTTCGGATTACCGCGCCTGAGCCTGTCCTTGCGCGTAAAGATACCCGGCGACGCCCGCAATGATCAGGCCGACCAGAACCGCAAAGAAAATCTTCCACGCCGACCACGGACGTTCACCCGCAACCTGGCCGGTTTGGCCATTGACCACAAAGCGGAACGAGCGGCCTCGGAACTTATAGGCTGCGATCCACACCGGGACGAGGACGTGCTTGAACGTCATGTCTGACATGTCTGTGTCCACATGGTCGACCCGCTGTCTATCCCCACCGATATCAAACTTGATGTCGCGGCGAATTTGCCGATCCATGATCTCGCGGGCCTCGGCAAACGCATCCTCAAGATCGATTGTATAGGCTTCGGCCCGAAACCCGGCCAGGTATTCGGGTTGATAAGGTTCCAGCCGTGTTAGGTCCCAGTGAACAAGCGTTTTCCGAAACCGATCAGGCAGCGCGGTCGAGGCGACGACCAGAACGTCGTCGAAGAAACGCGCGACGCGCCCACGTACGCGGGTCCAGCGCACCTTTGAGACATTGACCGTCTCTTTTCGCCCATTTCGCGTCACCGTCCGTTTCTCGGTGTAAACGGTGCCGCGCTGGCCCTGATAGCTTGATCGCGTCTCGGCGTCGAAAGTCCAGCAGGGCGCATACATGCCTGCCATCCGGCGGCCCTTGCGCGCATAGTCCATCAAGCCGTTCGGCGCGAACCAAA